>JAGVVH010000466.1 GCA_019135895.1 Bacteroidota bacterium | reverse complement strand
TAAAAAATCAGAAATTCACCTTAATTCCAAAATGCAATATTCCGGATTTAAGTGAGGCAAGTTTATTGAATTGGCTTCCCAAAGCATACATTAAATAGAACAATCCTGCTTTGGTATCAAAGGCTATTCCAAGTCCAAAACCGAAAGGGGTATCATTAAGATATTTTCCGGCAATATTCTTTTCATACCACCCTATGTCAAAAAATGCATTCAGGTAAGATTTTCTTGCAAAAATAAATCGCAATTCAAATTGCCCGACAGCATATGTAGAGGCATTTATTTCAAATTCATTAAATCCGCGAATGGTATTGAATCCTCCAATTTTAAAGAGTTCATTAACAAGATTTGCACTACCCATTAAAGTTCCCAATTTTGCCGAGAGTGCCAAAACCCACTTTTTATGTAAAGGAATAAATCCATTCAGATCTGCAAAAAACTTGTAAAGCAATCTGGTCATTTCTATTCCATCATAAAAGCTATCATCAGCTTTGCTATTTTTAACAATTTTCCGATTTCCCACCGAAGCATTGAGTAGAAATGAATATCCCTTATGAGGATTATAAATATAGTCTAGTTTTCTATATTTAAACTCAACACCATACATTGATCTTTTGTAGTCAGCAAAATTAATATTTTCATTATCCACAACCAGCAAATCGGCAGCAAGAATTGCAGAAGTTGAATAATCAAAATATGCTTTCAGATAATTATTTCCCTGAAAAGAATATTGAAGACCGACAATATAATTCATTGTCAAATAGGAAGTATCATTTTTATCCAAAATAAAATTAAAATTAAATCCAAAAGGCGTCTTTAGCAAATACGGAAAATCAACATTTATATTAAGATACTGAGAATAGCGTTCAGGGCTTCTCCAAAGCAAATTCAATGATTCTCCTAATGTAAAAACATTGTTTAAACTAAGACTTATTTCACCATTAAGCGTAAATTTTCCGGAATTTCTTTCTTCAGGAATAATACCCAAATAGCCATCAAACTGATTTACTTTCAGTTTATTCAGATAGAGATATAGATAAGCTGACTTTTCAATAAATTCAACTCCTGCCGGTCGAACTTCCGTAACAAAATCGAGTTCAGAAATCAACTGAGGAATCTTTCTGATCAAACTTTCATTATATTTTTGTTTTTTTTTGAGACCCAGGTATGGATATAAAAAACTCCCGGACAATTTCACATCTCCCTGAAGGATTATAGAATCAAACGTAATGTAATCATGTTTATCAATAATTAATCTGGATATAATTGAATCCGGGTGTAATGAAAGACTATCCAAATAGACCTCGACAAATGGGAAGCCATTGTTTTCATAATAATCAATAAGTTTTCCGGAGAGCGTGGGATAATTTCCTAAAGACAACAAGCCATTCTTACTGTAAGAAGATAAATTTGCCTCCTCAATAAGATTATTTTCAGCCTCTTCAACAATAATTACAGTTGATTTATATTGATTTCCCTGAAAAATGCATACCTTGCACACAGCAGAATCCTCCATTATGGAATCAACAGAAAAAGCAAGATAACCTAATGAATGATAATAATCTACAAATTTTGGAATTTTAGAATAAAGCTTTGCACAGGATTTAACTTTTGAAGGAAGTATGCTTTTTTTTACAAGCGGTAAAACAGCATTATTTTCGTTAATTACAATAACATTTTTTTGTGCTGACAGGGGATTTCCTATCATAAAAATAATTAGCAAAAATAAAAATAATATATTGTTTTTCAATTAGTTAAATAATTTAAAGCATACTATTGATAAATTATAGAATATTCAATTCCATTTTTTCGTTACTTTTGCAAAGTTAAAAAAATAACGAAAATGAAGAAATTTATTGTATTAATAGTATTTGTTGTATCCGGAATCATAGTTTTTTCTTCTTGTTCAGCTCAGGAAAAATGCCCTGCTTATGGCCATGTTTCACAATATGAAAATAGCCAGGCATCGCAAAATGATATATAATTAATGGCATCGTCTGTTTTTTTTCTAAAAAGGATAACACAAGCATGTTTAATCATGCTTTTTTTATTCTTTAGTAACGCTCTTATAAGTCAGGATGTTGGAGAACCTGAAAAAGCAGCTGTTACCAGAAGTGAATGGACAATTGAGTTATTTTTAAACACAGCAGGCGGTGGATTAGGTTTTCAGCAGGGATGGACTCCTGACTACTACAACAAACATTTTTGGGAAATTAATTTTTCATACAACCAAAATCCAAAGGCTGTCAGGACAAGAAATATTTACTATGAAAATGCGACGCCATACAGTTACGGCAAATTGGTAGATCTCTTTTTTTTCAGAGCCGGCTACGGGTATCAGCGGATTCTTAACCACAAACCTTACTGGGGCGGTGTTCAGGTTAGATATACCCTATCAGGTGGCTTTTCTTTGGGAATGGGATTACCTGTTTACCTCGAAGTGGTCTACTATACTCCTGACGGGACTTCTGTTTATAAAGTGACTGAACGTTATGCCCCCACCATTCACAATATTGACAATATTATTGGTAGGGCTGCTTTTTTTGAAGGGATTCTTGAGACCCAACTAAGACCCGGGTTTTATTGCAAAACAGGCCTCAATTTTGATTTCAGCGACAAAGATATGGTCATTCATGCTGTTGAAGTAGGAGCAACTATTGATATGGTTTTTCCTTATATTCAGCAATTTGCATATAGAAAAGCCAATCCGTTTTATTTATGCGCCTACATTTCCTATCATTTTGGGAAAAAGAAAGGCATTTACGAATAATTCTTTATACCTTCTGACATAGAATGATTGAAAAATAAATGTAATTTTGCATTTTAATTATTTGACACAATAAAAAATTTAAAATATGAAAAGAGACTTAGTAACTTTTGATTTAATTGAAAAAGAACGTAAAAGGCAAACTTCAGGAATTGAATTGATTGCTTCGGAGAATTTTGTTAGTGAACAAGTACTGGAAGCCATGGGCTCGGTTTTGACAAACAAATATGCCGAAGGCTATCCCGGAAAACGTTATTATGGGGGATGCCAGATTGTGGATCAGACAGAACAACTTGCAATAGATCGTATTAAAGAACTCTTTGGCGCTGAATGGGCAAATGTTCAACCTCATTCCGGAGCTCAGGCCAACATGGCAGTTTTGCTTACTTGCTTAAAACCCGGAGACACCTTCATGGGCTTGGATTTATCTCACGGCGGACATCTTTCACATGGTTCACCGGTTAATTCATCCGGTATTCTCTATAAAGCTGTTGCCTATTGTGTTGATGAAGAAACAGGTACTATTAATTATGATAAAATGAAAGAAGTTGCCCTTCGGGAACGTCCTAAATTGATCATTGGCGGAGCTTCAGCATATTCTCGCGATTGGGACTGGAAAAGAATGAGAGAGATTGCAGATAAAATTGGAGCTATTCTGATGGGAGATATTTCACATCCTGCCGGACTTATTGCCCGTGGTTTGCTTAATAACCCGATGCCCTACTGCCATATTGTTACGACTACAACACACAAGACTTTAAGAGGACCAAGAGGCGGTTTGATTATGATGGGTAAAGATTTTGACAATCCATGGGGATTAACTACTCCAAAAGGAGAAATTAAAAAAATGTCACAATTACTTGACAGCGCAGTATTTCCCGGAATTCAAGGGGGACCGCTGGAACATGTTATTGCATCCAAAGCTGTAGCTTTTGGAGAAGCTCTCAGCGATGAATATCTTGCATATGTTAAACAAGTTCAGAAAAATGCACAGGCTATGTGCGCTGCTTTTATGAAAAGAGGCTATAAAGTTATTAGCGGAGGAACTGATAATCACTTAATGTTAATTGATTTAAGAACAAAATTTCCTGATTTGACAGGGAAGGTAGCCGAGAATACGCTGGTTAAAGCCGATATTACTATCAATAAAAATATGGTTCCTTTTGACAGTAGAACCCCGTTTACCACTTCCGGTATCCGCGTTGGAACTCCTGCAGTCACTACCCGTGGTCTTAAAGAAGATGATATGGATACTATTGTGGGTCTTATTGATGAAGTATTAAGTAATACTGAAGATCAGGCAAATATTGACGCTATTCGCCAGAAAGTAAATAAAATGATGGCCGAAAGACCATTAAATGTTTGGTAATTGGAATATTAATCTTCTGCATTTTTTAATAAATCAGAAAATTGTAACTGTAGGTAATGGAATTTGATATCATTGGTATTAAGCAAAGATTTGGAATCATCGGGAATGATCCTGCATTGGATTATGCTATTCATATTGCTGTCCAAGTTGCAGCTACTGATTTATCAGTGTTGATTTCAGGTGAAAGTGGCGTTGGGAAAGAATCTTTCCCAAAAATCATTCATGAATTCAGCCCATTAAAACATGGACCCTACATTGCTGTCAATTGTGGTGCCATTCCTGAAGGAACTATTGATTCTGAGTTATTTGGGCATGAAAAAGGTTCTTTCACGGGTGCAACTGAAACCAGAAAAGGCTATTTTGAAGTAGCTGACGGAGGAACCATTTTTCTTGATGAAGTAGCAGACCTACCTTTAGCAACACAAGTTAGACTTCTCAGAGTTTTAGAGAACAGAGAATTTATCAAAGTGGGCTCATCAAAAGTTCAAAAGACTAAGGTCAGAGTTGTTGCTGCTTCCAATGTCAATATTTTGGACAGAATATCAAAAGGAAAATTCAGGGAAGATTTATACTACAGACTCAATACTGTTCCCATACATATTCCGCCTCTGCGTGAACGAAAAGAGGATATCTATTTACTTTTCAGAAAATTCGCATCCGATTTTGCCGAAAAATACCGTTTTCCTCAATTAGAAATGACAAATGAAGCTATCGAAGAACTGAAAAACTTTTTATGGCCGGGGAATATCCGTCAATTGAAAAATATCACTGAACAGATGTCCCTGATTGAAAAAAACAGATTGATTGATGAAGTTACCTTAAGCAACTATTTAGTCAATAAAAATATTTCAAGTGTTCCTATGCTTCTTCAGGTCGATAATGAAAAGACAGAACATTTTGAAAGGGAATTGGTTTTTAAGTTTCTCGCTGATATGAAACGTGAGGTATCAGAGTTAAAATCCATTGTAAATCAGATAGTAAAGGGGGACATCCATGCTCCTGCCCTTCAACATTCCTATATTGATGACATAAAAAAAGCTGATAGTGAAGCATCTTTTCACATCTCCGGATCTCCTCAATATCATTATTCAACTCATCACCCATTGACTGAACAACTTGACGATTCAATCGTATTGGATGATAATTACTCCCTATTGGAAAGTGAAAAAGAGTTTATTAAAAAAGCATTGGAAAAGCATGGCAATAAGAGAAAGTTAGCAGCTGAAGAACTGGGAATCTCTGAGAGGACCCTTTATCGCAAAATCAAAGAGTACGATTTTACTTATTAACAGTTTAGTTGCATGTCGCATGACTGTTTCACTAACCGGAGGAGATATTGATCCGAAAGCCAAAACAGTCTATGTTCAAACCTTTATAAACAACTCCTCATTAGTAAATCCAACCCTCAGTCAGGAATTTACCAATGCTCTTAAAGATATGATTCAAAGTCAGACTCCGCTCACTATTATCAATTCAGCCGGAGATTATTCCATTGAAGGAGAAATCACCAACTACACCATTTCTCCTGTTGCCATTCAAGGAAATGAGACTGCTGCCATGAACCGACTTACCATCACTGTGCATGTTGTTTTCACAAATACTTTTGACGAAACCAAAAGTTTTGACCAATCATTTTCTCGCTATGCAGATTATTTAAGCACTCAAAATTTCACCTCTGTTGAAAGTTCTTTAGTTAATGCCATAAACGAAGCACTCACTGATGACATATTCAACAAAGCTTTTGTGAATTGGTAAAATAATATATTATGAAAATTGACCGTACGATTTTATCTCAATACAAGACAGTATCTCTTCAGGAACAAAAAAACATTCTTGCACAGCTTGAGGAAATGATGATAGAATATCCTGCTTCTCAAATGATTAGTTTCGTTTACCTGATACTTTTGAAGAAATATCATTCAAATCAATTTGAAAAAGTAAAAGCCAAGCTATTATTGTCCCTTCTTGATCGCAATAAATTTTATCAATATCAATTTGATAATAATTATGTTGCAGAATCAGAAATTTATGAAGATGAAGAGTTAGAAAAAAACAGCCATTCAGATTCCATTACTAATACATTAAAACCTAAATCAATTTCAACAGCTCATTCATCTGATGAAGAAGTCATTACTTTTACACAAAAAATAATTCCTAAAGAAGAAGAAGAAAAAGTATTAGATCATTTAATTGACCAATTTAGCAATGATCCTCCGAAAATTCACTTTGATCCCGAGAAACATGATGGAAGCACTAACTATGGAAAATCCAGCTTAATTGAAGACCCGAATCTTATAAGTGAAACATTAGCAATTATATACGCACAGCAAGGGTATTATGGGAAGGCTATGAAAATTTATAAAAAATTGAGCTTGCATTTTCCGGAAAAAAGTAGTTACTTTGCAACCCAAATTGAAAAAATAAAAAATAAAAAAGATAATAATATTTAAATACAATTAAAATGTTAACGTTAATAGTTATTTTAGTCATTTTAGCCTGTTTTGTTTTAGCCTTTTTCGTTCTTATTCAAGACTCAAAAGGAGGTGGTTTAGCTTCCAATTTTTCATCATCAAATCAGATCATGGGTGTTAGAAAAACAACAGACTTTTTGGAAAAAGCCACTTGGGGATTGGCCTCCGCCATTATGATAATGTGTCTTGTCGTTGCTTTTATGACAAAAAATGAATTTAAGAGAGATTTACCGGCTCAAGCACCAACAGAACAAACTGAAGGTGAAGAAGCTGAATAAATACTAGAAGGTTTTTTCAATAAAAAAGAGGGTTTTTCAATCCTCTTTTTTATTGAATTAAAATTTCGACCATGAAGAATCGTGATCCTTTTTACTTTTTATTACTATTTTTCACTGCCTTATTTTGGGGTGGGTCTTTTGTTTTCACCAAATACCTTCTCGAATTTCAAACCCCGACTTTTATTATTTTTTTCAGGTTGGTGATTGCTTCCATATTGATGATTGCAATATGTTTGATTTTCTTTCGGAAAGAACTTATAATTCCAAAAAAATCGATATTTCAAATTTTAATTCTCAGCCTTTTTGAACCTTTTCTCTATTTTATTTTTGAAACATACAGTTTACAATACAGTGAGGCATCAGTAGTATCTATCATTATTGCAACAATACCTTTATTTACTGCCCTAATTTCCAAGTATTATTTCAAAGAAGTCTTTACAAAATTAAATTTTTTTGGCGTTATTATTTCTTTTGGGGGAATATTAGTGATGCTCTCTCCAAGTATTTCACAACTTGCCGGAAACATGACCGGCGTTTTGCTCGCTTTTTGCGCTGTTATGACTTCTATTGCCTATAGTGTTACCTTAAAAAAAATTCCGCAGACAATCCATCCTGTTGCTGTAATAACCTATCAAAATTTTATTGGGCTATTTTTATTTTTACCCCTATTTCTATTATTAAACACTAAAGAAGAAATTTCAAACGGGATAGCTTCCCTTGACAGTTTTCAAAATTTATTATTTTTAATCATTCTGGCTGTTTTCTGTTCATCATTAGCTTTCATATTTTACATCAAAGGGCTTCGGTATCTTGGATTAGGAAAAGCTAACACTTTTACAAATTTAATTCCGGTCATCACAGCTATTCTATCTTTTTTTATTTTAAACGAGAATTTTCCGGTAAATAAAATTTTTGGAATCTTCATTGTCGTTACAGGGCTTTTTCTTGTCCAAAAGAAAAATATAACAGCTTAATTTTTTTTTATTCCAAGTTAAATAATTTTTATATTTGCCGTAACTTTTTTGAAAAAATATGGCAACTACTAATGAAACCTGGGGCAGTCGGCTTGGAATAGTTTTAGCAATGGCCGGCAATGCTGTCGGATTTGGTAATTTTCTTAGATTTCCTGTTCAGGCTGTAGAAAACGGAGGAGGTGCATTTATTATTCCTTATATTGTCTGCTTATTGCTGCTGGGAATACCTTTAATGTTTGTTGAGTGGACTATCGGTCGTTACGGAGGACAGTTTGGGGACCATTCCACTCCTTTTATTATGGGAAGAATGGGGAAAGGCAGGGCATGGCGATATTTTGGAGTCTTTGGCATTTTTTCAACTATTGCGATTGCTTCATATTATTGTTATCTTGAAAGTTGGACAATCTCATATATTTACCATTCCATTATCGGCACTTTTAACCACATGTCACAGGGTGAAATAAAGCAGATCTTTACTGAATATCACTATCTTTCTACTACTCACAGCGGCATTCCCTTTGAAAATATTATTGCATTTGTTTTTTGCCTTGCCCTTAATGTATGGATATTAAGCAAAGGGCTAAAAGGAGGCATTGAAGTTGTAGCAAAATGGGGGGTTCCGCTCTTGATTGTTTTTGGTATTTTTTTAGCTATTAAAGGAGTGACAATTAAAGAAGGTGTTAACGGGGCAGTTGAATCAGGACTGGCGGGATTAAATTTCTTATGGACTCCGCACTACTCTTCACTTCTGGATCCCAAAGTATGGCTTGCAGCTGCCGGTCAGATATTTTTTACCCTATCAGTGGGAATGGGGTGTATTCAATGCTATGCCTCATATATGAGTCATGATGAAGATATTGCATTAGGATCTCTTACTACAAGCTTTGTCAATGAATTTGTTGAAATCGTTCTCGGAGGGACCATTCTGCTCTCAATAGCAGTAGGCTTTTTCGGTTTAGATAGTGTTAAATCAATGGTTGCCAATGAAGGCGGATTCGGAATTGCTTTTCAAACAATGCCTTTCCTCTTTCAAAAGTGGGGTGTTGTGATGGCTCTTTTGTGTGGAGTTGCTTTTTTTGGCCTCCTTTTTCTTGCAGGGATCACTTCTTCTTTGGCTATGTGCACTCCTGCCCAAAGTTTTCTTAAAGACGAATTTAATATTGATAAGAAAAAATCAGCGGTCATTATCGGAATTATTATTCTTATTTGGGGCTTACCAACAGTTATCTTTTATAATAAAGGGGTCTTTGACGAATATGATTACTGGGCGGGAACTGTCTCCCTCTTTTTTTTCGCAATGGTTGAATGCATCCTCTTTTCCTGGTCACATGGCATCAATAATAGCTGGAAAGAATTTAATCATGCGGCAGATATTAAAATTCCCAAAATATATAAATATATTCTAAAATTTATTACCCCTACTCTACTCATTATCATTTTCATCTCCGCCCTTATCAAACCTGCCAATGATAACTGGGCAAGCCTTAGTTTTAGTGGATGGGAAGTTGACAAATCAAGTCTGATTGGCAAAATACAAGGTAAAGATGCAGGCCCTAATAGTCAATGGATTGCAGATACTCTATATTCAGAAGTTAATGGCTATTATCAAAACTTATATGAAGTTCAAGGCAGCTTATTTATGAATATTTCTTGTACAAATGAAAAAGGGGAAGAATTTGGCTATATCAAACAATATGAAGTTAAAGCAGGGAATAAACCTATTGTCAAAGAAGGGGATCTCATTTCGACTGGAGACCCAATAATGAAAGGCCGATTTATAAATAATGCCCTCTATATTTCCCTCTCAAGATACTATCTTATTTTACTTTTTGTACTTATTTCCATTTTTGTGATTGTTGCATCAAGAAAAAGAGTTAAAACAAATAAATATTAAAACAATGAATACTACTGCTTTACTCTTAATGTTGTTTGTTCATATTCCGGTAACTTGTCTTATGGTTTTATTTATTTTCAAATTAATCAAAAAAGATAAAAAATAATTTTACTCATTTAAACACTCAATTCACTTACAATCAAATAACTAAATCATTTCTCTTCAATTATTATGAAATCTTTCTTTCATTTCACCTCCGGCGAATGGATCGCGGCAATTTTCCTTGTATCAATCATTATCGCTTCCTTTATTTTTTATTACCTATATGATTATCATAAAGAAAGTTCTTGGAATACAACTTCTTTTCAAAAAGAAATTGAAGCATTTGAAAAACGTCAACAAGAAATATCAGATTCAATAAATAATGAACGACTGATAAAAAATGAATACTATAGGAACAGATATGCTATAAATCAAGATAAGAATCATTATATCCATTATTCTCAATATAATCGTTTCACAAAAGACTCTTCAAAAATCGGCCTCAATTATGAAGAATATAAGAAACAAAATCAGCGGCGAGAATATGCCATTATCAAGATTGATTTAAACAGTTGTGACACAACAGAAATTTGCGTTGTTCCTCAATTTGGCTCTAAAAGAGCAAAAAAAATTATTGAATACAGAGAGAGACTTGGGGGCTTTTACTCTTTTCAACAAATGAAAGAAATCTACATCATGCAAAATATCGAACTCTCACACATGGAGAAATATTTTTATATCAATCAGGATCAAATAAAAAAAATAGTGATTAACAAGGCTGATTATAAAGATCTTATTAAGCATCCTTATTTCGACAGCTATCTCTGCAAGTCAATCCTCAACTATCGCAAAAAAGAAGGTAAAATCAGCAATAAAGAAGAGTTACAGAAAGCCACCCATGCCTATCCGGAATTAATGGAGAAAATTTTGCCTTACATTTCTTTTGAGTGAATATTTATACAGTATCTTAACGCAAAAATAAATAGTATTATACTATTTAAGATTTATAATTTTTATGCTGAGTTGGCATTATTCTGATGAATAAATGTTATTTTTGCCTTTCTAAAATGAATAGAATTATATGAGCACCATTATCTTCGTCTGTTTTATTATTTACACCATTCTTTTATTTTTAGTATCCTGGCTTACTTCAAGAAAAGCCGACAATAACACATACTTTACCGGAAACCGTAAATCTCCTTGGTTTGTAGTGGCATATTGCATGATTGGGGCTTCGCTTTCAGGAGTAACTTTTATGTCGGTTCCCGGAGATGTTGCGACGACCCAATTCACCTATTTTGGAGTTGTTTTGGGATATATTTTGGGATATCTCTCAATTGTCTATATCCTCCTACCACTTTATTACAAAATGAATTTAGTTTCCATATACGAATATTTAGGCAAAAGATTTGGAATTGAAGCTCATAAAACAGGGTCTTTGCTTTTTATTATTTCCAGACTTGTCGGCTCAGCACTACGAATGTATCTGGTAATTTTTGTTCTTCAAATTTTCATCTTTGATGATTGGGGAATTCCTATTTGGTTAACTGCCATCATCATGATTTTCATAATTCTGCTCTATACTTTCAGGGGTGGTATCAAAACTGTGATTTGGACAGACCTGCTGCAGACTACTTTTCTTATTACCGCATTAATCATAACACTCATCATCATTTTCAGAGAAATGAATTGCCCTTTTGCCGATATCTGGAGCTCCATGAATAATGCTGGTTATACAAAAGTATTTCAAACAGATTGGCATTCAAACACTTTCTATCTTAAACAGATATTCGGCGGAATGTTTATTACCATCGCCATGACCGGATTAGACCAGGATATGATGCAAAAAAATCTAACCTGTAGAAATCTTAAAGATGCTCAACGTAATATGCTAACCTTTACCGGAATATTGGTAGTCGTCAATGCAATGTTTCTTTTGCTTGGGGGATTTCTTCTTGTCTATGCAAACAAACTGGGAGTTGACATCAGCGCCATGCCCACCGACCGGATATTTCCTGAACTGGCCTTTAATCATCTCGGAAAAATTACGGCTATCGTATTTGTTATTGGCTTGATTGCCGCAGGATTTTCAAGTGCAGACGGAACTTTTGCAGCATTGACAACCTCCGTTTGTTATGATTTTTTAAATATTGAAAAAAGATATAAATCAGTAAAAAAACAACTTTGGGTTCGCAGAATTGTACATATTGTCATTTCACTCCTGTTTCTATCAATTATAATTATCTTTTCAAATTACCACAATGACGCATTAATAAGGATTTTATTCACCATTGCCGGTTATACATATGGTCCTATTCTGGGCATTTTTTCTTTTGGAATTTTCACTAAACGTACTATTAAATATCCTCCGTTAATTCCCGTTATCGCAATTTTGATTCCCACAATATGTTTTTTTATCTCTAAATATTCCGAAGTTCTGTTTTCCGGATACAAATTTGGGTTTGAAATGCTTATTTTTAATGGCCTGCTTATATTTTTGAGTATGCTGTTAATCAGCAAAAAAAATTATTCTATTGAAATTATAAACAAATAACGTTATGAGAAAATTAATTTTAGCCCTGTTTATTTTCTTGCCCGCATTTTGCCTCTTCGGGCAAAAACAAGTTATCCCACTTGCCGATAGCAATCAGATTCTGCCAAATAATTATAGTTTTTACTATTTACTACCTAAAACTGTCATTCAGGTGAATGTTACGGTTGTGAAAACAAAAGAGATTAAAGGTTATTATGCTGACTATGCAGAGAAATTTCTTGGGCTATCTAATGTTATCACTGATAATAAGACAACTTATAAAGTAAAGGATGTTTCCCTGACTTCTTATGAAATTCCAGATAACCAATATATCTATGCTGTCGAATTGACTCCTGTGCAAATTAAAAATGATTATCTTGCCCATATTTATGATTCAAAAAATAATAATCAGAAATCAACTTTGCAACTTCAACAATATGAAACTTCTACTCTTAAAATGCCGGATTTTTTCAAATACTATTCAGACCTTGCATACACAGAAACTGATGACTCTTTTGTAGAAACAAAAATTATCAATGGCGTTGTAACTCAAGTGCCGGTTAGCCAAACAAAAATGATTTCAAAGACCAAAGAGCAACAAGCACAACAAGCCGCAGACTATATTGCTAAAATCAGAAAAGATCGCTATGACTTATTAATAGGGGCACAAGAAGTTCCCTATACAAAAGAAGCTATTGAATTGATGATTAGCGAACTTAACCGTACAGAACAAAATTATCTTAACCTATTTACCGGGTTTTCTATTGATGAAGAGTTGCACTATTCTATGAATATTGTTCCTGATGCAAACGACACTCGAATTTCTCTTTTTTCTATAAATCGGGAAAATGGTGTTTCTCAAAACAGCTCCTCTGACAGCGCAGAAAATTTTTATCTGCTTCTTGAGCCTCAAATTTCTAATGAAAAATGGTTCTCTTTGATGCAAAAAAAATCTGAAGACGAAAAATATAAGCCCAATAATGGTTTTCGCATTCGCAGATCTGTACCTGTCAATGTCTCATTATGGAATGATGATATGCTCAAGCACAAATTTGGAATAGTTCCTATTTATCAGTTCGGAAAAATTGAGATTTTACCTTCTAATCTTAAAAATTTTGATATTACACAATATGGCATAATCTATTAATTATATTGTATATATCTTCAAGTAAAATTGATAATCTAATAGAAATATTTATAGTTATGATAAAAAAATTGTTGCTATTTGCCTTAATTATCACTACTGTTTTTTCATCTCAATCGTGTAAAAAGAAAACGGATCAGGATATTTTAAAAACCCGAATGCTCGAAGTGAGCAACGAATATCTTAAATCAGAACAAATGGATTCGGTTAAGATTGTTAAAATTGATACCATCACAGCAATGGGATATGCTAAAATCATGCTTGAGATGTTGGAAAATATGAAAATAGAATACGAAAACCAGTATAATGCTGCCATGAAATCCGGCAATCAAAATGCGGGAGTCGAGATAGAATATACACTAAATGAGGTTTATCAGGCTTCTGAATCATTTCTGGAAATTATGAATAACGACAATACCGATGATGTTAAACTGCTTTTATTTATGGTATCTCTTACCTATTACAAGAATAATGTTCCCACATCCTTAATATTTTTCACAACCCCTAATTATAAAATTCACGAAATTGACCCGTTTGGGAACAATTTGCTTGAGAAGTAAAATAATCAGGTTAAATAGAATGTTTCATATTGCCCATAATGGCTGAAAGCATATCCTTTGCACGAAAAAGTTGAATCTTAACATTCGACATGCTTATATTCAACTCCTTAGAAATTTCTTCGTAGGACAACTCTTCAAAATAGCGTAATTCAATTAAAGTGCGATACTTGGGGCGAAGTTGCTCAACAGCCCACCGCATCATCGTAATACGTTGTTTTTCCATAAAGGTATCTTCCGGAGTATTTTGCTCATAAGGGTTATTCAATTCTTGCATGCTATTTTCACAGGCACAAATGTCCTGATCAATACAAGAAGGTGTGCAATTTTTCTTACGAAGGAAATCAATACAATTATTAACCGCAATTCTAAAAAGCCAGGTAGAAAAAGCATAATCAATAGTATAACGATCCAAATTACGAAAAGCCTTTCCAAAAGCCTCAATAGTTAAATCTTCTGCATCATAGGGATTTTTGATCATCTTTAACAACAAATAGTATATTGGGTCGCGATAATAGCTCATCAGTTGGGCATACGCTTTTTGATTGCCATTATCCAATGCATCTCTCAGCAATAAATAATCTCGCTTGGCTTTATCGGTAAAGTGATCAATTTTTTCCATTATTTTTTTTGGAATAAGTTAGATGTCAAAAATATAAAAGGATTAAGAACTGAAAACAATATATCAAAAATCAAAATATAAGGTACAATTCTTTTTTCATCAAGTTTTGCTGCTGCCATGCCAAAAATCACATATTGCATTGCAGATTTAAATACAAAAAGAGCAATTACAACTGATAAAAGAACATAATCATATCGGGTATAAATTATTGCAACCGCAAATAAGATGTAAAAAAGAAGCATTAAAGACCCATAAAAATTGAGTAAAAACTTATGTTTTGGTTTGTAAAATCTACGAGTCGAAGTATGGTGTTTTTTTTGAAGGAACCAGCTTTTAAAACCTGATTTAGGACGTGATACAGTAAAAGCTCCTTTAAAATACTCAATATCACAATTCCGGTCATTAGCAGCACGATTTACAAAAATATCATCATCACCATATTTAATATGATTATGCGAAGCAAAACCTCGTTGATGATAAAACAATGATTTGGAATAGGCTAAATTTCTACCCACTCCCATGTAAGGTATTTTAGCCAAGGCATAAGAAAAATAGTGTATTGCACTATGAAGGGTATCGTAGTGAATCATCATATTCAAAAAACCTTTTTTTTTCTCAAAAGTACTATATCCCAATACAATTTCCGTTTTCCCGACAAAGTGCTTCGCCATATTTTGCAACCAATATGAAGAAGATGGCACACAGTCCGCATCTGTAAGAAGAATGGTGTCATAACTTGCAGATTTGATACCTATTGAGAGAGGAAATTTCTTTCCCTGAATATTGGTCACGGAAGAGGTCAGATTTACCAGTTTCAAATGGGGATAGGTACTCATAAAATCTCGGATAACCTGTTCTGTTTCATCGTTAGAATTATCATTTACCAATACCACCTCGAATTCATTGTATTGTTGAGTAAGCAAAACAGGAAGTGATTTAATAAGATTATGAGCTTCATTTTTGGCTGATACAACAATCGATACAGGTTTTTGCTGAATATCTTTTATTTTAGTCGGTTTATGAAATGAAAATCTGGCAAAAATCAACCAATAATAGAGTAATTGCAGAATGACAAAAAAACCGAATACAATAGCAGATAATTCTGGAAGATAATTTTGTAGCATGAAAAACATTAATAGGTTATGATTTGAAAAACAAATATATTTTAAAGATTAGAATAAATGATGTATTTTTGTCGAAATTTACTAACAAAATGCAGTTTATAATTAACACTACTGACGAAAAAAGTTCAGCGAGAGCCGGCACTATCACAACTGACCACGGAATAATTGAGACACCCATTTTTATGCCTGTAGGAACTGTCGGGGCAGTTAAAGCAGTTCATATTAAAAGTGTAAAGGATGAGATCAAAGCTCAAATCATATTAGGTAACACCTATCATCTTTATTTACGCCCCGGATTAGAAGTATTGGAAGCTGCAGGTGGCATTCACCGTTTTAATGGATGGGAAAAGCCTGTTCTCACTGACAGCGGTGGATTTCAGGTCTTTTCTCTAAGTCACAAACGGAAGATTAAACCGGAAGAAGGGGTATGGTTTCAATCTCATATTGATGGCTCCAGACATCTCTTTAGTCCTGAAAAAGTAATTGATATTGAGCGCATTATTGGGGCTGATATCATAATGGCATTCGATGAGTGTACTCCCTACCCTTGTGAATTTGAATATGCAAAGAATTCTATGCTCATTACCCATAAATGGCTTGAACGTTGTATCAACAGATTCAATCAAACTGAGCCCAAATATGGCTATCAGCAAACTCTTTTTCCAATTGTACAGGGAAGCGTATTTAAGGATTTAAGAATTAAATCAGCAGAATTTATTGCATCCATGAATTGTGAAGGGAATGCAATTGGAGGAGTCTCCGTTGGGGAACCTACCGAATTGATGTATGAAATGGCTGATATCTGTTGCAAAATATTACCTAAAGATAAACCACGCTACCTTATGGGAGTGGGAACCCCTGCCAATATTCTCGAAAATATTGCTATGGGTATTGATATGTTTGATTGTGTTATGCCCACCCGAAACGGCCGTAATGGCATGATATTTACCTGGGATGGAGTTCTGAACATGAGAAATGAAAAGTGGAAATTCGATTTCACCCCCCTTGATAAAAACAGTGACCTCATTGCAGATCAAGAGTATACCCGCGCCTATTTAAGACATCTGTACACTGCAAATGAAATGCTGGGACCTATGATTGGAAGTTTACACAATCTCCATTTCTATCTCGACCTGATAAAGACCGCCCGATTGAAAATCAAAGAGGGCACTTTTACTCAATGGAAAAATCAGGTGATCCCCAAAATTTCGCAGAGATTATAAATCGAGGTTTTTTATTTTTTCAACTTATTATTCAATAATTTATTCAATAATTATCATTATTTGAAGGTTGTCATAATTCTTAATAATTGTTAACAGATAAAAGAAAGGATGAAAAAAATGTAATTTTGCAGCCTCTAAAATAACTTTTATTAATTTAAAAAGTATGGCAACAACTGCAGATTTCAAAAACGGATTATGTATAGAATTTAACAATGAACTTTGGACAATAGTTGAATTTCAGCATGTTAAACCAGGTAAAGGTCCGGCCTTTGTTCGCACCAGAATTAGAAATTTAAAAACAGGTAGAGTGTTGGAAAACACTTTTACGGCAGGCGTGAAGATTGAATTAGCCCGAGTAGAACGCCGACCATATCAGTTTTTATATAAAGAAGGTGATAACACATACACTTTTATGCATAATGAAACCTATGAACAACTTGAAATTCAAGGTGAATTAATCAATAATACCGGATTACTCAAAGAAGGGCAAACTGTCGAAATTATGTATCACACTGATACCGACACTCCCCTATCATGCGAACTTCCTCCTTTTGTTGATTTGGAAGTCACTTATACTGAACCCGGTGTTAAGGGTGACACTGCTACTAACGCAGCTAAAAGAGCTATTGTTGAAACCGGTGCAGAAGTATTTGTTCCTCTTTTTATTGAAACCGGAGAAAAAATTAAAGTTGATACTCGTACCAATAAATATTCGGAAAGAGTAAAATAATATGAAATTTGAAAAAGCATTAACCCTGAATGAATTACTAGAAATAATTCAAGGGAATATTACAGTAAAGGGAAATACACATAATTTAATTACCGGAATCAATGAAATTCATTCTGTTGAGCCCGGTAATTTGTCTTTTGTTGACCATCCTAAATATTATGAAAAAGTTCTTGGTAGCACCGCCAGTGTTATCCTGATCAATAACGATGCTGCTGTTCCTGAAGGGAAAACGCTTCTTGTTACGGATGATCCTCTTCGCGATTATATTAAAGTAGTGCGCCACTTTGTCAAATTTAAAAGTCAGAATGAGGCAATTAATGCTAATGCCGTTATTGGGGAAAATACAATCATTCAACCCAATACTTTTATCGGGGAAAATGTTATCATCGGAAAAAACTGCATTATTCATTCTAATGTAAGCATTTATTCAAATTCCATTATTGGAGACAATGTAATTATTCATTCCGGTTCGGTGATTGGAGCTGATGCTTACTATTTCCAAAAAAGAAATCCGGAATGGGTAAAACTTGAATCCTGTGGACGTACAATCATTTCCGATGATGTTGAAATTGGCTGTAATGTAACTATTGACAAAGGAGTTTCAGGAGATACTTTTATTGGTAAAGGCACTAAATTTGACAATATTGTCCAGGTTGGACATGACACCTATATTGGAGCTCACTGCCTGATTGGGTCGCTGAGTGCGATTGCCGGATGCACTTATGTGGACGATGAATGTACTCTATGGGCTAAGTCAAGTGTCAACAAAGATTTATATGTTGCCAAACGCACTACCCTTTTGGCTTTGTCCGCCATTGACAAAAGTGTTACTGAAGAAGGAACTGTTCTCTTTGGAGTTCCGGCTTATGACGCACGAAAAAAATGGAAAGAAATGGCCTGCAGTAAAAAACTCCCTGAATTATTTGACGAATTTTACCAACTAAAAAACGATTTTGATAATCTGAAATCAGAAATTAAGTCGTCTAAATAGTGGAAAATAAAGAAAGTAATGTCAAAATAATCTCTGTTAATAATTCTGTTGAATTATCAATTCCATTTATTGAAAACCCTATTTCTGCCGGCTTCCCAAGTCCTGCTCAGGATTTCCTTGAAACCGGAATTGACCTCAATAAAGAGCTGATATCACACCCTGTTTCTACCTTCTTCGGAAAAGTTAAAGGTGATTCCATGAAAAATGCAGGAATTGATGACGGAGATTTAATTGTTATTGATAAATCCCTGACTCCAAAAGAGGGAGATGTGGCTGTCTGTTTTATTGATGGGGAATTTACTCTTAAATTTATTAAAAAAGATACTAATTGTATTTGGCTTGTCCCTGCAAATCCAAACTATAAATCTATCAAGGTTACTGAAGAAAACAACTTTGTAATTTGGGGTATAGTCACTTTCTCTATTAAAAAACATTAATTCCCAACGATGTTTGCACTTGCTGATGCCAATAATTTTTATGCATCCTGCGAGCGGGTTTTCAATCCGGCATTGCGTAATAAAGCTATTGTGGTTCTGTCTAATAACGATGGATGTGTTATTGCACGAAGCAATGAAGCAAAAGCTTTGGGAATCAAGATGGGAACCCCTGCGTATCAAATAAAGAAACTGATAGAGGATAATTTAGTAACTGTCTTTTCATCTAATTATATTCTTTACGGCGACATGTCTCAAAGGATGATGCAATTACTCGGCAGCTATGTTCCCGATATCGAAATATATTCTATTGATGAAGCTTTCTTAGATTTGCGTTCTTTTGAGAGATTTGATTTGCTTAAATATGGGGAAACTATTGTACAGACTGTTTTCAAAGGAATTGGGATTCCGCTGAGTATGGGAATTGCCCCAACAAAAACACTGGCAAAAGTAGCCGCTAAATATGCAAAAAAAATAGGAAAACAAGGAGCTGTCAAACTGACTAGAAATAACCACGAAATTCAAGAAGCCCTGCACGATTTTCCTATTGAGGATGTTTGGGGAATTGGTCGCCAATACTCTAAAGCTCTTATCTCTGCAAATATTACAACTGCTCTCCAATTTGCACAATGCGATAAGGATTGGGTTAGAAAGCATTTTTCCGTTGTGGGAGAAAGAACGTGGAGTGAACTAAATGGGAATAGCTGCATTGAATTTCAATATTATCCCCCTGAAAAAAAGCAAATCTGTACATCACGCAGTTTCTCCCCAATGATTGACAATTATGATACTTTGTCGGAAGCTGTTGCCTCTTATGCCGTGAATTGTGCCGGCAAACTCCGACAACAAGCAAACGCTGCCAACACTGTGATGGTTTTTATTGCGACTAACCGCCATCGAAAAGATTTGCCATCCTATTACAATTCCAAAATTGTCAAATTGCCTGTAAGCACGGCTGATTCATCCCAAATTGCAATGGCTGCTCTCACAGGATTAAAGGCTATCTATAAAGATAACTTCTTATATAAACAGGCCGGCGTGATTGTGACTGATATTGTCGATTGCACCTCCACTCAGACCAATCTTTTTGTTCCTCTTCCCGGAGCAGAAAAGAAAAAACTTATGGAAACAATGGACCGCCTCAATTTGCAATACGGAAGAGAAACTGTTAAAATCGGAGCGGAAGGTTTTAGGACTAAATCGCTCTATAACAGGACACAAGTATCTCCTTGTTTTTCAACAAAATTAAAAGATTGTATTATTGTTAAGGCACAATAATTTCAATGAATATATCACTATTGCATATGTAAAATAATAAAGAGAATTATTTGACCATTAATTTAAGCTGTATCTGATTATTCTCAATATCATTCTTTGTCTTATTAATTATGGCCTCATTATCTGCAATTTTTTTATTCAAATCCTCCAGCTTATTTTGAAGTTTCTTTTGTTCTGAAAGGAGAGATTTTTTCTCTTTTTCCATTTTAGCAAGCTGATTATTTAAAATAATATCAAGATTTTGTGCATCATTTATCTTTGCATAAGGAACAAAATTATCAAGAAATTTTATAATATTATTATATACTTCCGGTTCCAAAGCTGAAGTCACTGGGTTCAGATTGCCCTTGGAAACAAAAAAATATAAAACAGTAGCTTTATTATCTTTTTTCCCCACAGAAGCTACTTTGGCATAAATATCATAGTATAAAGGACCTAAATCAGGCACAGACTGATTCAAATAGGCAATATAACCACTGAATTTGGATGCTTTCAATCCTACCTGCTTTTCCATTTTTTTTATTAATGCTGCTTCAACAGCCTCAACAGTCATGTCCGGAAAAGTTACTGAGAAACCCGGAACACTCTTCTTATCAATAGAAATCATCTCTTCATGTGCATTTTGAGCAGTTAATGAAACTGAATAACAAAATGCAATTACAATCAATAGAGCAAATTTTTTCATTGTTTTATAATTTTAAATATTATTGTTTATGTAACATTTTAATAATATATTAGTTCGAAAATCTATAAAATATTTGATTATTTTCAATACAGCAAATATAATTATTTTTTTTATTACATTTTTTTTATTTTTGCATTTTAGTAGTATTTCTGAAAAGAAACATTTTTAAATCATTAAATACATTCAATTATGAAAAAAAATCTGATTTTATTGGCTTTATTAATTGCTTTTGTTGGCGTTAAAGCCCAAACCACCGTTCAAATTAAACATTTATCAACCGCTGACATGGAATTCATGGGACACCCCAGCGAATATTACTTAAATTCCTGTGAAGGCGATGAAGGCTATTTTTTCGTTTACTCTGCAGAAAAGGAATCGAAAAAAGTGACAAAAGCAATCATTTATAAAGTTGATAACGACCTTCAATCAGCTAAAAGTTCCATTATCAGTTTTCCTTCTGATGATTATAAATTTATAGGTTGTACTGACAACAATGAATCAATCATTGCTTTTTATTCGGTGCAGGACAAGAAAAATGATTTTTTAAGTATTAAGAAAGTGGTTTTTGACAAGAACAATCTTGGAGCAGAAGCCAATATTGAGGAACTCACCAACATGCCTTTTGATAATAGGGATATGTGTGTTACTCTGACTGCAAAATCTTCCGATAAAAGCAAATTTGCCATTAACATCTTGCATACGACAGCTAAGGGTGATTTCACAGGAATTTTTACAGCTGTATTCAATGGAGCAGAATTAATTTGGTCAAATAAAGAAATTCCTTCTTTAGGAAACGAAAATTTTGAAATTGAAGATATGCAGGTTTCAAATGAAGGAGTTGCCTATATCGGAATTTCTTCTTTTTCTAATAAAGGTCCTAAATCAGAAAACGAAAAAATTCATCTCTATGTGATTAACGAAAAAGAGGGGCAGCTCTTTACTGAAACTGTTTCTTACGGTTTAATAAGAGACATGAAACTTAAATTGTTAAAGAATGGCAATCTTTTTATGGGAGGTTACTATAGTGATAATCTGATGAGTAATGCTACAGGCAGTTTCTCTTATATTTTTAATCCTGCTAATGAAGAGTTTACAAGCAGAACTAATCAACAATTCAGTGAAGACTATATCAGTGCTCCCCGTCCGGATATTATTCTTACTACAAAATATGCAAATCAACAATATACTGCAGTTTGTCAATATATTTTTGAACTTGAAAGCGGAAATATTGTAATGCTTGGAGAACAGAAATATATTAAGACAATTATTACTCAAAACGGCAATACTATAGAAAAATCTTATGTCATTTTTGCAAAAAATATTTTATGCAATTCCTTTACTCCAGCAGGAGAATATGAAGGTTTCACTATGCTTAAAAAACACCAAGGAATCAATCTTCAAAAATTATTCACTTACGATCCGAGAGAAGTTCTGCTTTCATATTATGCAACTCAAAAGGGAAATAATATCTATCTGCTCTATAATGATAACGCTGACAATGTGCTCAAGGGATCTACAAAAGATGAACTATTTGAATTAAATGTAGCATTCTCTTTTATTAAGAAAAATTCCTGCCTGACTTTAGCTACACTTGATGAAAATGGTGGTTTGAATAAAGTAAAAGCAATGGATTGCTCAGCCATTGGGAGAGTACTTCATAAGATTCTTTTCTGCAATGACAATGATATCTTTTTTGCTACTTACGGTAAAAAAGCCAACTCTATTTCTAAAATAACACTTGCGGAATAATTGTTTTTTATGAAAAAATTTCTGCTAGTAGTTTTATGCTTCTGCGTAGTAAATACATTTTCTCAGGGAATTGTCAATCTGACTCAATTGGCAATTCCCGATTTTGTTGTTTCTTCAAATCCCATAAAATATTCTTTCCATTCTTTTGTTTCAGAAGCTGAAGACGACTCTTTTTTTATTTATTGTAGTAACGAATACAACTCCAACATAATCCTTTTTGATAAAAATAAGAATCTCCCTGAGGGTGTTCTCTTCAAAGTAAGTAAAAATCTGAATTCTTATAGCTTTGCCAACATCAATATTCCTGATTATAATTCTTTTATTTACTGTGCTGACAATATAAAATCAATTATTATTTTCTATAAAAAGTATGACAAAGAATCTGACATTTTGACTATTAAGAAAGCAACTCTTGATAAAAATAACATTACTGCTGCACCCTTGATTGAAGATATATTGGATTTTCATCTTGAAAATAAAGATAACCCTTCTTTCATCTGTGCCGCATCTAATGATAAACAATTGTTTGCTATTTCCATGTTGCTAACCGACAAAAAAAGTCTGCTTAAAGATTTATATACGGCAACCTTTGACAATGATGGTGAAGTAATATGGCAGACCACCTCTACTCCCTCTTTAGAAAACAACTATTTCAATATTGCCGATATGCAGGTTTCAAATGATGGAATCGTCTATTATTGTATTGATTCATACTCAAAAGAGGGAAACAAATCATTCGATTATAAGTTTCATTTATACACTGTTGAAGATAACTCAACCGATATTCAATACGATGATATTGATTTTGGAATCATCAAAGATATGAAAATGAAATTTTTAAAAAATGGAAAATTATTTATCGGTGGCTATTACAGTGAAACACCTAACGAAAATGCAACCGGCAGTTTTTCATTTACCATTAATCCCATTTCTTTGGAAATAATAAATAAAAACCATCAGCTCTTCAGTGATGATTATAAAGAGACTTTTGTTTACAATCCAGTAAAAGTTAAACTTGCGAATCAACAGCATAGAGTAAATTGCGATTATATTTTCGAACTTAACAATGGGAAAATTATTATGATGGGAGAACAGAGAGCCGATTATTATACATACTCAAATGGCTTTTCTACTTTCACCTGTTATGCCAAAAATATTTTAACCAATACTTTTACTCCCGGAGGTGATTATGATTCCTATTTTATGATTAAAAAAAATCAATCTGCAACGTCTGGGATGCAATATTCAAGTCCCGAAGATTTATTTGTTTCCTATGCTGCATTTGATAATGGAAAAAATGTTTATTTAATTTACAACGACCACACAAATAACTTATCTCCTGAAACACTAAATGAGGAAATATTCAAGATTGGGAATCCTTTTTATAAAATCAATAAAAAATCCTGTGTCACACTTACTCAAATAGATGAAAACGATAATGTTACTAAATGGAATATTATGGATTGCAATACCGCTAAAAAAGTCTATAACCAAATTATGTTTATCAACGGAAATGAGATTGTTTTTGATGCTTATTCTGTAAAATCGAATTCTCTTTCTAAATTTACATTGCCAAATTAATTTTTTTAATGAAAAAATATTGTTTATTACTCTGCTGTTTATTCACGATAGGGCTATTTGCTCAACCCTCGATTGACAATTTTACTCGACTGGAATCTTCAGGAGATATTCCTATTGATTTTAAGCAATTTGTAAAATCTAAAATTAATGACGCTTCTGACTTTTATATCAAAGAACAGTTTGGCAGTGGCAATATTCTTTATGGATCAAAGCTGAATGATTATGTTAACATTGTTGCCGATAATTTGCTCAAGGAGTACCCTGACCTGAAAGAGAAACTCAGATTTTATATTGTTAGGTCAACCGATGTTAATGCTTACTGTACAGAAAAAGGGATTATGTTTATAAATATCGGACTGATTGCACAACTTTCTAACGAAAGTGAGCTGGCATACATCATGGCACACGAAATTGCCCATTTTGCAGAACATCATATCCTGGATTTGAATGATTATAAGGATAAAAATAAATCTAATGACTACAAGGAATTTTATTTAAAGTATCACAATCGTTCCCGCGAAAATGAATTGGAAGCCGATCGGCTGGCTCTCGAACGTTACTACAAAAGTTCTCCCTACAGTTATTCTGTTTTAGACGGTGTTTTTGATGTTCTCCAATACGACTATCTCCCTTTTGATGAGATTGTTTTTCCCAGAAATTTTATTGAGACCGATTTCTATAAGTTTCCAGATAATTACTTCCTGACAAATATTAATCCTATCAGAAGTCGTGAAGATTATATTGATACCATGAGCACTCACCCCAATATTATGAAGCGCCGTGAAAATGTTAAACAGATTGTTTCAGGTTTGAACAATGACGGTAGAAATACATTTGTGCAATCAGAATCGCTCTTTTTTGAAATTCGCGAACTGGCAAGATTTGAATCGATAAATATTTTTCTTACTCGTCATGAATATGATGATGCCATATACAATACCCATGTGCTCATGCAATCTCACCCAAACAGTGAGTTTCTTAATGTTGCCATGGGAGCTGCGCTTTACGGCATTTCTAAACATAAAACCTATGGTGGAATTAGTGAAATAATTGAAAATTATAAATCAATTGAAGGGGAGAAACAACAGGTAAACTATTTCTTGAGCAAACTTAACAAAAATGAATTTAATCTCTTAGCTTTAAGATATTTGTGGAATATTCATAAGAATTATCCCAATAATGTTTATATCACTTCGATTTTAACAGATATTTCAAGAGACCTTGTCGGAAGAAACAAACTGGATTATACTGATTTCTCGGATTATCCGATGGGAACAAATGCTGAAGATATTATTGATGAAGTTGAGACTCCCGACACTACTACGCAGAAACCAACCAGTAAATATGAAAAAATCAAACAGCAAAATAAGAGCCAAAGCAGCCTTATTAAACCGAATGCAAAATTCAAGACCTTCAATTACATGCTGGTTGATCTGAAAAAAGATCCTGAATTTGTTAAACTCCTTAACGATGCCCTCAATTATTCCGAGGACAAAAAAGTAAATGAGATTATTGCCGATAAAGATAAGGTTGTTAAGGTAGATAAAATATTGATTGCCAAACCCATTTATATTAAATATAGTAACAAATCATGTACTAAAACCATATCGGGCATAAACAAAAATTACCAACAAGAAAGAACAAATCTTGAAAAAACAATTCAATATTCTGTTGACAAGATCGGAATCGATAATATTTTTTATTCAGACAAAATGCTTACTGAGCTAAATACTGACCAGTATAATCAATTTTGTAGGGTAGAAGCATTTAAGACCGACTTTGTAAAAAGCGAATTCAACAAAATGATACTTTATCAAGCACCTGATTTCTCAAATGTAATTGGGGAAATGGGACTTAATTCAATCAACATCATTTCAATTTACACGAGACCCGATGGATTTAATATGGGAAAACTATTTCCTTTCTTATTTATGAGTCCATTGTCAATTGCATCGGCACCTTTTTTATTACTTAACGTTATCATGCCAACTTATTATACCAATGTAAGTTTTATTGTTTTTAATCCTGAAACAGGAGAGACTACAATGAACAATACTTATTCTGTAAGCAGTGAATCAAGGCAAAGCTACATAAACTCATTTATATATAATAAATATTATCAAATAAAGAAAGGAAAATAATCCATGAAAAAGAAGCTGATTATTCTAACGTTCATTACCTTTGCTGTACTCTGTGGGTTTTCTCAAAATTGCGGCTACATGGGAAAAAGAGTGCTCATCAATGCAGATATTTCTCTTTCCCCGGCTTGGCTAAATTACTCTTTTATGGGAGAACCTCAATATTATACTTTTAATTATATCTTCTCCCCTAATATTGAAGTAATTGCATGGAAAAAAGGCACGGCAGGAGTGGTTGGTCATTTTTTCAAGACCCAATATGAACACGAAGTTGTATATTATGACGATGAGAATAATCCGATATTTTCCTCAGTTGATGGGGTTGATGATTTAGAAGTTGGTGGTTTTGGATTTTTTTACAAGCAATATTTTGGGAAATCCCATGCCCCTTTCGGCTTGTTTTTTAAATTTGAAATGGATTGTTTCATTTATAATTATACCCCAAATGAAGCTGCATCTATCGATAAAATATTAGGATGTAAAATTGAATTTGGAAAAGACTGGCTCCTTTTAAACAGGTTGCATCTTTCATTGGCCGGATCCCTTGGTTCTACATTTGGAGGTTATAGAACAGCATTATATGATCCTGATTTTTCTAATTATTATTTTTATAGTTATCCCCAATATTCCAATAATTCTTGGGCTAAAGGAAAAATTTTGGGAGCATATTGGTTTGGTATCAAAGTAGGAATCGGAATTTTAGCTTTCTAAAAATTCGACTTTTCAATTTCTCTTTCCAGCATATCCAAGGCTGATTCCACTGATATAATGTCGGAAATTCTATTTTTTCCTTTATAAACTGCCACCAAGCCTTTTGTTGCTCCAACAAGGCCAAAGTGAGCATCGGCCATTTCTCCGGGACCGTTAACAATACAACCCATTACCCCGATTTTTAATCCCGGATGGTCTGAAAACCGCTCTTTTACCAACGCCAAGACCTTTTCAATTTCATACTGTGTCCTACCACATGAAGGACACGAAATAAATTCAGTCTTTGACATCTTTAAACGACAAGCCTGCAAAACAGCAAGTGCCAGATTTTCATTGTCTTGTTTACTGAAAAAAGGATTCAGGATTACTAAATCCTTCACTCTTTTGTGATAACTTTCGAAACCGCAAACGGCAGCAACTTCTGCCATCAACATTTCAGGATTCTTCTCAGGATGAGAAAAAGTCAACAGGCCGTTTTCGTCCAAGGAATAAAAATCATCCTCAAGAGCATCAACGGCATCAAGAATTTGACGGGCAAACGGAATTTCATTTTCCGGTTTTTCGGTCAATGAAACACGGATAGTATCCCCCACCCCACACAATAAAAGTGCTCCGATTCCGGCGGCTGATTTCACCCGCCCCTCAATCCCGGCTCCGGCTTCAGTTACCCCAATATGCAAAGGGTATTCATAGCCGCTCTTTTCCATAAACTCCGATAATAAAAGGGTCGATTCTATCATGCTGTTTACATTGCTTGATTTCATGGAAAGTACTATGTTGTGGAAATCATACTTACGACAAATGTCAACCCATTCCATTGCCGACATGGCCATGGCCAAAGGAGTGTTGCCGTAGCGACTTACAATACGGTCGCACAAAGAGCCGTGATTGGTCCCGATACGGATAGCAGTCCCACGATCCTTGCATATTGCCAACAAAGGGGCAGCCCGCAAAGACATCTTCTCAAGTGAGGCTTTATACTCTGCATCACTATATTCAAGCTGTTTAAAATTACGTTTATCTACATAATTTCCCGGATTAATGCGCACTTTTTCCACCACAGAAGCCATTGCCTCCGCCACTTTAGGATTAAAATGCACATCGGCGATCAGCGGCAAAGAATAGCCGTCGCTTTTCAAGCAGCTTTTTATCTGTGACATTTTAAGGACTTCCTGCATTGAAGGAACCGTAATTCTCACCAAATCAGCCCCTGCTTCTGCAAGTCTTTTCACTTGCCCGACAGTGGCAGCCACATCATTGGTGTCACTATTGGTCATTGACTGAATAGCAATAGGATTATTTCCTCCAATGGCAATAGTGCCAACCTTAACAGGAATCGTTTTTTTGCGCTTAGCTTTTATCATAAGAGTGCAAAAATAATAAAAAAGAAAAGATGGAATTAATCCGAAAAAATGTAAAAAGATGCTGAAAAAGAACTAATCAAAACAGATAGCCGACAGCAGCGACAATTCCAAGACCACCTTCATAACCCAAATGAATATTAACGGCAGATGTTTTTTCAAGTCGTATAGAAACTCCCGCCCCGATACCGAGAAACATGCCGCTTTGCCAGGTAGAATACTTGTATCCAAGATTATAATAAATAAATGCTGCTCCCAACTCTGCATTTATATAAGGCGTATATTTAGATTTTAAAATGTTATATCTTAAATCGGCATACAACGGAATCATACAACTTCCGGATGTCATATAGGGCAATGAATTGTAGCCAACTCCCATGCCCAAAGATAAATGCTTGTTAAAATGTACCCCATTAATAAGATGTATTCCGTATGTAAATGGAACAAATTCTTCATAATCTGCAAAATAGTCTGCCATCATCTTTGAAATGTAATATCCTCCCTGTATCTCAACGACACCAAAATATTTATAGGTATTTGCAACAGAATCAACCGCTTGTCTATGTTTAATTTTTGCTTTTTTAAATGTATGAATATAAGACAATTGCAGTGCAGCATAATTATTTCGAATCTTTACTGTACCTAAACAATTATGATAAGGATAATAATAATAGCCTTCTGCAAAATTTTCAAAGGAGATGTTTGCTCCAACAGTTAGCCTTAATAAATCATCATAAGGAAGTCTATAATAAAATCCGCCTCCAAAAATAAGACTTGCCCTGATGTATGGAAGATGTGCATACTCCATTTCAAAATAAGTCATATTAATATCACCATTTGCATCAGAAAGAACATGAGAAGTACCGTAGTACCAAGCATCATTTGAAGAACAAAAAATCCTACTTAATTTAGCACCAACATTAAACATTAAATAAAAATTACGACTAACAGGATAATGAAATTCAAAAGACAATGGAATCATAAGATCTTTCATCTCTTCCCTTCCAGCAGAAGTATAACCATCATAGGTGGTATTGCCTGTCAAATCTGAGTAAGGTGTATAGACATCATAATTAATTGCAGCGATAGTCCCAATATTGAGTCCAGCAGAAATGCCAAAATATTTCGCAAAATTATAAGAAAGCTCAAACCCAGACTCCCAACCAAAACTTTTTTTCGCAATCGGCTGATAATACTCCCCCAAATAAGGATATAAACTAACTTTTTTAACTAATTCAATCTGCCCTGTTACTCCAAGGTTAAAACCATCAAATGGACTGAAATCCTGATTTTCCTGTGCGTTGGTATTCACTAACAAAACCGCAAACAGAAAAGCTACAATTAAAGATTTACACATAGTTGCATTCATTTGATTTTCACATATTAATTACAAAAAATAGCCTAGAATTATGTAAACAGAAATCTTCTTAATAAAAATTCTAATTCTTGTCTATTTTTATCATAGCAATATACTTGGCAAAGATAAATAATAACAAAATAGAACTTCCAAAAAAATAAACAATTAATTTAATTCATATCAATTATTATACTTATTTGGCCCCATAGCTCGCTTTACCACGCTATTAGGCTTTCCGATTTAACTATGAATGCGCTATCAGGAGAATCATTTGATGAATCTTTTGAGAAAATTTCTCCTCGATTTGCATGAGATGTGGTAAAATTATCGAAAATTTATTACTGAAAAGTATCATTTTCTTCAGAAGATGAATATTCGTAAATTGCTCTGATAGATAATTTCTTAATTTCATAATCATTTTTATGTAAACTATTTTTATTTTTGTAAAAAAAACATAAATGAAATTAAACTTACTAATAATAACCATGATGACCATCGTATTATTTTCCTGTAATTCTAAGAAAGAAAAAGAATTACCAATTACAAAGGAAGGCTATGTAGCAGTAACCGGCGGAAAAGTGTGGTACAAAATCTGCGGAGCCGATAAAAAAGGAATTCCTTTATTGGTATTGCATGGAGGTCCGGGAGCCCCTCATGACTATTTACAGCCCCTTGAAGAAATTGCTAAAGAGCGGCCTGTCATCTTTTACGACCAACTGGGATGTGGAAATTCTGACAAGCCTTCGGATAGTTCGTTATGGAATTTGCCGCGTTTTGTGGAAGAGCTTGAACAGGTGCGCACGGCGTTACATCTCGACAAACTCCATATTTTAGGGCAGTCATGGGGAAGCATGCTTGCGGCAAGTTACATGATAGAGAAAAATCCGAAAGGTATTGTCAGTCTTATCTTTTCGGGAGCTTATTTAAGTTCTCCAAGATGGATTGCCGACCAGAAAAAATGGGTTTCACAACTTCCTGTTTCCATACAAGATACCATCGCCAAATATGAAAAAAGCGGCGACTTTGCCTCAAAGGCGTATCAAGAAGCGATGACAATATTTTACAATAAACACCTATGCAGGCTTGATCCCTGGCCTCCATACTTAATTGCCACACTGGAGAAATCGAGCAGTGACATATATGGTTATATGATTGGTCCAAGCGAATTTACTTTAAATGGCACGTTGAAAGAGACAGATCTGACGGATCAACTCCATAAAATCAAATGCCCCGTATTGTTCACCTGCGGAGAATTTGATGAAGCAACCCCATGGACTACAGCTTATTACCAGAGCAAAATTCAAGATTCTGAAATATATGTTTTCAAAGATGCCTCTCATTCCCATCATATTGAAAAGGAAGATGAATATCTAAAAGTTGTGTCTGATTTTCTGAGAAAGGCAGAAAGATAAATTAATAGAGCAATCTATCAACCTACTCTTTTTCTGTAGCTAAAAACAGCCCAGATATTGAAAAATATTGCCAATCCAAGCAAAGCAAAGAACTGGGGCATCATCTCAAGGAAACCACTACCTTTGAGATAAATAAGTCTTATCACCTGAATAATGTACTTTAACGGGCTGAAATGACCGAGCACCTGTGCCCATTGCGGCATATTAGAAAAAGGTGTATATAGACCGCTCAGGAAAATAAAAGTAAGCACAAAGAAAAACATGATGAACATTGCCTGCTGGATAGTTTTGGCATAATTAGAAATCACCAGACCAAAACCGGACATTGCCAAAACAAAAACGGCTTCAAACAAATAGATTGTCATTACATTTCCGGACGGGAAAAACCCGTAAAAGAGCCAAGCTACAAATATACAGATGGTCAGGGCAATAAAACCCACCAACCAAAAAGGTATCAGCTTAGAAAGAATGAGAGTGAATTTATTAACAGGAGTTACATTCATCTGCTCAATGGTTCCATTTTCCTTTTCACTCACAATATTAAGTGCCGGCAAGAATCCGCAAACCATTGCCATTAACATAACCAACAAGGCCGGAATCATATTGTAGAGTGATTTCATCATGGGATTGTAGCGGTATAGAGGAATGATAGAGAATTTCGGGGCTGACAATCGATTAGAGGGTTGCATCAGCTCCATCCGGATATCCCCGTTGAAATCGGCAATTATTTCCCCAAGATAAGCACTGCTCAAACCGGCCTTCATCCCGTTGACGGCATTAGCGGAAATCATCACTTTTGTTTTATTTTCTTTGATAAGATCAGTTTCAAACCCTGCAGGAATTTCAAGTACCTCGTCAGCCTTTCCCTCTTCTATACAATCATAAATATGTGATTTGCTATTGGAAACATCAGTAATTATAAAATAGCCGGAGGATTTTATCTTTTCAATCAAACGGGTTGAGAGAGTGCTATTATCGTGGTTCACCACTGCCAATTTACTATTTTTAATCTCCATATTGGCAACCAGCGGAAAAATCGCCAGAGCAGCAAATGGAAAGATTATCACAAATTTTGGAAGAAATCTGTTTCTTATAAACTGTTTAAACTCCTTTTCCAACAAATATTTCAGCATGATAGTAATATTTTATAATCACGACAATCTTACTTTAAATTTTTTGAGACTAAGGGCAACTAATAGGATTGCCATTCCTGCAAGAATAGATAATTCTTTTATCACCGAAGCAAATCCCAAGCCTTGAATCATCACTTTTTTAATAGCGGAGATATACCAATTGGCAGGGATAATTTTAGAAAGCCATAGGAAAAATAGATTCATACTCTCAGTAGGAAAAATAATTCCGGAAAGCAAAATTACAGGTAGCATCAGAATCACTCCCGATATGAGCATTGCCACCATTTGTGACTTGGCAACAGTAGAGATAAGCAACCCCAGAGCAAGCGAGACAAAAATGAAAATAAGGGAAATAAAAATGATCAGCCACAGACTTCCCGCAATAGGAACTTTAAGTGCAAATACCGAAAGCAATAGCAAAGTACCAAGATTTATTAATGACAAAACAATATAGGGCACCGTTTTTGAAAGGATGATGGTAATAGGTTTTAGAGGTGAAACTAAAAGAATTTCCATCGTTCCCAATTCTTTTTCGCGGGCAATAGAAACGGCTGTCATCATGGCACAGATCAGCATCAGCACCATTCCCATTACCCCAGGAACAGTGTTATAAGCCCCTTTTAGAGTAGGATTATAGAGAAATTTCACTTCACTGTTAATTTGAAATGGCATTTGCAATTCAGGGGTTGCCAATAACTCTTGATGGTAGCTTGCTATCAGAGCAGTGGCATAGCGAGTCAACGTTAACGCAGAATTAGGGTCACTACCATCGGCAATAAGCTCTATTTGGGCATTGCCCGTATGCATCATATTTTCATAAAAATTTTCGCTAAAAACTACGACCATACCGATATCCCCTTCTTTAAAAATCTCATCCACCTCATTTTTTGAATGGAGATAACGGTCGATGATGAAATATTCGCTGGTGCCCAGTTTGTTTACAATGGCGTGAGTGGCGGCATCTTGAGAAGGATCCAAAATGGCAATCTTGGCATTTTTAACTTCGGTAGTGATAGCAAATCCAAAAAGGATAATCATCAGAATCGGCATTATCAGCAAAATGATGGTTGTCCACCTGTCACGAAAGATGTGATAAAATTCTTTTATGGCAAACGAGTAAAAAGCAGAATGAGCGGTCTTTTTCATTTTTTATTCATTTAATTTCTTATTGCTTTTCTAGCCAGCAGACGGAACACTTCATCCATATTTTTAGCTGCAAACTCCTTTTTCAGATTTGCCGGAGTATCTAATTTTACAATTTTTCCATCTACCATGATGGATATACGATCACAATATTCAGCTTCGTCCATATAGTGAGTGGTCACAAATACAGTAATTCCTTTATCGGCTGTCTGATAAATCAACTCCCAAAACTGTCGGCGGGAAGCCGGATCTACTCCTCCGGTAGGTTCATCCAGAAAGACTATTCCGGGTTTATGAATAATAGAAACTGTAAAAGCCAATTTCTGTTTCCAACCCAAAGGGAGTGATTTGACCATACTATTTTTCTCCTTCTGTAAGCCCAATTGTTCCAAAAACTCATCAATACGGGAATCAATAACTTTTTCCTCCACTCCGTATATTCCGGCATAGAGGCGCATATTTTCCCATACCTTCAAATCTTCATAAAGAGAAAACTTCTGGCTCATGTAGCCGATATTTTTTTTAATTTGTTCCGATTGAGTGGTGACATCAAAACCTGCTACTGTGGCTTTCCCGGAAGTTGGCTTACTCAATCCGCAAAGCATTTTCATTGCAGTTGTTTTTCCCGCACCGTTTGCCCCCAAAAAACCGAAGATTTCTCCTTTCTTCACATCAAAACTGATATGGTCAACAGCAGTAAAAGAGCCAAATCGCTTGGTGATTTGATTGGCTACTATAGACAGTTCTCTGTTGTCGGCAGACTGTGGAAAGAGCTTGTCATCAGGCATATTCATTGTTTATTACTATTATAATCTTTAATTGATTTAATTTTTTGAGAGTTCCATGAAACAATCTTCAATGGTAGGCTCTATTTTATTCACGATAACCCCGCAATGTCCCAATTTTTCAAGCTCTTCTTTCAGTAACTCTGGTGTAAAAGGGAGAGATGAAGGACCTATCAAATTATTTTGTTGAAGGTCGATAGTAATGTGATGTACATCACCGAAAGGATAACATTTTTTAACTACCGGAAAATCTTTGAGAGCAGTAAGTAATTTCGACATATTTTCCGAAGAAGCTGCCCAAAGGGTTTCAAAATACTGACTAACAATATTTTGAGGAGTATCTACTTTGAGAAAAGAGCCATTTTGAATCAGGGCAATACGGTCGCAAAGGCCGGCTTCATCCATATAAGAAGTGGATACCATAATGGTAATTCCTTCCTTTTTAATTCTCATTAGCATTTCCCAAAACTCTTTTCTGGAAACAGGATCCACACCGGTAGTCGGTTCATCTAAGAACAAAACAACAGGTTTATGAATCAGCGCACAACAGAGTGCCAACTTCTGTTTCATTCCACCCGAAAGTGCCCCTGCACGGCGAGTTTTGAAAGGTTCAAGCTGCTGATAGATTTCCTTAATCATCGCATAGTTTTCTTCAATAGTGGTATTGAAGATGCTGGCATAAAAATTGAGATTTTCTTCCACCGATAAATCCTGATAAAGTGAAAATCGCCCCGGCATATAGCCAATGATATTTCTAATCTTACGGAACTCTTTAATGACGTCAAGTCCGTTAACAGTAGCGCTACCACTATCAGCCAAAAGCAACGTAGTGAGAATACGAAACAGGGTGGTTTTGCCGGCCCCGTCAGGACCAATAATGCCGAAAATATCTCCCTTATTTACCTCGAAAGAGATATTATTCAAAGCTTCCACCTTGCCATATTTCTTTTTTATGTTATTTGCAGTAATCATGCTATTTAACATTTTTCCCTATTAATAACTTCCCCTTAAAAGTTTACCTCTCCGTACATTCCAATTTTCAGATAGCCGTCATTTTTAACTTTAATTTTGACAGCATAGACCAAATTAGCACGTTCATCCTGAGTCTGAATGGTCTTGGGGGTAAATTCCGACTTTGATGAAATCCATGAGATAGTTCCTTTGTATTCACGAATCCCATCTTCTCCAAAATCTGCTCCCACTTTCACCTGCTGTCCAATTTTAAGTTTTGTCAATTGACCGGAGGTCACATAAGCCCGCAAAATCATATTGCTCACATCTGCCACTTTAAAGAGAGCTTTCCCCGGAATGGCCAACTCTCCCTGCTCGGAATACTTGACCAGAATGGTCCCATTGATAGGAGTTGTAATATAGCATTTCTTTAGCTGGTCATTCAATTGTGCAATCTGAATTCCCATGGCACTACTCTCTTCTGAAATGCTGCTGTTGGCATTTTCAAGCATTGATTTCTGTGCATCAAGTTGTTTTTCCAACGTTGTAATTTGAGCATTGATATCATCTAATTGCTTGGTATTCGCAGCATTGGCCTTTAACAGATTTTCGATCCGTTTTTTCTCAACTTTGGCAGTAGCAATCTGCTGCTGAAGAGCGGCGACCTGTTTGCCAACATCCGACTTTCTGTTTAAAACCGCTTTGGCACTGCTCTGAAGTTGCAGTTTTTTAAGAAAAAGCTGCGTAGTGTCTGTATAGCCCAACAATTCGCCCGACTTGACCTCCCTACCCTCGTCCACATCGAAAAATAAAATCTTTCCGCTTGATTCCGAAGAAACAATCACTTCCACTGCTTCAAAAGTTCCAGCAGCATCATAGTTTACAGCCGATTTGCGGCAAGATGCAAAACATACTATTAAACAAGAAACCAGTAAGATAATTCTGACATGAGTTGTTTTCATTTTATTATATTATTAAAATTATTACTATTTACCTTTTTCCACTTTCAATTGATAAAGCGTTAGCAGTAACTGCATTTCATGAAGCGACTTATTCTGCTTTGCCAAATCCGCCAGGACAATATCCTGCAGGAAGTCGTTAATGCTCATTGTGCCGTTTTCTACTTTTGCCTCAGATACTGCCTTGATTTGCTCCCTCAATAGAATGATTTCATCGTCATTTTTGATTAATTCCCTTATTTTCTCTATATCTGAGTTGCTTTTGACAATTTTCTGATTTAAGTTAAACAAAAAAGCTTCCCTTTGAACTTCTATACTTTTTTTACCCACTTCTACATTATCGCATTCATCCCTGTAGGAATATAGTCTGCCAAAATTCCATGACAAGCTGATTCCCCCAATGAAATAGGGTTGAAAGCCACTATTGAACATGTTTAACCCGGGGTCAGCATAAGCTCCTTGGGCAAATAGTCCAATATTAGGCATTCCTTTCGCAAGTATTCCACTTTTCCGACTATCAAACTGTTGCAACTGAGCATCAAAAAGTTTAAGTTCGGGACGATCTATCTCTTCCGAAATTGACAATGAATCCGTAGGTTTTTCCAATACGGCGTTTTCTCCAAGTTTTTCGCCAATAAACAAAGAAAGCATCATCAAAAAAGCATCCCGACTATTTTTCATTTCTGTGGCAGCTTGACGACGGGAGAGAATCTCTACTTTGATTTTATTAAGGTCAGATTGATTTGCCAACCCATTGTCGGCATAGCTGCTGATACGGTCGTAGTTGCGCTGAAGCTCCTTTTGGAAAAGATCATTTTGTATCAGTTGTTCATCCAACAGCAGAATGCCAAAATAAAGCTGGTTGATCTGATTGTTAACCGTATAAAGATCAACCTCTATTCGCTGTTTATCAATCTCAGACTGCGCTTTCACTTGCTTTTGCACCGCAGAAATCATTCCTCCGTCCCAAATGGTTTGATATAACTCAAACACTATACGATATTGATCTTTGTCGGGAAATGAAATTCCATCAATCCCCATCTGATTCATTATAACCATGAAAGCATCCGGAAATTCTGTCACATCAGATTGCCATGAAGCTCTGGCATTCAGAGAGATTTGAGGAAAATAGCCTTTTGCGGCAGTAGCAAGATTATAGCCTTTAGACTGCTCAATCAGGTCATACTGCTTTATCAAAGGATAATTCTTCCTTGCCGCCATATAACAGTCGTCAAGCGTAATAGTTTGTGAAAACAACTGCGAGACGAATAGTAATAAACAAATATTTAGAATCAGTTTTTTCATCTTATCTCTGTGTTTATATTATTTTTTATAATTGTCATTGTTGAACATATTTTTCATCCAAATAGGAATCATCTTCTTACGCTCCTTAATCAGCAATTTTAAATTTTCTGGAGATTCCACCTTAATTTTCTCAAGAAGTGGCATAGCTATAAATGGGAAAATGGTCATACCAAGAAAATTGAGCATAAAATGAACCGGACTAATACCGGTATCATACTGACTAAATTGTTTAGCAATAGACATTTCCTTGATATTAGCACTCGTAATTGGCAACATTGAAGTGAAATTTTCCGGTTCTTTCTGTATTTCCCCAAAAACAAAAATCGGTAAATTCGGATCCTCAGATAACATATCTATATATATTTCAGAAATTTTGGTAATTTTTTCTTCTAACGTAGTATTCTCATCCTGCATATAAGGAAAAATCATGCCGAATATTTTGTACATCTTCTCTCGCATGATTATTTTGAAAATATTATCCTTGCTCCTGAAATAATAATTGACCAAGGCAAGATTAACCCCAGCTAAAGTTGCAATATCTCGCATTTTTGCCGAGGCATATCCCTTTTGGGTAAATATCACTCTTGCAGCATTTTTTATTTTTTCCTCAGTTATCGCATCCGTCATAACCTATTAATTTTAAAGTGTATTATCTAATAATTTTGACGCAGTAAAAATAATATAAAAAACATTTGTTTTAAACATCTGTTTAAACTTTTTGTTTAAAAAAACACATTTTTTGCCAACTTATTGATATTAAACAGAATAAAATTGCATATAATAAAAGAAATCAACTTCAATTGAGTATTAAGGTTGCAATAAATTTGCCAAAGGGGATTCTGATATCACTCTTCAGGAGAGAATTAAGTCAAAAAAATATATACATTTGCAAAAGAAAGTTCAATATTTAGTGGATCAATAGAATTAAAATTAATTCTGATAGCTATTTAACGAAACAAAATAAGGGTTAAAATAGAATTTATAAAAAGAAATGTATTATGAAAATTACGACAAAACTATTAGTGATAATTTGTTTTCTATCGCTTTATTCTTGCAAAAAGACAGACAATCCAGATCAATCCTCTTTTCCCGATTATTCAAAACGGGAAAACTGGTTATCTCTCCCTAACAATATTACAAAAGAGGTAGATATTTTCTATGTTTACCCAACTGCTTGGTACAAAGAAGACTCATCAGAACCAAATTTTTGTGCAATTAACAATCCGATAATGCTTATCGGCTCTCAAATGGCCTTTGACAGACAGGCCACTGCTTTTGAGACTGTTGGGAATATATACGCCCCTTATTATAGACAAGCTGATGCGGAATATACTCTTTCTCTCCCGGAAGATGAACGTTGGAATGTTGTTGGCAGTATCCCTGCTACAGATGTCACCAACGCATTTGACTATTACATAAAGCATTACAACTCAGGAAGACCTTTTATTTTGGTCGGTCACTCACAAGGGGCTAATGTACTGTTGTTTTTATTAAAAAATTACATGCATACAAATCCTGATGTTTACAGACATATGGTTTGTGCATACGTGATAGGATATCCAGTAACTGCCGAGTATATGAATACAAATCCCCATCTCAAATTTGCTGAAGGTCCTGATGATACAGGAGTAATTATTTCCTATAATACACAATCACCCTCTTTAGCTCCCGGTGGAAATATTGTAATGGCAGACAATATAGGGTTGGTTATTAATCCCATAAACTGGAGAAGAGATGAGACATTAGCTACCACAGCTGAAAGTTTGGGTTCCTACATGCCTATCGATAATCAAGGTAATTGTGGAATGATTCCCAATTTTGCAGATGCCCGTATTAATCTTGAAAAAGGAGTTCTTGAGTGTACCAGTGTGAACGATAGCAGCATGTTTAATATTTCAGGTGCTATGGGGCTAGGTGTTTATCACAGTTTTGATATTCCTTTCTATTACTATAATCTTAGAGAAAATGCTCAAGTTAGAGTTAATAGATTTTTTGAGTATAAATAATCTTGTTTCTTCTTATAAATAATTTAAACCATAATTTTTGAAAGAATAATGATATTTCGTTTCTTATTATTTTCTGATTTTATTTATGCTCACAATAAAAGAAAGAATCAATAAAAGTATTAATAGAAATAAATGATTAAAAAGAGGAATTTTATTATTATTACTTTGATTGGTTTAGTAGTAAGCTCCAAAGCGCAGAAAGATAATGTTATAAAGATTGATGATGATATTCAATTGATACATCTGTAAGATTCCTTTTTTCACATGTAACCTGGAAACATGTTGGAAATTGATATTTTTCTTCAAATGGGCTGATTCTGATCAAAGAGGGTGAGGCTTTAATGATTGATACTCCAATGGATAATGATAAAACCGAGAGGTTAACTAAATTTCTTAGGGATTCATTTTCAGTCAATTTGACTTCATTAATTATAGGACATTTCCACAATGATTGTTTAGGTGGATTAGAATATTTGCAAAGTATAGGAGTTGAGTCAATTGCCAATTCAATGACAGTAGAAAAATGTAAAGAGATAGGTTTGCCTATCCCTTCAATCGCTTTCAGCGATTCGTTGACTTTTGACTTTAACGGAGAACAAATTGAATGTAGATTTTTTGGTGCAGGTCACTTCTTTGACAATATTACTGTCTGGATTCCGGATAAAAAAATACTTTTTGGCGGTTGTTTGGTAAAATCATCAGATTCTCAAGACTCAGGGAACTTATCAGATGCAGTTGTTGCAGATTGGGATTTGACCATAAAAAAGCTCCTGAACAAATATATTGGTATTCAAACTGTAATCCCGGGACACAGTGATTATGGGGGAATTGAACTCCCTACTCATACAATTGAGTTAGTGAAAAAAGAGAAAAGCAAATAAACCTTGAACGAAACATCTTCAATAAAAAGACTTGAATTCAGTGAACTTATATAAGATTCTTGTCCACATCAAATAGCGTCTATTAAAGAATAAATCGACAACAATCGGAAGACTATCTTTTCAGATGAATCCATTCAAGAGATTTCTTCCAATACTTTCTAACCAGACTATTAATCTGTTCGGAAACTTTAAAATGATAAACAGCTAATCCGCCGGCAACTCCAAACAAAACAGAAGAAATAACTCCGTCAACAATATTACTCCAAATTGGTTTCATCGGGAGAGATAAAAATAACGGAGAAAGATAAGCTTCCCAAATGATATTTAAAGCAAAAAGGGCCAATATTATCAACACCACAACAACCTGTTTAAAAGAGAAAGGAGAGGTTTTAATTTTCCATCTCACCAGTCCGAGTAAGAAAAAATAATATATAACATAAGAGACTAACGTCGCCAATGCTGCTCCGTTTAAACCCCATACAGGAATCCAAGCGATATTGAGCAAAATCGCCGTACCCGTTAGTAAAAAAGTAAAGATTAGAGAGAAATAGTAGTATTTGGAATATCCCAACACTGAAGTTCCCACACTAAAAGCAGAGTTAAAAAGACGGGAGAGCCCAACAATAAAGACCACCCATTTCCCAGCAACATACTCTTGCCCATTTGGAAGAATGGCAAAAATAAGGTCAATATTGATCCATATAAAAAAGAAAATAAAACTCCCCACCAACAACTGATGGAGTGAAACACTCTTGCACAAATCGTTAGCTGCTTTAATATCGTTATCTTTGATAGCTTGCGAGATATGAGGTTGCGAAATAGCACCCAGAGAACGATACGGAATTTCGATAATAGCAGCAATAAAAGTAGCTACCGCAAAAACACCCGTAAAAGAGAGTCCCATACGGGCACTGACAAAAATAGTATTGATACTTGGAGTAATTGCTCCACCTAAGGCAGCAGTAATCAGAAATAAAGTATAAAATAAGAAATCCCTTCGTATAGGCTTTGTTATGTGCTCCATGTCAGGTTTCAGGGAAACCCGTTGCAGAGAGAAGAGATAAAAGATATTGATACAGAGGGCTATTCCATAAGTCAAACAAAAAGCAATAATAAAACCGTCTAAATTCAGAACCCGAAAAGCATAGAGTAAATAGACCACAATCAGCATCAGCCGAATTATCACCTCTCTAATCAGCTTTGGAACCACAATACGGTAGAGAACATTTGAATTGGTCTCAAAAACGCTGATATACAACAAAAAGAAGGACAATGGAATCACATAATAAGAGTAATCCAGAAAAAGGGGTGATTTTTCGGAAAAGAAACTTGTAATTGGTCCTTGCAGACAGAGATAGAGGATAAGAAAAAAGAGGAACCCCGCAAGCGGGACAATCAGAGACCAGAAGAAAATGCCATGGTCTTTCTTTTCGGGATCTTTAAAATAGGGGAAAAACCTCATCACAGAGGAATTTGTCCCCAATTGTGCTATTCCGGCAAATAATCCCGATACTTCCAAAAGCACTCTGGTAAGACCTATCTCTTCGGTAGTAAGATAGCGGGTTATAATAAAGAAAGTAGTAATAAACCCAATGAAAGAGCCTATATAGTTGACAATAGTTCCTTTTATGCTCTGCCGGATAATGACACCCATGTAAGAATATTTAGCGCAGCCTATTTTTCAATTCTGATTCTTGCATCAACTGCAATTATAGATTCAGGAGTCCCCAACAAAGGATTGAGATCCATCTCGGCAATTTCCGGCGCTGCAGTCACTAATGCCGATACACGAGCAACAGTTTCGGCAAAATAATCTTCATTGACAGGTTGTTGACCACGCACTCCTTTAATTATCTTATATCCTTTCAAATCCTTGATAAGGGCTTTAGCTTCTTCCACATTAACCGGAGCGAGAGCAGCTTTCACATCTTTCATTACTTCCACAAAAATACCGCCCAGCCCAAAGAGCACCTGATGGCCAAATTTCTCTTCTCGGGAAGCCCCAATAAACATCTCTGTTCCAAAGAGCATCGGATACAATTCCACTGCATATGTATCCTGAATTTTTATCAGTCTTTGAAATTCCTTTCTGACAGTTTCTTCATTTTTGACATTCAGGACAACCCCACCAACATCCGATTTATGAAGGGGCCCAACCACTTTCATCACAAGGGGATAACCTGTTTTGCGGGCATAATCGACAGCTTCGGCTTCGGTTCTCACTTCTACCTCTTTTTTACAGCCGATACTTGCAGCATCCAACAAAGCACGGATATTATCCAAAGAGAGATACCCGTTATCACAACTGTCAATAACCTTACGAATTGCAGTATAGTCAATTTCGGGCATAGCAGGATTCAGTGGTTGCGGTTTTGGCGTATTAATAACTTTTGCCAGCGCATTTCCCAAAACACACTCTTCCGGGAAGTTAATTCTCTTTTTATTAATAATAAAATCAGCAATTTCATCTTTCACATTGATGATAGAAGGTAAAATAGGGAAAATCGGTTTTTTACAGCTTTTCATTTTTTCATCCAAGACCTTATAGGTATCCCAATTGGAGAAAAGCCCGGGCGAGCCGAAGATGACGCACATTGCATCAATATTATCGAATTTATTATCACAATAGTCAATAATGGTTCCTAATTGTTCTGCAGTACCTGTAGCAAGAAAATCGATAGGATTCCCCACCGAAGAACCGGCGAAGAGTTTAGAGAGCAGTTCATCTGCTGCAGGACCTTCAATATGAGGCACTTCAAGGCCGTTGTTAGAGAGGACATCCGTTAGCATAACTGCAGGTCCGCCGGCATGGGTGATAATAGCCACTCTTTTACCTTTTACTTCAGGGTGCATAAAGACAGCACAAACCGTAGTCAATTCTTCACGATTATGGCACCGTACGATTCCGGCTTTACGGAAAAGAGCATCAACTGCAACATCTGAAGTAGCCAGTGCTCCTGTGTGAGAAGAAGCGGCACGACTTCCGGCAGCAGAGCCACCCGACTTAATGGCGGCGATCTTGCATCCTTTGTTAATGAGAGAAGTGGAATGAAGCAATAATTTGCGTGGATTCCTCACATTCTCCATGTAAAGCATAATAACCTTAGAACTCTTTTCAGGGTCAAAAGTCGTATCAAGATGTTCCAGAACTTCCTCAATACCTATTTGGGCTGAATTTCCGACTGCCCAGACGCTATTGAAAGACAACCCGTTGGTAATGCCATATTCCTTAATAAAAACAGCAGTAGCGCCGGAGCCGGTAACAAAATCAATCCCTTTGGAGTTCAGCGGCGGAATGGGTGCATCAAAAGCTCCACAGTAGTTCATATTCAAAAAGCCTGTACAATTAGGACCGATAAGACTTCCGTTGACACTATTAACGGTTTTAACAATTTCGCGTTCTAAAGCAGCGCCTTCAGCACTCTCTTCTCCAAAGCCGGCAGATAAAATGATAAAACCACCACACTTCTTGGTCATAGCAAGTGTATTGACCGAAGCAGGACAATACTTTGCAGCGATAGCCAAAATAGCACAGTCCACATCCGGTAAATCATCCACATTTTTGAAGCATTTGATACCTTGAACTTCATCTTCTTTTGGATTAACTGCAAAAACAGCCCCTTTAAAATTGCTATCGAGTAAATTTTTCAGCACTTTGCCGCCCGGCTTATGAATATCATTGGAAGCTCCAACTACCACAATTGAACCGGGGGTTAATAATTTCGGATTAATCATTCTGTTTTATTTAAATTTAAGTGATACAATAATATCTTCGATTCTTTTAGCGAGCAATTGCTCCATGTCTGCGTATTGTTCTTTGCTGACAATTTTTTCATTTACGCTAAAATAGAACTTAATTTTGGGTTCAGTACCTGAAGGTCTGATCGTAACTTTACTTCCATCGGCAGTAAAAAATTGGATCACATCCGAAATAGGAAGATTTGTGTCAAAAAATGTTGAATTTTCAAAATCATAACCTTTCCCAAAGAAGTAATCAACAATTTTAACGACCTTGCTTTTATTTATTTTTTTAGGGAATTTTTCTCTCAAATGAGTCATCATTTTACTGATTTCAAATAGTCCGTTTTTCCCTGTTTTCACAATAGACAATTGTTCCTCTTTATAAAATCCGTATTTTAAGTAGATGTCATTCAGATAATCCTGCAGTGTTTTTCCTTTATTTTTCATCACTGCAGCAATTTCGGCAATCAGGCAACAAGCAGAAACGGCATCTTTATCACGGACAAAATCGTCAATCAAAAAGCCATAGCTTTCTTCACCGCCACAAATAAACTTCTTTTTATTATCATTCAGTTTAATAGTTTCGGCAATATATTTAAAGCCCGTCAGCACATCATAGCACTTCACATTAAAATCAAGTGCAATTTTATTAATGATATCCGTTGTAACAATTGTTTTAACAACAAACTCATTATCAGAAAGTTTTTTTTGTTTTTGCCATTCAGAAAGCAGGTAGTGCGTTAACATGGTTGCCACCATATTACCATTAAAAAGGATCAACTCACCCTTACGATTCCGTGCAGCAATTCCTACCCTATCAGCATCAGGGTCTGTTGCGAGCACTAAATCTGCATCAATTTCATCGGCAAGCTTTATTGACAACTCCAATGCACTCTTTTCTTCGGGATTGGGAGATTTTACAGTTGGAAAATTCTCATCCGGAACACATTGTTTCTCTTCCAGAATAACATTTTGGAAGCCAAATCTATTCAGTGCCTTCGGCACCATCGTAATGCCGGTCCCATGTAAAGAGGTATAGACAATTTTAAAATCAGCACATTTAGAAATAGCACCCTGATTAAGAGATAGTTTCTCAACAGACTGCAAATAGGCCTCATCAACTTCTGGACCTATAATTTTAACATAAGCATCTTTCCTTTCCCACCTTATTTTTTCAATACTCTTAACTTTATTGACCTGATTAATAACATTATTATCATGCGGTGGCACTAACTGTCCTCCATCACCCCAATAAGCTTTATAACCGTTATATTCTTTCGGGTTATGCGAAGCAGTAATCACCACTCCTGCGTGACATTCCAGATAACGAACAGCAAAAGAAAGCAGAGGAGTAGGTCTCAGCTCTTCAAACAAAAAACACTCTATTCTATTGGCTGACAATACGTCTGCGGTAATATTGGCAAAATAGGCACTATTGTTTCGCGAATCAAAAGCAACTGCCACTTTTAGTTTTGTATTTTTATAAGTAGCCTTCAGATAATTGGCTAAACCCTGAGTAGCAGCCCCAACAGTATATTTATTCATTCTGTTAGTTCCAACACCCATGATGCCTCTTAGGCCACCTGTACCAAATTCCAGTGATTTATAAAAAGCATCGACTAACTCATCGGGATTATTTTTTTTCAACCTTTTGATTTCCTCTTTAGTTTCTTTGTCATAATTTCCGTGAAGCCAAGCATCTACATTAGGTTTTATTTTTTTATCCATAACTAACAAATTTGCTGCAAATTTAAAGCTTTTTTCTATACAATAAGTCCCTCCTGGTGAATTTATATATAATAAAACTAAGCAGATATGAAAAAAATATATACTGATATTGGTGGAGATTGAAGGAGATTAGTGGATATTGGTGGATTAGTAAGTTCGCAGAATATTGCCGACGGAGGAGTGATAGATATTATCTCATAAATTTATCTTACAGGCAATCATTATTTTTTACTTACAATTTCATGAGCACGAAATATAAATTTCATGCTTAAGAAAAAAAATTTCCTAAGCACAAAATATAAATTTCCTAAGCACAAAATATAAATTTCATGAGCACGAAATATATATTTCTAAATCAAAGAGATTTCTCCCACACAATGAGCACTGGAAAACAACAATTCAAGCGATTAGTCAGATACAAAGCAAAATTGCAAAATAGCTATATTGTTAAAAAGAGCGAACAGCACGAACCCTATAAACATTGATGTTCTTAAAATAGCTACCGGTATTGCCATTGGTGAAGCTTATACTATACGAGCCATCGAAAGAAACTTCGCTGGAACTCCAATAGTATGCACTTGCAAAACCGCCAATTGCATCTTTATTCAGATATAGTTTCTCTAATTCATCTCTACTTGGCAAATACCAATCGGTATACCCACCTAAATCCAAATCGGCACACAATTTAGCAGCATAACTTCCTTCTCCTTGTTCTGCAACAATTGTATTTGTATTGGCATTTCCGGTGCCTAATGCTGTTGCATTTGCTCCTGTTATAAAATAACTACCATTGTACCATTGCATGCCAGCGCTTTGCTCAATTGGTGCTACTATTATTCCTTGAATAACATTGGCATCATATCCCGGATCACCGGGTTGCAGTATATAAGCGATGATTCCCCCTTGAAAACTATCCCCAATTTCCAGTATTTTTGCCGAAGTACCATCATAATTCATCCATTCAGTTCCATTGTAATAGTTCGGTTTATGCGTAGTTGTATTGTAAATAAACATCCCTTCAATTGGTGTTAAAGCGTCTCTTACCATTTGGGTCATACTTACAATTGCATTAACCACATAAGGACTTGTATTAGTTCCGCTGCCAGTAACAGACACATTTGCTCCTGCAGTTACTTTGGTTTCGGAACCATCGGCTGGTGTAGGCTGATCTGTTAGGTCATTATAACTGCCAGAAGTAGCAACATTTGCAAATGTTGGTTTATTTAATATATCTGTCCAATCAGGAACCCAATCAATTGGGCGATATAAACCAGCATGATTTCCCCAGCTATATGCATCATTCCAATTGGTAGAGTTGCCGCCGGTTGCGGTTACTGTTCCATTAACGTCCATATTTCCATTAACATCCATATTTCCGTTTTTGTAAACCGTAAGTGCATTGGATCGATTGCTTGCATCAGCTCCGTTTCCAATAACAAAAAGGGGATCTGTTGCTACCCATTGCAATGAATCTCCGGCAATTAGGTTGTATCTTCCTAAAACTAGTGAAGCATAAGATTGGGCTTTAGTTGACTCTCCCATAGTGGTAGAAGCTTGCCCGCTTGCCGTGGTATGATCCCCCATTGCAATTGAAAATGCCCCATTTGCTTTGGTATAAAAGCCCATAGTAGTTGAAACAGAACTGCTTGCTGTTGAATTACTTCCCATTGCAGTTGACATAAAACCGCTTGCTACTGTATTAACTCCTATGGCAGTTGAGATTGGCGCACTTGCTGTTGCATTAACACCCATAGCTGTTGAATTATACCCGATTGCGGCTGTATTAAAGCCCATGGCCGTTGACATAGCTCCCCTTGCCGTTGTATTATAGCCCATGGCAATGGAATTATAACCACTTGCCGTTGTATTATAGCCAATGGCGGTGGAATAAAGGCCAACAATGGTATCATCCCATTGTGTACCATCAATTTGCCCAACTCTGAAAGCAGCTTTTCCGGGATACCACATCATTCGCGTGCCGGCACCGCTGGCAGGAATTGTCCCTGAACCGTATGTACCGGTAGCCAAAAAACCATCGATGCCATTTATGGTCACCGGACCTGCATCGGCAATGATCTCGGAACCATGGTTGTATGCGTCATCCAGACTGGTGCTGTCAATCACTTCAGGGAATCTTACAAAACCTCCACCATTGCTCAGCTTAATAGTATCTTTGTTGATACTCAATGCCTGTATTTCGTTGGTTACCGAACCGTCAACCTCGGCAGTGAGATAGCCTGCATCATTGGCAAACGCACTCACATTGGTGGGGGATCCTGTTAAGCTGCTATATTGTCCGTCAAAGCCGGCAGGTAATTTTACAAAACCGCCATTGCTAAGATAAACAGTATCATGGCTGAGGCTCAATGCCTGTATTTCATTGGTTACCGAACCATCAACTTCGGTAAATGAAGTCAAATAACCTGCCGTTGCATGATTTCCCCAGCTATATGCATCATTCCAATTGGTAGAGTTGCCGCCGGTTGCGGTTACTGTTCCATTAACGTCTATATCTCCGTTTTTATAAACCGTGAGTGCATTGGAAGGATTACTTGCATCATCTCCGTTTCCAATAACAAAAAGTGGATCTGTCGGAATCCATTGTAATGAATCTCCGGAAAGCACATTATATCTTCCTAAAACAACAGAAGCAAACGATTGGGCATGAGTATTCATTCCCATTGCCGTTGAAGCATACCCATTGGTTGTTGTATTATAGCCCATGGCAGTGGAAACAGGACTTCTTGCTGTTGTATTATAGCCCATGGCAGTGGACATAAGACCGTTTGCTCTTGTATTATATCCCATGGCGGTGGAAGCTTCCTCGCTTGCAATTGTATTAAAGCCCATGGAAGTTGAATTATAACCGCTTGCTGTAGTATTTTTGCCCATGGCGATTGAATACCAGCCCACATTTTCATCATCCCATTGTATACCGTTAATATAACCTGCTCTGAAAGCAGCTTTTTTCGGATACCACATCATTCGGGTGCCGGCACCGCTGGCTGGAATTGAGCCTGAATTATCTATACCGGTAGCCAAAAAACCATCGGTGCCATTTATGGTCACCGGACCTGCGTCGGCCATAATGGAATGACCATGATTGTAGGCATCGTCCAAGCTGGTGCTGTCAATCACTTCAGGCAATTTAACAAAACCACCATTGCTCAGCTTAATAGTATCTTTATTGATACTCAATGCTTGAATTTCATTGGTGACTGAGCCGTCAACTTCAGCATCCAGTTTGTGATTCCAATACAAAGTATCTGCAGCCGTTATGTAGGCTGCGACAGAAGCGTTAAACTGAGGGTCACTTTCGGAGATAGCCTTTATTGCC
>JAGVVH010000548.1 GCA_019135895.1 Bacteroidota bacterium | reverse complement strand
TTTTGCCAACGCGAGAATAAACAAGTAACAATCATAACCCTACATCGCACCACGAGTGCAAAAACACGCGCCACTCCGAAGCGGCGCCAACAACACATACCGCCGAACGTTAGCGTGCATGCATTAATCAACCATGAAAATCCGAGTACTAAAGATAGGTGATCCCAAAGATGGTGGACAATACATAATGAGGGAATGTGATGATTTTGAATATGTTAACCCCATTCATCATTTTGTAGATTCAACTATAGGATTGTCTATGTCATTTGATAGAGATTTGCTCAAATTGAAAGGCTATGTTGGCCCAGATGACAAAATCGAACAAACGTTATTTAAGAGAGCCACCAAACTATGTGAAGAAGAAATAAAGAAACTTAAATCAATCAAAATTCCAGAAGAATTAATAACCTTACTTCAAACAAATGATAAAAAAAAGCAAATTAAGTTGCTTAAAAACTTAACATTAACATCGAATGAGTTTCTGGCATTTATTATTCATGCATATAACAAGTTTGGATACACATACAGTCAGTATAAAGCTTCTCACCACCATGAAGGTATAGACACTTCAAAATTACCTGCAGTCATTCATATTGAAGACAGTGGGGAGGTTCATACAATTGGCAGTACTCCACTGACAAAAGGGCAATTAAAACAAGTTGTTGAACATAGAAAAGTAATTGTATCAAAGTTCCTTGATAAGGGAGATATTTGGCATTGCTTCTTTTTAACATTTAAGAGCCTTGATGGGAAGGAGAATTATCATAATGGTCAACCTCACCTGCATTATATTTCGAGTGCTTGGAATATTCCTAGACAAGACGTTAAAGAACAATTGACAAGCAAAAAATATAGTCTCCCATCATTACCACATATTGACTTTCATACACATAGAAATCCAAGAGAATAATAGCACGACACGCTAACAGGTCGGTATATGTCATTGGCTTCGACTGGTTTTTGCGCGCCGGTCCGCCAGACTGGCACACCAAAACCAGTTGGTGCTTTATCGGCCCGGCTTTGCGGCTAAAACCGCCGGGCAAAAACCAGCCGGCCGGCCCCGCTCCCGCGGGGCGCTCCCTCCTGGTGTCACGGTTTTTGCCAACGCGAGAATAAACAATTAATATCATAATCCTGCATCGCACCACGAGTGCAAAAACACGCGCCACCGCGATTCTGCGCCAACGCCACATACCGCCGAACGTTAGGCACAAGCAAAGACTATGGAGGAAATATCAGCCGTAGACATATTAGTTGAGAACCTTAAGAAAAGAGGTATCAATCCTGAAATCCAAAGAATTGAAAGAAACCTCATTCTTCCAGGAAGTAGTCGGATGTGGAGCAAAAAAAGTGTGCTAGCAAAATTCGATTCCATCTTTTATTATGCAGTTGATTCTTATGGAGCAATAGCCCACTCATCTAATACTTTTACAGGAGTTTACACCGAAATATTTAATGGTTCAGATATTGACTGCACTTTGTATAGAAAAGACTGGATACACAAATTACTAGTTCGTAATAGAATAAGAGCAGGCGTCAGGTATATTGATGATTACCTGACGATTACTTCTCTATCGAAATATAATCCATCATCCCTCCTAACCCAGTCAGATGTCAATATATTCCTTAAAATAAATGAAGCAATCAATCCCTTAAAACTAATTATTGAGAAGGGATATCCTCCAAGCATAGTTAATGACAGTAAAAAGCTAATGGTAGGGTTAGAAACAGACTATTGGGTTTACAAAGATGCGGAGATTGAGCTGTTGTTAAACCAAGGAATTCGGCTGATAAAAAGTATCAAAGTTGCCAGTGCCTAACAGGTCGGTATATGCAATTGGCTTCTGCACCGCGAGAATCTTCTGGTCAAAATGAAAGACCTTCAATGGCGGTGCAGGCTGCCCCGGCTCCCGCCGGGGACCCCCGCTGGTGTCACGGTTTTTGCCAACGCGAGAATTAAGTAATAACAATCATAACCCCACATCGCACCACGAGTGCAAAAACACGCGCCACCGCGACTCTGCGCCAACTGCACATACCGCCGAACGTTAGGGCCAATAGCGGCTCTTATAATTGAAAATGTAGCTATGTGCGTTTATCTCATCTACATGGGGGTCCAGCTGAACATCTCGCTGCAAAGTGACTC
>JAGVVH010000118.1 GCA_019135895.1 Bacteroidota bacterium | reverse complement strand
AAATCATATCAAATTATATGCTACATATGTTGATCAAGATGATTCAATAACTTTGGGTAATGTCAATCTAAGATCATGTGATGGTAAGTTTATCAATTCTTTTCATACTGAATTAAAAAAATCAATAAATGAAAAGATAGATAAAAGTTTCTCAAAAATCAATGATAGAGAATACTTAAATGGTTTGAGAGCTTTTATCATGATAAGTGTTCCGGAACCAAAATTTGACAGTCAAACAAAAGTTAGAATGGTTTTAGATGTTAAAAAGATTCTGATTGATCCTTTGAAAGGTCAATTAGAATGGTTCGTTGAACAAATTATTGATACGTTACAAAGTAACTTAGAGAGAAAATTACACCAAAAAATATTAAATGGTTCGTCCCGATCGGCAAGAGCTAGTAAAAGAGTTTTAATTAGTAAATTACATGATTGCCAGCATATTCCGGGAGATGTTTTGTATATTGTTGAGGGAGATTCTGCAGAAGGAACTCTAAAACAAATTACAAATAAAAAGATCGAAGCTTGTTATCCATTAAAGGGTAAAGTATTAAATGTTGAAGCCTCAACGTTAGATAAGATCCAAAAAAATAAAGAAATTAGTGATCTATTGAAAGCGTTAGGTTCAATAAATAACAGAAGATATAGATCAATTAAGATCTTAGCGGATGCAGATTCTGATGGTCAACATATATCTGTATTAGTTCTGTTAGCTATTGCTAAATTTGCACCAGATTATATTAAATCTGGAAACCTGTCAGTAATAATACCTCCATTATATGGAGCTGAAAAAGGAGGCAAATACTACCCAATATATGATCAAATAAAAATCGATCAATTCAAAAAAGATAATTATAAAATTAGAAGATTTAAAGGATTAGGAGAAATGAATCCTAATCAATTAGAAGCTTGTATTAGATCAGGTTTTGAATATAAAGTCACATGGCCTGATTCTGATACCCAATTTAATAATTTAATTAGTATTATTACGAATACCGATTTAAAGAGGGCAATTATGAACGCGGAAGGCGTTAAGATGGATGTTATCTTAGCGGAAATCAATAAACAATTCTCACAAAAAACAAAAACTATTTAGGAGGCAACAAATTATGGCAAATTTCCCATTCCCCCCGAAGGCAAAGGCAGCTCCGGCTGCAGAAGCGGCTCCTGCAGAAGCGGCAGCTCCGGCTGAAAAGGCTCCGAAGCAGAAGAAGTCTGGTGCAGATCGAAAGAAACCTGCTCCGGCGATGACTTCTGATCAGGTGAAGCAGATTATTGCTCTGGTTAAAGATCATTCCTACTCTCAGATCGCTGAGACTGTTGGTGTGACGAAGTACCAGGTTAATCGTGTTCTCATGGCTACGAAGGTTCAGCTTCGTGAGAATGCCAAAGGTGATGCTGCCAAATTGGCAAAGGTCGAAGAGTATATTAAGACATATCTTAATCGTCCTGAAGATTCTCGCCCTGGTAAGGGTGGAGCTCGTGGTGGCAAAGTTAAGGGTGCTCTTGACAATGTCGTTGGTGACATTCTTGCAAGCATCGGTTAATCATTAACTAACAATTTAGCTCTCTTGAGGAGGAAAAAATTCCTCTTCAAGAGATTTTTTTATTAATAGGAACTATATGAAATATACAGAAGCTAATTTATATACAGATGCTGGTTCTAGAGGAAATCCAGGACTTGCAGGAGTTGGTGTTGTGCTCACTACAACAAACAATAAAAGCATTGCAGAAACCAGTATATTTCTTGGAACAACCACTAATAACGCAGCTGAATATATGGGTTTAATTCATGGTTTACAAATAGCCCAGCAGCATGGAATTTCTAGAATTCACATCTTTATGGATTCAATGTTAGTAGTTAAACATATAACTGGTGAATACAAAGTTAAAAATTCTAGATTACAACCGTTATATAATCGCGTACAAGATTTATTAAAACTTTTTGGTGATGGTTATACAATCGAGCATATTGAGAGAGCCAAGAATGCTCGCGCCGATAAACTCGCAAATGAAGCAATGAATAGAGGTTATTAGAGATGGATAGAACTGAATTAAAACCTAATGAACCTCATCCTGCTGTCAATTCCGCACTTATTTATATTTCTCAAAAGCTTAATGATCCATTATTGTTAGAATCTCTTGCGTCATGCG
>JAGVVH010000051.1 GCA_019135895.1 Bacteroidota bacterium | reverse complement strand
TGGCTGAGATGGATTATAAAATACCTTATGGTAATTGTATTTTAATGGAAATATTCCAAGTTGCAAAATATTAAACTGATCAGCTAAATAAGAACTAAATTCTTCTGAACCATTAGTTGCCAAATATTGCGTTAATACTTGATTTACATATGCTAATGTCCCAGGAAAATCAAATAAAGTTGGGCTTGATCCAAATGCTGTCTCATATACATTTTCAACATATTCAAGATATAAACAAGAATAATACAAAGCATTCAACTTATTTTGTTGGTTCTGGGCTGGATCAAAAAAGTTCGGGTTACATTTTGATATAAAGTAATTTCGTGAGTCGTCGTGAAAAATAGTTGCAGCCAAATCCTGACAAGAAGAATTAACTAATCCATTTCCATAATAAAAATGTTTTATATAATTGCTAATTGTCTTTTTTATTACATTTAAAGAGGAGCTAGTTTTGTTTTCATTATCATTAAACGCTACCCAATTTGACCATTTTGCTATAAAGTCTTGTGAAGCATTTTCGTTGCGAAAATTTATTAACTTAACATTTTTACCACCAATAATTTGCTGATTCAGAGAATTAGTCATTTCATGAGTTACCAAAAAGAATGAAAGTACATGATCATGATTAGCTGGAAATTCTGGTTGTTTAAATCTAAATTTTTGCGTGAAAAGAGTAACTAAGGCTTCTTCTTTATCCACATAGTACTTTTTGTCTCTTATAGTTTCATCATCATAAATAGATCTGTACCATTGAGGAGTTTTTACATCTGGCCCCGCATGGCCTTTAAGTTTACTTTGGATGGCATATGTCAAATTAATTACGATAACATAATGATGATAATTATAAGCATCAGTTATGTTATTATTATAATTATTTAGAACACCATTTAGATATTCTCCTTCAGGCGTAATTCCCGAAGGGTATTCAAAGATATCATCATAATTATTGACTGTGAAGGGGTTAAAAGGTTGTCCAGGTCTATAGACAAAAATGTACTTATTAAGGTGACCTTTTCCCGATTTAATATTTGAATTATTATAATCAGTCAATTGATAAAATTGCTTCATTGCATCATTAACCAAAAACTCAATGTTACTATTATTTGAATAGGCACTACCAAACAATAAAACAAATAAACTTGAAAATATTAAACTTCTCATTTTCTTACTTTTTATAAGCTTTTTTAATTAATACATTTTTGAAAGAACCAGTTAATTTTTCTCCATGTTCTATATAAATCTGTTGATTAGTTTTTTGCTCTTTGATCATTTTCGCAATCTCATCAATAGAGTCATCCCCTACCTCTTTTAACACTACACTGAATAATTTAATAGCATCAATTAACGCTTGTCCAGATAATGAATTTATTCCATCATTTAAGTTATTAATTGCATTACAAAAATCATATTGCAAAATTGTGTTTAAATAATATGTTTCTAATTCATCAATGTCATATGGTAATGTTTCTAACTTCTCTTCTAATATCAATTCACTATTTTCGGAAACAATTTCGTTTCCGGTATCGTTCCAGTTTGAAATAACATTATTCCAATCATTGTCAAATTCATCTTTATAATTGTCATTTAAGGCATTATAATTATCAATTAGATTTGGTGGGCAAATAGAGTTATCAAGCTTTATTGTTTCAAAATAATATGGGATAAATGAAACTAAACCTTTAGCTATTTTCTCCAATTCATCACTATACTGATCCATACACAATTTTAAGTTTGCTGTAGCATCTTTGATGTCCTTTTCAATAGTTGCCGGTGGATTAGGTCCTTCTGCCTGTGCTTTTAAATTATTCAATAATTCTGTGGCATCTTTCACGCAATTCTTCGCAGAATCACTTACCAAATCCTCTGAAGTGGCCAACAATTCTTCTGCTGCTTCGAGTACATCACCCAATACCTCCAAGATATCTGTTATATCTTCCAATGTATTGATAATATCATTGATACCTTCATTGATGACGTCACTGATGGGATCTCCCAGTACTGCTATACCATATCCATTTACATTGATATAACCAGCAACTAACTGCTTATCTGCACTTACTGTTATATCCTTAAAATTCACATTAATCCTTACCTGCTCAAAGTATGGTATCTTGATATATCCCTTACCTGTAAACTTACCGTAAGAACCTTT
>JAGVVH010000002.1 GCA_019135895.1 Bacteroidota bacterium | reverse complement strand
ATACAAATCCTCCAACTGTTTCATTAGTTTCTTCGATTTAGGTGTTATACAAAGCGATTTCATCCCAATCAGGTTGTTCGAATAAAATCTTAAAATCTTCAAATAAACGCATGGGATTATTTATTTAATAATTTTCAATAAATTTACAATATAAAATAATACCAATAAGGGTTTTAATTAATTAGTTATCAAAAAGTTATTAACAATTAGAGTTTATAGACAGACTCTACTTATATCCCACAAATTGTCATTATTTCTCATTACTAACTCCTTCAATTAATTTTATCTCTTCTTCCGTTAAATCATATAATGTATAAACCATTTTATCAATTTCCTTTTCTAAGTTGCTTGTATCTGCCTGCGGGTTTTCTTTTTTCGCAGAAAGGATTTTATCGACCGACGATTCTATTTGCTTTACGATTCGTGGCTTGATTAATGAAATGGAAGGAATGTTTCTTTTTTATTCGACAAAATGATTGCATTTTTACCCCTTCTTTTTGTCAATATAATATTTTGTATTTCAAAAAGTTATACTTCCTTTATTAACCGGTTGTCAATAAAAAGTAACTTTATTACCCCCTGTTTTTGTCAATAAAATACTTCCTAAACTTTTTACTGCTTTCGGCTTTTATTCCTCTCTCATCTTCGTTTGCAATGAGGACGAGAGAGGGTTTAACTAAAGATTCCATTTATTTTTGGAAAATATTTTTTGTACCATAATTACTCAAAGGAGTACCAGCTTTTATGTGATACTTTATATTGTTTTTCCGGCAAAATTCTATGACTTTCGCCGCTATCTCTTTATAAAAATCATCGCTATTTTTCCATACTGGATTTGCATTATTTTCGTAGTTGGCAAGTTTATTATAATTTAATTTTCCGAAAATTATCTTATTTACAAATCCTATTTTCTCAAGAATATTTTCTATATTGTTTGCTGTTTCGTCTAAGGCAGGAGTAGGGTATGGTTCCATACTTACCCAGGTATTGAGGCCAGCCTGAGATAACCTTTTTAATGAGTTAATTCTTTCTTTGTAATTTGCCGAAAATGGTTCATATTCTTTTTTGAAATCATCATTCAACGAAACCAATGTAATGCCATACTCATTGCCCTGCAAAAATCTTTGTTTATCTAAAATCTCTTCGGGATAAATACCCTTTGTTAATGTTGTTACTCTAATGCCTTCTTTGTTTAATTTTTCTATTATTTGAAGTGTTAGTTCTTTAATTTCGGGTACTAATTCTTTATTTTCAAAATCATACATAAATGGATCTGACATAAAACAAAGATGGACAAAATCAATTTGAGATTTATATTTCGGTATTTCTTTTTCTAATAATTCTAATGCGTTTGAAACAATTTTGGGCTTTCTCCAATCTTCATAATTTTTAAACCACCCGAATTTTTTTGCCATAATCATTGCATAGCATGGAAATTTGCAACCATGCATACAGCCAGTTATATGATTAATAGTCCAATCTCCATATTCAACTTTTGTCTTATATAATAAAGACTTCCTATTGATCGTACTAACAGCAGTGTTTTTTGAATCTATTGTAAGAATTGAGTTTATATAGAACTCCTTCCCCCCAAATAAAGTTAGTCCCAATTCTTTTTCTTTTTGTTTAGCGTATACATCTTTCACTATGTCTGCTACTCTCTTATTTTTAACAGCAAACAATAGGTAGTATAAAATATCATTTCTGTCAGGATATTTAACATCGTAACCAACAACATTTAAACCTTGAGCGGTAAATACTTCGACATAGTCTTCTAGTAATTTTTTACGATTTGCTTTTATAATATCAACATCATCTCCTATAAATTCTTTTAATGTTTCTACAGTCTTTGATTCCTTTTTATTCAGTTCTTCGCCGCGATCCTTTTTCCTTGCTATTCCACTGGTTCTTGTTACTCCTTCTAAAATATAATTAAACAAAATATCTTTGGGATTTTGTAACTTTACTATCTCCTGCATAGTAGTTTTTTTTATCTGCAATCCTGTTGGATCTATAAAAATAAAAAGTGGGTGTTTATTAGTGTTATTGATTGATTTTACGATATCAGCTATAGCATCATTGCAGTCTATATTGAAAAAACATATCTCAATGTTTTCTATACAGTTATCCTCTTTAAATTTATTTAACGATTCCCTTAGATGTTTAAAGTTCGTTTTATCCTTTTCCACCAGGAATAATTTGATTTTCAGATTGTTTCTAAGGCTATTCCTTCTATTAACAATTTTTCTAAGGAAAATAATAGAAGAACCATCTTTTTTGTTTCCATTATCAATATATTCACCTCTTCCAGCGAATAAGTCTACAATATACCATTCATTTTGAGCCCAATCTTGCTTATTCCAAATAGTAAGCCATATATTAAAGACTTTTTCTAATATTTCCAGTTTCGTTTTTGTAGACGGCCTATTACTTATATCCCACAAATTGTCATTATTTCTCATTACTAACTCCTTCCACAATCTTTATTTCTTCTTCCGTTAAATCATATAATTTATATACCATTCTATCAATTTCCTTTTCTAAGTTGCTTGTATCTGCCTGCGGATTTTCCTTTTTCGCAGAAAGGATTTTATCAACCAGAGATTCTATTTGATGAACGATAGGCTCGGTGGCGGGGGCGATTTCAGGAACAGGAATTTTTTCAAAATTATATTTATAATGACGATAAGCAATAGTACCTACTAAAGTATCTAAACTATTGATATATGGTATAATTAGTTTTGAATTTAAAATGCCAAATTGCCATTTTTTTAAGGATGTTGTAAAGTAATTTGTGTCAAGCACTATATAATTTCCGTCAACAAAACAATAATACGTTTCACCAATACTAGGCCACACCACCTTCTCCTTCTCAAACTCGGAGTAGTAGGCAATTTGGTCTTGTGTTTCAAACCATTTATTGCCAGTCTTTTTGCGTGCATCAAATCCTAACTCAGGATATTTTTTACCTGATTGCTCCAATTGTCTAATGTCAAAATTGTCAAGGAGATACTTTTTTAATGCTGGGTAATCTTCAATATTTAACTTCAATGCCGGGAAGGTTCCTACCACCCACAGTCCCGCCCACTCGTAGTAGTACCGTTTGATGTCACGCCCGCGCAGGATGGGTTTGATGATGGCTTCGGTTCGGCGGCGTTCGGCTTCGTCTTTGCAGTTGTCAAGTATCTCCTTACGCCTGGCATCGTCAATGATAAAGGCTTCATTGAGTCCGGTTTTTATGCCATAATAGATATTTACATCCCAGTCTTTGAGAGGTTTGCCAATGCGCTCGATTTTTTCTTTCAGCCGTTGTTCTGCATCACTGCCTATAAACCATGCGTCGTCAGTAAGGTTTTGCAGTAAAACGCCGTTTTGTTCAAGCAGAGTTGAGAAGTCAATGTTGTCTTTTTTCTTTTCATTTATGGTAACGGCATGCAGCCTCTTCCGATTTTTTGATTTTTGAATAATCAGGATATTCGTGTCAACGGTTGCATGCTCGAATACTCCTGGCCCAAGGTCAATGAGTATTTTTGGATTATAGCCGTTAAAAAATTGTCTGAGTTTTTCACCATATCTGGCACGCATCCACTTATTCGAAGTGATAAATGCCAGATGCCCGCCGTCATAAAGGAGGTTTATTCCTTTTTCATAAAACAGGCAGTAAATATCTCCGGTGCGGTCGAATGTCTTAAACTTTTGATCTTTATACAGGTCGGCATATTTACGTTTAGCGTCAAAAGCCTTTTGTAGCTGAATATACGGCGGGTTGCCAATTACAATATCGAATCCGGTTTTTACTCCAAACATCCATTCGGGGTCGAACCAGTCGGCATGAGTGTTCTGGTCAAACGGATCCCATTGTGTAATCTTTTCTGCTTTGTCATTCGGAAAGCCGACTTTGGCAAGTTCTGTATTCAATTTGTTTCGGATATCGCTCAGCTTGCGTTGCAAATCATGTTTTTCAAACCTGCTGTTGGTATAAAAAATTCTTTCCCTTACTTTGAAAAGTTCTTCTTCGAGGTTTATTACTTCCTGGCTTTTAAACGACTGACTTTCGCCGAGCTCAATTAATGCGTTTGCAGCCACAAACTTGGTTTCGAGGTTTGGCAGGGCGCGTATGTCGCGGTTCTCTTTGCTGTCGTCAACATCCTGCTCAATAAGCAGGGAAATAAAAAATCTGAGCTTGCTTATCTGGATGGCGATTTCCTGGATATCAACCCCAAAAATACAGTGTTCTATAAGCCCAAGTTTACGGATGTAGTCGAGTGATTTATTTTCAAGTGATTTTTCCACTTCCATCTGAAGCTCCGGAGGCACACTCTCAATCAGACGTTTTTTCCATTTCGTGTTCTGCGGGTCGAGTTTATGCAGCGCCAGGACCAGCTTATGAAGTATCCCCATAGGAAAAGCGCCGCTTCCGCAGGCCGGGTCGAGAATTTTGATTTTTTCAATGGAACTGACAATGCTTTCAGTTTCTTCTGCATTGAACGGATTGGTATCATCGGAATAAGAGAATAGCCTTTTCAGCTTTTCGATAGTTGCCGGGTCATTACCAAGAGTATCGGTTAGATGCATCACAAGAGATTCTGTGACCATGTAATCAACAATTTCGCGCGGTGTGTAATAGCTTCCGGTGGCTTTACGAGCCGTGACGGCAGTCTCGGGATTGTACGAAGCCAGAAGATTTTCGAACACTTTACCGAGCAGTTCGGGGTCGAGCGCTATTTCCTCGTCAACAGGAGTATTCTCATCGGTAGTGAAGTTGTAGCTTTTGAGTATGGGCAGTAGGCCACGCACTTTTCTTTTATTATTATTCCCGAGGAAGGCCGATAAATTTGCTTCAACCTCTTCTTCACAAAAGAAAATTTCATCAGGCACCTTCAGCCTTGTTTCGTTTTTCGCATTATCCGAGAAACAATCGATCCTTACTTCCTTACCATCGATTTTTTTATCGAGGCATTCGAACAGTCCGCCGTTAAGAAATGGAATATTTTCGAACTCGCGGAGAAATTTTTCCTTGTCCTTGATAAATCGGCTGTAGCGATAGTAACCCTGCTGAAGATAGGCATCGCTTATGTATCCATTTTTCTGTGCATCTTCTACAAAGACTCTGCTTTTAGAGTCATCCTTCCGCATTTTGGTGTTCAGAGTGGCAAAAAAGAGATTTTGCAAAATGGTTTTATAATAAGTACTGCCGGTTTTATCATTGTAATTAAGGATGGCATCGACAAATTGTTTTTCGAAAAGCGATGACGGGATAAGCCGTTTTTCTTTCATAAACCAGATGAAGATGATACGGGTTATCAGCCGGATAAGATTCTTTGCATTACGGCTGTTTCTGTCTTTATCCTCATCATCGGGGAATTCTACCATGTTCATTGCCCAGAAGTACCAGTTCTGCAGCTCGGAATAGAAAGCTTTTGTAACCTTCTCGACGCTGAATGCTTCGGTTAGTTTCTCAACTGAGGAAAAATCGGCATGTGTTATCTGTTGAAGAAAGGTTTTGTTGGTTTGCTCTTTACTTAAATAATAGGTATATCGCCTGAAATTGCTCCAGTCGCGTTTCCCCGTTGCCTGCGGAATGTTGTAAATGAGGGAAAACCGGAAGTCGTTTTTATCGTCATGGAATATAAAAATGCCGGCAGGGTAGCGATCCTCAGTTTTTAATATCTTTTTAGCAAGTTCGTATTGCGCTTTCTTGCCCGAACGTTCTGTGAGCGATTTTACAACCTTAACGGTGAAAACAGCAAGCTCATCTTCATTTTCGAGCCTGATTGTTCCCAGTAAATAAGGAATACAAAAAAAGGATGCATCGGCTTGTATGTCATAGCTTTTTTTTAAGGGATTTAGCGTGCTAACCCCGATTATCCGAAAAAAATTAATTAATACATCCGGTTCAAAAGTTTCAAATACTTGTTTAAGCGCTTCTTCGGCATTCATGGCTGGTTAGTTTATTGCATCTTTCGGTTTTCTATTGCTATAATAATCTCTTTATCAGGATATTGCTTTTTCTTTTCCCTATCGAGGTAGTTTAGGCCCAGTTCTTTTTCCAGTGTCCTGAGTTCGGCAATTGCTTCACCTGTGTTTATCATTGAATGATTGTTACTGAGGTTGGCAATGCGGCGAAGTGTGTAATCGGGGAGTGTGCCGTAATCGAGAATATCTTCGCGCAATGTCCGTAAAAAGGGTTTGAGTAGCGTCAGATCATGGTTTTCCTTTTGCCGTAGCAGGAAATCAATTACTCCCAGTGCATTTTTTTCCATGCTTATTGGAGAAGTCGGTATAGGCGGTTTTTCGTCATTTTGTTTTATCTTTTCGTAAAGTCGCCAGAAATTTTCGTCGATTCGGATTGATTCTGTTTCAGGCCGACAGGTAATTTTATCGAGAATCATCTCGAGCGAACTATCCGTAACATTTATTTTATCTTCCTCTTGGAGCGCCTGTTTAACAAAGAGACGGTTCTTTTTGAAAAACACGAACATCTCATTCTCCTCCGATTTTTTAATCACCTTGATGCGCCTGGGAACATCCTGAAGTTTTTCGATTGTTTCCGGATTATTCAGTTTAATCTCGTGGTAAAGGTTGACAATCTTTGTGTAGAAGCTTTCCTCGTCGCCAGTTTCGGGATTCTGGGTCAGTTTTTGGTAAAGGCCGGCAGGTGACGGTTCCTCGTCAATGTCGAATATCTTCGAATCTTCGCCTAGGGTATTGTGAATCATGAACATCTTATTTTGTGCGATTTCTTTTGAACGCACGTACTCGGCTCCCTTTTCGGTAGGGAAGAAGTTCATAATATAGAGTTTGTCAAAAACTTTTTTGCTTATCCGGTTTATTCTGCCAAGTCGCTGAATAACGCGCACAGGGTTCCATGGAATGTCGTAGTTGATTACCATGCCGGCCCTGTTGAGGTTGAAGCCTTCACTCAGTTTATCGGTACTTAATAGCACGTCGTAATTATTTTTCTGTTTTGTTGCCGAGGCATCGAAATTCTCGATTATCTCTCTGAGCCTTGATTGTGGAAGCGCACCGGTCACAACAAGAGTTCTTTCGGAAAGTTTATTATCGAACTCGTCGAATTTTTCCTTGAGATGCCTTACCGTGTCAGCGTATTCAGAAAAAATCACAATCTTCCTTAATGGTTCTCCTTTTGAAGGTTTTTTTGAGATTTCTGCGGTGACGCATTCATAGAGTTTCAATGCCTTAGGATCGTTTTCTACCAGATGCAGGGTTTCAAGTTCGTTAAGTATATTTTCAAATAGCTTTATGTCTGATTGAATATCGTCAATAAATTCTTTTTTCTGTTTGAATTTTTCGATCTTGTAGCGTTTGTGTTTTTTTGGGTATTCTCCTTTTTTAATCAGCTCTTCATATTCCATCAGTCGTAATTCGATTTCATCGTTATCGAGCTCAAGAATATTTTCGAGCAGGTCGCGGTCGAGAATATATTCTCCTTTGAAAACATCGCCATTACCTGTTTTTGTGATAAACCTAAGAACGTCATTATTGATTTTTATAAATGTCTCAATGGTTTTTTTGAATGCCCCGAAAGAACTTTCGAATCTTTTCACTATCAACCGGCGCATGATGTCGAACAGGTTACGCTGTTGAATCAGTTCTCTGTTCTTTTCTTTATCTACAGCTAATTTTTCGCCTTCAGTGTAAACTATGCCCTCCTCGTATTCAAACGGCCGGTAGATTGTTCCTCTGAATTTTCCGCCCTCGCCGGGGTCGGCAAAAAATTCATTGATAACCCTGTCGTAAAATTGTGATTGTTGAGGGCTTAATTCATAAAAACCTTCGATTGGATTTTCGACTTCGGAGAGCTCTTTCACTTCCTGCCTGTAATCGGGGTTCTTTTGGAGATCGAGCCTGTTTCTTCTTATGGTAACAGGTTCTATAACGTCTCTTATTTGTTTTGCAAGAAATTCGGATTTTAGTTTTACTTTCTTTAGGTCAACCGATTGTTCATTGAAGAGTATTTTATAAAGTTCAAGAGTCCGGTTTCTTTTGTATGTATCGGCCGAGGAATAATTCTTCTTTATATATGCAAGATATTCAAATACTTTATTGAGTTCTCTGAATGTGTCGACAAGGTTTGCATCGAGTGTTATAGTTGATTTTTTGGGAACGATGAAAAGGTTTAGTAATGATAACACATCCTGAGGTTTATTATTGAAAGGAGTGGCCGTGAGAAGGATTACCTTTCTGTTCCGGCAGATATTCTTAAGCAGTTCATAGTTCTTAGTATCCTGATTTCTGAACCGATGGGCTTCATCAACGATAACAAGTTCAAAATCGTTTTTATCTTTAAGGTACTCGAAAGCTTTTTCCAGGTCGCCTGATGATCTTACTTCCCAGTCGTATAGTTCGAACTGTTCAAGATATTTCTTCCAGCCTTCGGTTTTATTTTCGTCGCCGATAAGGCCCGGAGGGCAGACGACAATACCGCGCACCCGCATTTGTCTGGCAACGGCGCAGGCTATGATGGTTTTTCCAAGTCCAACCACATCGGCAACAAGCACCCCGTTATTTGCTTCAATAATTTCAACGGCCTGCTTAATAGCATCTAACTGATATTGATATCGTTTATAATTATTTTTTTCGAGTAGTTGAATAATGATTGTACTTATGTCCTTATGCTGGTACATTTCCAGATAGCTTTTCAAAACCAGAGCATAAGCTTCAAAGGGAGTCAGTTCCTTAATCAGCGTTTCCTGCTCGAGAACTTCTATTAATCTCTTTTTAATGTCGTCTTTTTCATTTATCAGAACGGCTTTATCCCAGAGGCTGTCGAAGTAGTTTTCAGCCTCGTCGAAACCGTAATCGGATATTTCTACATTAAATTCGTTTTGAGTTGATAATCCTGCTTTGGTCAGGTTACTGCTTCCGGTAATAAATAATTTATTCCTGGCAATCTGTTCCTCTCTGAGTTTGAAAAGGTATAATTTGGAATGGTTGGGCTCATAAGTTTTTCTGATTTTCATTTTACCAGATTGTATCAGTCCGATGAAATAGCGTGACTGCTCATAAAAATCTTTTGTATCAAAAGAATCGGTATTTATTGATTTTCTGATTGATTCAAAAAATATTTCGACCTTCTCTTCGTCAGAGATGTTCTTAGAATAATCTGTCTCAACGAGTTGGAAATTAATTATATCTACTCTTATGCCTGCCAGCACTTTTAGCAGGAAATCAGGATTGGCTTTCATTCCTTCATAGAGCTCACGCATACCGGAAAAATAGAAAAAGCCCGAAAGAAATTTCAGCTCATTGCTATTTGTTATCAGTTCAGATATTCTGGTCTGGAGATTTTTAGCATTGCTATTGGTAATAAAATTTCTGGACATATTTATCCTCCTTTGAATCAATTTTTTATGTAAACATAAAGACTGGCATTGATGATATGGTTCGATCTTTTCAGCCAATTCTCGGGCATAAACTGTCCGTTACTTTTACATGCATCATTTATAGCCATTTCATCATCAATAATTCAGACAAAAATATTTTGTTTTGTATGCTATGTTTTGATTTGGTTCATTGCAAATTCCATCACCGCCAAAATTATCAAATTAACTGCATAGTTACTAAAAATATTACAATATTTTCTCACCCATTCACTTTCCACTCCTCAGGCACTGCTCCGAGTTCGGTCATCTTGTAGCCCTGTGGCGGTATGTCGGTGGTGGTAGGGTTCATAATGATGTGGTCCTAAGTTTAATTTTTATGTTTATACAACTCATTCGATGCTGAAATGTATATTCTTTCAAAATAGAGAATTTAGTCGTTATCAACATTTTTACCCACTTTGCTAACTAATTCGTTAATTTTTTTAAACCAATCTTCTACCTCATCCCATGCATTTAATGACTCCAAATCCTTTTTTGTAATTGTTTTTGATAATTTTCCACATATTATTGATTTTATGTCTGATTCTTTTAATGCATGCTTTATTTCTTTTACTTTTACTGGAACATCCACTTCATCCCAATTCTCGGTTGGTATTAAATTTAATTTTATGTCAAATTCTTTTTCAATTATGCCTTTAGGAATATAATTTTCAATTTCTCTCTTTTCTGTTAACGTTCCAAGGGAACCATCTTTTCTTGAATTTATTTTTTCGATATTCAATATATACTTTTGATCATCGTCTTTGTCATAGAGATGAAATTCAATAGCATTTGTATTCTTTAAAGCATACCTGTTAATCCAATCCTTTAAATTTGAACCATGCATAGATATAATAGCTAATAAGCCACAATTGATTTTGGATTGTAAGTCGATAATATTTTTAAGTTCATCTATTCCATTATTTATATTAAGCAGAAAGTTCTCATCATTAGTACCTTCAATACATACAACTACTTTTCCAATTTCTGGCAATAAACCCATTGTTTTAATAATTTTGTCCATTACAGATTCATCAAATGATTTAACTTGAGTAATACTATTTTCTTGTTCAACAAATCTAATATTATCGACCTGAAAAAGCCTTATTAAGGCTGGCCTATGAGTTGTCAGTATTATCTGGTAGTTAGGTAAATTACTTAGAGTCTGTCCATACAGTCATCAAAATTTTCAGTAAAAGTATAAACTTCTTATAAAAGTTTACCTTTTTGAAATTATTCTTGGTCAATTTTATAATTTTTCAGTCTAAAATTAAGAACTTCTTTTCAAACTCCTCTAAAAATTAAGTATTTTTTATTATTTTAAACATGAATATCCTTTATCAGAAA
>JAGVVH010000039.1 GCA_019135895.1 Bacteroidota bacterium | reverse complement strand
ATTGCGAGGAGTTATTTCTGTACTTCTAAACATAAGATCTACGCCCTGAACAGTATCTAACATAGTTTCAAGAGAAGCACAAATAGGAGCAGCATAATTACCTACCGGAACAAGCAATCTCCATTGAACAGGGTGGCGATACATTCTACTTTCGCCATTAATATCTTCATTAAAGGCTTCAATAATATATTGAATATAACTTTTTTGATGGTCTGTTTTAAAATTAAAATCGAAAGGTTCTCCATCTATGGTTGATACATAATTTGGCGTTCCCCATTTATCAAAATTTCCTGAATCAAAAAGCTCTACACGTTGCAGATCAACACCTGCCCCAATTGCTTCTTGCGGTTCTCTGGTAAAAGTCGGAGGAACGGTAAAAGTTACATGACCAAAAGAGTATTGATAGTCTTCGGCAGTAATATTTACATTATACATTCTACGTTTACGATAAGCTTTATTATGAACACCATAAACAGAAAGAGAAATATCTTCATAACCACCTACTAATACAATAGCATATCTATTTATATTGGCAGCAACTAATCCATAATCTGGATCAGATTCATCCCAAATATTAGCTGATTTAAACTCTGCCCCATCAAAAGATATAGTTGGAATAGGTGGGCCTACTAAAGTTTGATTTATTGTATCGCAAAGATATGGCTTAAATGAAGCATCTAAGTTTTTAGATCTTTGAATAAGCTGTTTCATAAATCCAATGAGTACAGTTGCCTGAACATTAGCAATATGTTTACCCTGATCACTACCATCAGTTAATTTATGTAATCGCGTCCCTGCTGGCACCATAATAGTTTCATTATATGCAAGCGTTTCTTCAGCTAAAGGATTTGTTATATGCAACCTTACAAAATAGTCATTTAATAATATGTTTCCTGCGGCTGCATCTGAAGCTGCTGATACATCTTTTAAACCAAGAGTTGTAGCAATCATAAATGATTTAATTGCACAATGATTTGGTCTTGCTGTATGATAAGTCATTGACTTCGTATTCTTTATTTGCCACTCTGTTATGCGAATATCATCTTCGCTATACCGCATAGCAATGAATACTTTATTTTTATTTGCAAGAGAAGATAGTACGTTGTAACAATCAGCATCAAGAAATGCTAATTGTCCATCTATAAGATCTTCTAAATTTGATGGATTTAAAGGGTCTGATATTAAAATTGGTACATTTAAGACCAAAAATTCCTCAACGGATTGTAATGTGTCCATGATTTTATATATTAATTGTTTTTTTATTAAGTTGGTTTTTTTTAAAAAAAGCCCATGAAGAGATTAGGGGGGTCTCAACACAGGCTTTTAAAATATAATTATTATGCTTCAATATATGGATCAGTTAGAGATGATATACCGTTTTCTAAAACAGCAAATGTTACTTTACCATTATCGGGAGTGAGTTCAGTGCTTTTAAATGTAAGGTCTGTTAAATCAATGCTATTTAATATAGTTTCAAGGCCTGCACAAATTGCACGGTTAGCATTATCAGTTACAGGCACTAACAATCTCCATTGAACAGGATGGCGATACATACGATTTTCACCATTAATATCTTCATTGATTGCTTCAATCATATATTGAATATATTTCTCCCTAGGACTAGTTTTGAAATCAAAATAGAATGGTTCGCCATCTACAATTGAACGATAGTTTGGAGTTCCCCATTTGTCAAAATTACCTGAATCAAAAAGTTCTACTTGTTGCAAATCAATACCAAGACCAATAGCTTCTAATTCATCTCTATAAAAATTAGGTAATACTGTTGGAGATTCTGGAATAATTTGAATATTCCCAAATGAATATTGAAAATCTGAATCTGAAATATCAATACCATAAACTCTACGTTTACGATAATTTTTATTATAAACCCCATGTACAGAATTTGAGATATCACAATAACCACCTACCAATACAATAGCATAGTCATCTAAATGGTTAGCAACTAATCCATAATCTGGATCAGATTCATCCCATAGATTGGCGGTTTTAAACTCGGTTCCTATAGCATCTATTGGTGGAATAGGTGTACCGTCTAAAATTACATTTGTGATATCACAAAGATATGGTGTAAATGTAGACACAGTTCTTTTGGATCTTTGAATTAACTGTTTCATAAATCCAATAAGTACAGTTGCCTGAACATTAGTAATATGGTCGGCAGGAATAAGACCAGTAGTTAGTTGATGTAATCGAGTTCCAGCCGGTACCATGATCGTTTCATTATATGCAAGTGTATTCTCTGCAAAAGGATTAGTGGCATGTATTCTTACATAATAGTCATTAAGCAAGACGTATCCTGCGACTGCATCTGAAGTCGCAGCTTTATCTTCTACACCAAGAATTGTATTTGGAACCATAAATGATTTGATAGCACAAGCCATATCTCTTGGTTGCTTTTTTGTCATTGATTTCGTGTTCTTTATTTGCCACTCTGTAATACGAACATCTTCTTCGCTATATTTCATAGCAATGAATACTTTGTTTTTTCCAGCAAGAGAAGATAGTACGTTATAAGAATCGGCATCAAGAAATGCTAATTGTCCATCTGTAAGATCTTCTATTGTTTTGCTTGGCGTAGCGTTTATTGGTACATTTAAGACCAAAAATTCCTCAACGGATTGTAATGTGTCCATGATTTTAAATTTTAATTGTTTTTAATTTATTGTAAATTGTTCTTGTAAACTTTGCTGTTTTATTGGCATTGTACTTGACGATACATTTCTTGCTGCCAACATTACAGCTAAATCTACAATTTCGTTATGCGTGTTTTCAGGAAGCTCACAGTCATCAGTAGTATTACAAAGAACACTACCTAAATAATAACCTGTTCCAAAATTAGCCCCATTACATATTCGTAATGGTTTTCTTATAAATTTGATATTTGCATTAGCGCAAATAAGATTAGTAGTGTAATTAGGATCCTTAAGATAGAGTTTTAATTTATTATCTTCTATAATAGCAATAATCTCTTTCCAATTATAAGATGTATTATAAATAGTATTATTTAAAATTTTATCATAATGTCTAAATATATTAACTTGCATTTCTTCAGGTTCATTATTATTACATCCATCGCAAGACACAAAAGCTATTGCTGAAATTAAATATTTTAAATTAACATCGAGTGGAGTTACTCCATCTGGATTTAATAATCTATCTAATTCAATTTCTCCATAGTCCCCAACGGTATTAACATGAACATTTTTAGTCGTTATAATAGTTCTTAGATCATCTATAATTCTATTTGTTGATTCTACTGCACTTCCTATTTGTGAGAAGCGTGGATATACTTTACTATTAATAAACATATCCATAGCATTATTCAGAAGTTGATCAACCTCTGGAATAAGATAAGATTTTTGTTGTTCACTACTTTGTGAATTAAATCTTACCATAAATTCATAATGCATCTCTTCTACTGTCATGATTATATTAATTTAAAAGTTCATTAATTGAATCGTCTTTTTCTTCTTTTATATTTTCTTCTGCTTGAATCTTTTCAATTTCATATTCAGCATTTGAATCATTTAAGTCAATTCCTTTGAACTCTACTGTTTTTTCAATATCACTCGCTTTTGGATGTTCTATCTTACCGGATTGAATTGCTGCAATTACTCTGTGCTTAATATCCATATTAGATGGATTCTTTAAGAACTGTACTGCTTCAACAACGTTTCCTCCAATTACAATATCATAATACATTATGATTTTTGCTTTGATATAGAATATTCCAAGACCAATTGCTTCAATTACCATAGACCGCATAGCTAAGTCTTCATGTGATAAATTCATATATTCTATTACCAAACGAGGGTCCGATTCAATATATTTATCTAAAATAACGATAAGCGTATTTTTGCTATCATATTTATGTGGAATGTTATCTAATAGTGTTACTAGTTCTGCCAGTTTGTTTGGCGTTAATTCCGCTGCCATAATCATAGCTTGTTGTTTCATTGCTACCTTTGACGCTTTTTCATCAGTAACTTCTTCTTCTTTATAAATGTAATGTGTTGCATCTGGTGCATTTCCTTCTTCCCATTCTTTCAACGTATTTGCTATTCCGGGATGTGCCTCACATAATTTATATAATACATATTGTAGTGGAGTCCCAATATTTAATATTGTAGTTTCCTGTCCAAGAACGACCTGTGCTGTTCGTGTTTCCCAGAAAGATTCTTTTCTTTCTTTAGAGTTCATATTAGCTTCTGAGTTCCAAAATGTATTATCCAAATCTACCCCTATTAATTTCCCATAATATTGGGCTTCTGTCATATCATCTTTATATATTTTTTCATAATCAAGTCCTGTTGCATAGCGACCAGTCTTTCTATCCACTAATGCTTTTATAATTCTTTGACCTTCTTTAACTGCGTAAGGGCCCAATTTATGCCATTTTTCTTTTGGCAATGGCTTAATAATAACTTTCTTTGACATAATATTATTGTTTTAATTAATTAATGTTTTTTCTAATAAAGACAATTCTACTTTCTTTATTGAAAATAGGATGCCGGGGGCGCGAAAATAAAATGAAACACGCCCCAAGCCTTCCTAAGTTTTTTAGCTGTATTTGAACTTGATTAATCCAAGTTTGGACGGGTCAAGAACTTGTGCCATAATTTCTTCTTCTGCAAATAAACTATAGCCGGAGTAATCTTGAGTTTTTACAAATTGATTTGATTTACCAATAGGTCCTACTGGTGACCAAGTACCACATGTATATCCTGTTGAGAACGAATTAGTACGTGGATGAATTTGGATGTTGGGTTCGCCTTTATCTCCAGATAAATCCCAGAAATACATCCATGCTGATTTTTCAGGACGTTGTGTATACGGGTCTAAGTCTGCTCCCCAAAGATCCATTCTATCAAAAAGAGGTTCGTGGATACAAGTTAAAGAACCACCATTTTTCAGATAGTATTTAACCCAATCACCGCCTTGATGTCCATAACCAAAGTTATGAATACCATTAACACCTTTTTCTTCTTTAACGACATCAGATAGACGAATGACAATTCCACTGTCTTTAACTTCACCATAGATTGCATCATGCAATAAGGTCTTTCCAATTTCACCTGTAATACAATAAAGGTCTTGTCTTTCTTGCGGAAGTACTTTCCCGAAATAAAGATCAAAGAAGAACTCGCGAATGAATTTAGTTGTAATGGAAGATGTTTCAGCAACATATCCACCATCCAACATAACTTGTTCAATTCCGGGGCCTGCTACAATTCCTCTATTATTTCTGTCTCTTAAGTGAGAAGATGAACGCCCAAATAAAAGAGTAAGTTCAATTTCGCTAAAATATTCATGCCAGAACTCTGCCTCTTTCCAAGCAAGCATACTGGAGAATACTTTATCTTTTCCCTCAATTTGAGTGCGAATATCAAATTGCCACATTTTATCTTCTTCCCAAGCTTGACGAGAAATGATACCTGATTCTTTTCTCACGTAGTTCATTGTAGTCATACGGGAAGCGTATTGCGGACCTCTTGCTTCGGTTGAACCAAAGTCAGTAGAAAGTTCTGCATATTTTGATGCTTCTACTTTTGACCAGATTGTGCCTTCTTCAAGGTATTTATGTGGAAGGAATAAAGTTCTGTCATCGTCATAGGCCATAGCAGTAATGATATAGCCACCTCCATATTGTTTTGGGCCTTCAGTAACACGGTAACGATATCTACTGTCAGCTGAGCGAGGGCCGATACTATCTCCAACTTTCCATCCACATTCATCTACGATAACACGAATAGGGGTACATGCATATCCGGGTTTTGTCGGATTAAGCTGTAATGCTTCTTCGATAATTTTCGAGCCGGGTGATTTGTAGACTGGAAGTTTCCATTCTAATTGAGCTGCTTTTTCTGGAGTTTTTGCATGGGGAATCTTTGATAACAAAGAGAATACCGGATATTTTGTAGCATACGAGCGCGAGCTAAACAAAGCATCAAGCATAATCTTAGCCTGTTGCGGATTCTTCCCAATAAAATGACCAAAGAAAGCAACCTCTTTCGCATCAATACCATTGAATGTACTGGGTGCTTGATGTAATTGTGGTTTAAAATTTTTTGCCATAATTGTAAGTATTAAGTTATTTTAATGTTTTTGCCCATTCCTCGAGTGTTATGTCCGGTACATTATCTTCTATAGAGCGTGGTTTAGCTTTTGAAGAGTTGTCTAGCTTTGTTTTGATCATTTTTGTTACTTTAGTTTCTATTTGTTTTTCCATAAATGAAAAATCAAAATTTCCTTCTTTGTCTCTATTTTTTAATAATGTCACTAGTTGTAACATCGTTCTTGGGTTCTTTATTATTTCTTGTAAGTCTCGATAAAGTATAGTTGAGGTTTGACCATCTTCATGTTTAACAGGAGTATTAATATAATTAATATAATCTTCTTTTTCTAATTTATTAATCTTTAATTGTCCTAATGGTTTTCCTTCTTCTATAATTTCTTCGAGTTTGTTTTTATATTCTAACGAATACTTTTTAGCTTTTTCATTTCTTTCATTAAGTTCTTTCTCTGCATTTTTTAACTTAACTTCTTCTTCTTTGAGATATTTCGCATATCCTTTTTCTGCAACTTCTTGTAACTTTCCTTCTTTATGAAGCGATTTGATTTGCGTTGCTATCTCATCTTCTTCAAGATTTTTCTTCTTATAATAATCATATAAGAACATAGCTTGACCTTCTTTTGTAGAAACATCATAAACATTGCCAACTTTATTCTTTTTTATAAAGTCTTCTGGCTTTCCTCCATTTATCTCATAAGATATTAAATTACGAGTGTATGCACTTAATCCAGAAATACTTTCTTTTACTTTGGCTTTTATTTTGTCATTAACCTTTTCTAATAGGAATCCACCTAAATCATCTGGGATTTCTTCATCATCTGCAACATCTATCAATCCCTGTCCTTTTAGAAATGTAACAACATCTTGTTCTACAACTTCATCATTCTCTTGATTTTTTTTAGTGTCTTTTATAGTTTCTTTCTTTTTTGTTTCAGGTTGTTCCTCTTCTTGTTGTTCCTCTTCTTCGGTTGCAACATCTTCTGTTGCTACCTCTTCCGATTCTTCTATTTCATTCTCATCATTAAACAAATCGTTTAAGGCACTACCTTCTTTAAGAACAACGTCATTACCTTCTTTAAGAACAACATCACTATCTGATTCTTGTTCTGCATCTGTTTCTATAAAGACATCTTTCAAATCACCTTCAAATAACGTTTGAAGATCTGCATCTTCATTATCAAATAAAAACTCATCCATTTTTTTAAAATTTTAGTTTTACCAATTCTACGATGTAATAACTCTTGCAAAAATAATATAATTATTTAATAAAAAACAATTATTATATTTTTTATTCTTTAATTTCCAATAGGGCGGCTTATTTTACCTATTCTATTCTATGGGCTTTTTAGGAGCTTTTTTATTGGAAGTATTTGTTTTTTTAGTAGCTGATTTCTTTGCTTCTTTCTTTACAGTTTTTTTCTTTACAACTTTTGCTTCATCTTTTTGTTCGTTTTGTTTTACTTCAGGTGTTTTCGCTTCAATCTCAACTTCTACCTTTGGTTTGCCATGATTTATAAAGTGAATAAAGTCATCATACAATCCTTTATTCTTAATGTAATTTAAAAGAATATAATTATTGTACATTGTTTGATTAAGCTTTTGCTTTGTCTGATGTAGTAAATTTTGTTTATTTACTTTCTTTTTTGAAATGTTTACCATTATTTTATTTTTTTAGTTGATAAATATGTATTAATAAGTTCCATAAAAGAATCAGTTTCATATATTAATTTATATAATCCACCAACTTCTTCTACGGATGCTTGAAATTCTTTTTGTTCTTTTGTTTGCACACCATATTTGTACACAAGTTTGCCACTTTTATTTCTAACAAGTTCTTTCTTTTTAAACTCAATACATAGAAATGCATATTGCTCATTTGGAACCAATAGAATCATATCAGATACGCCTGGCATTTCACCCATAGCTTTACTTCTATTTCCACCGGGACAATACCATTCGCCTTTTTTATTTTGTTTTACTTCTCTTTTTTGTCCATTAGGAACGGCAAAGAATAATCTCTTTTGCCACAATTCTGGATATTGATATTTAAATAAAACAATACATTCTTGTTGTAATGAATCTTCTATTCTATTCATATTATTATGTTGTTATCAACAACCCCTACTATACATGTCATAATGCCTTATTTTTATTTACAGCAAAAATACAAAAAAAATAATACTAAATGATTTTTATATTAATTATTTTTATATATTTGCAATGACCATTTTAATACAGAGCGGGGGTGGTGTTGACGGGTCATTGCGGTTACGGGCACCACTTATTCCTCTCTGTTTAATATAATAAATCTATTGCCACTTATCATGGTAATAGTTGAAAAAAGATTATACGGCTTAACGTATAGGGATCGTCCAGCGACAAAAAGAGTTTACTCTTAGCACGGAAGCGAGTTGGATGTCAGCGAATAAGTTCCTACGATAAGATATGAAAGGCGTGGAACAATAAATAAGCTGAAGCTGAGGCGAGGGAGCATAATGTGTATGTTCCGGGTTGTGAAGAAGAAAGCTATGATGGGTCCGAGAATAAGATTCGACTTATGCTAAGTATCATAAGTGTACAAGGCTCAAAAACTGCTTAACCTACTAAACACCCAAATAGGGTTGATGTAGTAACCTCTTTAGCTGGGGGGGTAGGGGGGGGATATGCTTTTACCAACCCAATACCCACACATACTCGGCAAGTTTAAATAGCAAGTGTCATCACCAAATATATTAATACTAAGTGGCAACAAACTAACTAAAAAAAAGAACCCCCCTATTCTACCAATAATTGGCATTTATGACAATTTTGGTAGACATCTTTCTTCGGTGCTATTATAACAAACATTTAAATACAGAGAACTAAACTAAGTTAACTCACAAAATTGCATTGTGTGTATTGCATAATTATGTCTATTGCATAACTGCTAAGTGTATGAACCGTTGCGTAATTGAAATAAAAACTTAATAAAATACAGATATGTTTAATAGAAAAAAGAAACTTGGCAGACGCACTATGAAACAATGGTTTATACACATTGTTAGGCGTTTGTTGCGGAAAGAATACTGCAAAGTTTGCGGACAAGAACTGACTGAAATTAGAGGCAGATACCCTAAACAACCAAGACGAAAAGTGTGTGCTTGTTGTGCAACTGAGAGACTTGAATGGTTGGAAGAACAGAATAATATTGAGGCGAAATGTAGCAATAACGCCTAACGGGCCGCGGCTTGCCTTTCGTGCGGGCTTCTTTGTTTTACTTGATTACATGTCTATATATCATATAACCACCATTAATCCAAACGTGAGAAAATTTAAAGTTTGGGAAAATATTATGTTGTTTAAAATCTGAATACCAGCTTTGGGTTTCTTGTACATAAACTTGTATATGTCCAGCTTTACTAGCATTATTTTTCTGCCATATAATTATATCTCCATTTTCGGGTTTATAATCACCAATAGTTAATCCAACAAGCGGAATATAATCATTCTCCAATAAAACCGGTTCATAATCTCTTGGATATAATGGTATCTTTGTTATAATACCATCAGATTCTTCTAATGCTTCTCTTACATTCTTGGCACAATAACCTATACTACGTTCTCGTGCTGTCTTAACAATGTTGTATGTAAATTTATCTAAATTCATGTTTTATTTTTTAATATATTAAATTTCATCCAATTAATAAAGTATAAATAAAAGTATGGATGTATTACAATTATTTATACCCGACTGTTTTGCTGATCCCACGCTCTAAATTTTGAATTTTTCATTATTACCAAATTATAGATTTATACATTGATTCAATTTTACTATGCAGCGCATTTGACACTTCCATTTTATTTCCGAGTGCTTCGTTAACACATTCAGCAGCAAACCTTTTAGCAACATCCTCTGCATATATTTGCATTAGTTGTTCTGTTGTTAGGTTTTGTTCTTCTACAAAAGGATTATCCATAAACTCTTTTGCTGTTTTTAATTGATAAATTGTCATTCTATTTTTATTTTTTTATATATTAAATTTCATTCGACTATTGGCAAACATTTAACGATTTGCCCACCAACGCCAGAGTGACGGAAACAACTTGTATATAAGTAAACTAATTTTGTACTTTATCGCATTTTTCCAACTACCAGTATTGCACATTTTACAGTTTTCATCATAAACAGCATGTCTGCTACAAATCGAAAACCATATTTCTTTTTTTAATAATTTTCTACGTGTTCTCATAATAAACATGCACTCAACGTGTTAGTATTTATATATCCATCCTTTATCCTTATCATAATCTACATCATAAACATCTTCGCGAAGAATCATTATAAAAGCATTAGGCAATCCTTTTACCATAGGTATAAGTATAGATAAACTGTCTTGCTTTTTAGATATTTCTTTTGTTAAGGATGAGACTTCCTTTGTTAGATTATAATTTGAATTAAGCAAATCATTGTTTTCTTTTACAAGCACTTCAATTCTTCCTGTTGATTTAACTAATGTATCATTAAGGGTTTTAATTTGATATTGATAATTCTTCTCTCGTTCTTGATATTGTCCAATAGATACATCCTTTTGTGCATTTTCGATCTTGAGAGCATTGTATGACTTACAACTACTACAAGTGGACATCACAAGAAATAATACTGATAAAATTAAAATAATCCATCC
>JAGVVH010000210.1 GCA_019135895.1 Bacteroidota bacterium | reverse complement strand
CACATTATTTTCATTAATAAGGAGCAGCATGAGTTCGCCCCGATCACTGACCATGTCACGCTTCTTGAATATGTTGGCCTTCATTCAAAGGGAAAAGGGAAGGTTGCGTTATTCATTGATGAGATCCAGGAGATTGATTCATTTGAAGTAGCGCTCAGAGACCTGTCCACAAGGAAGAAGTTTGACATCTACTGTACCGGTAGTAACGCAAGGCTGCTGTCAGGTGAGCTGGCAACTCTTCTGGCGGGGCGTTACATTGAGATAAGGGTGTATGGCCTGAGTTATTCCGAATACCTGATGTTTCGCGATTCTGCTGATTCACCGGATTCATTCAGGACATACCTGCGTGAAGGAGGGCTTCCCTATCTGATCCATCTTGGAACTGACATAAATGTTGTCAATGAGTATCTTAATACTATTTATAGCACTATTCTGCTGAAGGATGTGGTGGCAAGGTATAATGTGCGGAATGTTAAATTTCTTGAGAGCCTGGTTCTTTTTCTTGCCGATAATACAGGAAGCATCGTTTCCGCAAAAAAAATCAGCGAATATCTGAAATCACAGAACATAAATATTTCAACACAGGTAGTGATAGATTATATCGGATACCTTGAATCCTCTTTCATGATACACAGGGTGAGGCGAACAGGTATCCGGGGGAAGAGACTCTTTGAAATAGGAGAGAAATACTTCTTCGGTGACACCGGAATCAGGAATGTCATTGCAGGATATAATCTGGCTGATGTTCATAAAATGCTGGAGAACATCGTTTTTCTTCATCTCAGGACTGCCGGCTATGAGGTGACGGTTGGATCGGAAAACGGCAAGGAAATTGACTTCATTGCCAGTCGAGGAGGAGAGCGGATTTTTATGTTCAGGTTGCATATCTTCTTGAAAAGCCTGAGACGGCACAGCGTGAATTCGGAAATCTGCTTGGGATCAGCGACAATTACCCCAAATATGTGGTAACGATGGATGAGCTAAACGAAACCTCATCTTATCAGGGCATACAGAGAATGCACGTGAAGGATTTCTGCCGGATGATGGCAGGTTGACTCCGGACAGGCAGCTCAGTCTGATTCTGAATAATCACCGTTGACATCGATCAGGTTAAGCGGGTCACCTTCTTTGACACGCAGGGCGACGAGCCCGGAACGATTATTACCACATTTCCGGGTGTAATATTGAAGATGCCCGCACCTCTCCAACGGTAACCCCCTCATTATTATCCTGGCATCAAACAATTCGCAGAGTCGGTTGTTAAAAAATCAACCGGGACGAATTAATGGCTTTCTCCCGACAGACCGGATATGAAAACAGCAGCATTGTTCATATTCTTTATTTCCACCATCAGCATCAGCGCACAGTCGTTCTGGAAGATCAGCGGAGTTGAAACAGATGCCAATGCTCAACACTCCGGAATACTCTATTCGCAGTATCGCAAAGCGATCTTTGTCTCCACCTACAACATGGGTATTTTCAGGAGTGCTGATAAAGGAGCATCGTGGGATCATGTTCTGGACCTCCCGAAAGATCAGCCTGTCACTGTTCTCTTCGCCTCTGCGGATGGTACTGTTTTAGGTGGCGGGATTGACAGGATATACCGGAATGAAGTGAACAGCGACAAATGGGATGAGATTCCTGTCGGCCTTGCATTTGTAACGGGCTTTGCTGAGGACCGGAATGGCTGGCTGTATGCCTGTTCACCCGTTTCCGGAGGGATATTCAGATCGACGGACAACGGCAAATCCTGGACTGCCAGCACCAATGGCCTCCCGTCAGGTTACGTAAACAACATTATCTCCGACGCAAGTGGAAACCTCTTCTGCACTCTGCAGCAGGATGACAACGGCCTGAACGGAGGTCTCTGGCTCTGGGATGAGAATCAGGGCCGGTGGCAGAAAAAAGAGATAAGACTGAATCTTGACGGCACTGAATATGTGGTCAATGTTGCACAGATCCTGGGTATCGATTTTACCTCCGGTTCGGAGATGATCATATCTCTCGACGGTGTGGCAACCAATTTCCAGGTCGGGGGGCTCTTCAGAAATACCGTTTCTGGGGCAATCGCCTCAACGCCATGGCAGCAGGAAACCTGGGGCGCGACAAACCCTTTACCTTTCTCAATGATAATGAATGGTATTTTTTCTGCTTCCGCGGGACATCTGTTTGCCAACCGTGTATCAGGTTCCTCTCCCGGGATCTATTCCAGGATGGACTATTCTCAAAGATGGGTCGCAACTAATGAAGGTATTCCCCCTGTTGCCAATGTTAACGGGTATTTTTGCGAATCTCCCGATGGAACCGTATTTCTTACAACCCAATACTCCAATAAACTTCTGGTCACAAACGAAACGGAGCCGGGCAGGAGCTATTACGGGATCAGTTACCAGCCATTGAATCCCATGAAACTTTACCAGTATCAGACAATCAATGCCACATCCGGATCCGGCCTCGATGTCAGTTTCATAAGCATGGACGAAAGGACTTATATTGAAGGGAACGAGATACGTGCAATAGGGCTTGGTACGGCTTTGATCAAGGCTTATACCGACGGGACTGACAGCACATATTTCAGTGCGGAGAATATCACGGTTTCTATTGCTAAGGCGGAGAACAGAATCGTTGTGGAAGATCCCGGCCTTATTACCGAGGGTGACAACCCGGTTTACCTGAATGCCACTTCCGATTCAGGGGAGGAGGTCTTTTTCAAGGTGATGGCAGGTAACGCTTATTTTGAAAAAAACAGGCTGATATACAGCAGTCCGGGCAGGATTACGGTCATCGCCACCGAGCCGGGCAATGATTCTTATGAAGAGGCTGATACGGTCTGGATGGAGTTATGCATTAATCCGAAAAAGCCCGTTCTGGCTGTCGACACCATTTCCGGAACTGTGAGGCTTGTTTCATCGAGTGAGGTTAACAACCGGTGGTACATAAATGATATCTTTTCCGGGCAGACGGCAAAAACGTTATATCCCGCTGTTAACGGCATTTACACACTGCAGGTGGTAGCTGACGGATGTCCTTCAGAACTGTCAGAGCCGTATAACTATGTCATTACCGGTATTGAACCTGTTACTGAAAGCGGCCTGCTCATTTTTCCCATTCCTTTCCGCGATAAACTGTCAATCAGGCTGAATCCTGAAGAGAGTCTCGAAGCGAAGACCCGGTACACTATTACGGATTTTTCAGGAAAGCCTCTGCTGACCGGGGAGCAGGACGGAGACCTGGTAATTCTGGATCTGGAGAGTCTTGAACCGGGATGGTATCTGTTGAATGTAACCCGGAACCATGAATCAGAATACTTTAAGATTCTGAAAAGTCTTTGATTCCGTGGCCTGCGGTGTTCTCTGAGCTCCGGGGAATGATGTGCGTCATTTTCTTACCGAAGGAGGTCTTCAACTCCAGCTCAGAAGGGGAGATGATGATATCAAGCCTTTATCTCTCTCACTGTCTATGTGACTGTATCATTGTTCCCGATCCGAAGACAGATTTATTCACCGGCACAAGGTGGTCAATTTGGCCCGGTGGCTGCAACTGAACAAACAAACCAATAAACTGCTCATATCAGTTCGCAAAATCGTAACCATCAAACAACGATTTCTGATAACCATCACCCTTAAATTTGCTTATCAATTCCCGGATAAATTCGTAATGCTTAACATATTGGTTTGGAATCAATATCAATCTTACGTTTTTGGATCTCAGTAACTGCATTTTTATCTCATCCGACTTGATTCGATTCTTTTTTGTATAATGTTCTCTTCCATTTATCTCAAACACGATCTCAGGAATGTTCCCCTTGTAAAGCACTCCGTCAAATTCTCTCTTATTGACAATTGGATTATTCTTTTCTTCCGGGAATACATCAATTATTTTGACATTTCTCTTAAACCGGCCACCAGCAATAGAGCAATAATGATACATTGTCGAGTAGAACATCTCTTCAAAACGTGAATCATTGGAGAACCCGATCGTGAATTTATTAACCACACTCTGAGGAACATGTACTGTCCCGTTTTTTTCTACGTAATCAATCAATGCGTATAAATCGTCATTCTTTTTTGAGATAATATCAATTGCCTTTCTGTCTGTTACAACAATTAGGTTTTCCTTTGCCCTTGTGACTCCGACATTTATCAACTGGCTGTTATTCTTGATCCAGTCGTAGGTTTTTGGAGCGGTTTTTTTCGAGATTGCTGTAGAAATGATAATCGTCTTGTTTTCTTGTCCCTGGACCTTATGGATTGTTCCGCAGCTTACTGTTTCATAGATTTCCTTCTTCTCTTTTGCTTCGTCCAGATATTGGTTGATGACATACTCTTGGTTTCTAAAGGGTGTAATGATAAAGACGTCAGATAAATTATTCTCCTTTATGTAATTGACAATTTCTCTGGCTTCTTCTGTTTGTGAGTTGCGCTGCGTTTGGTTTACGTTATTCACATCAATTAATTTTACATTTCCGGGGATTTTAATCTCGCCCAGATTCAACTTGCTTTCATAAAATCTCATGTTGGAATAATCGATAATCTTTCTCCCGCACCGATAATGATAACTTAATAGTATATCCCGTGAAATGTTGTCAACGCTTTTATAGACAGAGAGAATGGAATTGTTGTAGTAGTCGTATCGTTCATCAATTTCAAATTGCTTCATTAATTGCTTGTTCTTGCTTTCCTCAAAAACTACAATTGGCTTCAGCTGATTTGTGTCGCCAATTAAAACCATGTTCGAGCATTTTGAAATAGGGATCAGGCTTGTGGCAATGTCACACTGACCTGCCTCATCAATTGTCAGTAAATCAAATTTGAATGTCCTCCCCAGTTTGCGACTTGAAATGTTAGTCGTGAGGATAATTGGAAATACTTTGGTAAATTTTTCCAGGTTCCTGTCGTCTGCAATCCACTTGTTAAATTCCTTTACCTGCTCGCTTTCATCATCGATATTCAGGATTCCGGCCAGGTCACTGTAATCTTTGCTTTTTAAGCGTTTAATGTGTTTTAAAGACTCGAAGTAGAAATATTGAAGAAGCTGGTAATTACCCTTAATTACGTCAAAGATTCCTTTTACGTTAGCGTCAGTCGTTTCGGGAATTTGACTTAGTCGTTCTTCAAGTTTCTTTTTTTCCTGATCAAGCAGCCAATAACTGCCTTTTGATGATAATCCGGATATAAAATCCAGGTTCTGCTCCAAATCGATTCTTTCCTCATAGTTCTTTAATTTCTCAAGCAGTCTTAGGTTGTTTTCTTTTGATTTTTCTTTCAGATTGAACAGCAATTCTTCTCTGGGGACATCCTTTGTTTCAAATTCATACAGGAATTTTATCCTTTTCAATGCTTCTGCAACCAGCTTGTTGTTACCCAGGCGAATAATCGGAAAGAGAATCTCTTTGTCCTTATATTTCCCGAGGTTCAATTTCTCCTTTATCCCGTCAATTGGAATATTGTTGTTTGATGTTATCAGTAGAGTTTTGTTGTTTACCAGGCAATTGACCACGATGTTTAAGATCGTTTGTGTTTTTCCGGTACCCGGAGGTCCCTGGACATAAGTGACGGGGTACTTCAATGAATTATAGATGGTTCGCAGCTGATCTATATTGACATTATTGTCATAAAGAACGATATGTGGTTCTTTTCTGTTTTTTCTGTCAAACAAGGATAAATTCTGGAAGAACGCTTTCAAAGGGACCTGCAACTTTTCATTTGAGTGATCAGAATTTATTTCATCGTAAATGTCAGATATATCAATTTGTCGGTAACCCAGAACCACTATTTCCGGCCTTGTATTGGGTAACTCCCCTGACCTGAAATTATCGGCTAAGAGCTTAATAGTACCATTGGCGTCTTCGCGGTATGACGACTCAAAGTCGATGGGACTTAAATCGGTATAATATGACAGTGAATATTTGGTGTCGTTGATGTAAAAGACTGAATTAAAATTTGTTGTGGACCCTATAAGAAGGGTTTTCGCAACCGGGTCAAACATTAACTTTCTGAATGCAACAACAAACTTCCCTTTTGATTCCAGGTCTATTGAGAATTCGCAAATAGCAAGGTCATAATCATAGAAACTATTGTAAGCATTCCTGTAGATTTCTTTTATTATGTGCTTTTGTTGCTCCTCTTTGAGGAGATATGGATTTTGATTTTCCAGTTCATGAATATCCAGATCCGGTATTAAATGTGTCTTGTGAAGGAATCGATCAGTATTTGCCTTGTAACACTCTAAATAATAATTTAATATATTATTGTCAAATCTATCGAAATCATACTTCTGTAAACTCTCATCCTCATCAATCTTTCTAATCAATTTGTCAGGAACATCGTAATGTGAAAATTTCAAGATCTCAGCTGTTTGAATCCTGGAAATGAAAATCTTCGCATCATAAATAGGGTCTTCTTTTGTGACATTGAACATGTTAACCCGAAGCTCATCGTTAGCATTGATATCCAGAATACTGATCCAGAACGGATTAATTTCCTCATATTGATTTTTGTACGTGATGTCAAGGTATTTGCCTTCACGGATTGCCTGTCCTAAGAGTACCGTTATCTTATTTTCAGCCATGATGTGAACGATTATTAGATATTGCATTACGATATATTGCAGATACATGCCTATTCATGGTTATGCCTATTACCATCGCCACAGGATTGCTCATCCTTTTTGGCAAAGATCTGGCGAAGCCCAAGAAGAGCATCATGACTATAAACGGCATATTGACTGTTTTTATGATCAGCATGTTTTACAAGTATTTTTATTACTCAATATTTTGGAATCCCAATCCTTATTTGCCCCGATTCTACCAATATTTTCGGGTGACTTAATGGTAGAAGTGAATAGAATCTCATATGAGCCATGGCTGGGCTCGTATTCATTCAAAGACAAACAATTTAATTTGAAAGTTTTTATCAGCTGTCGGCTTTTATCTCTTATGCTGATAAATGTTTTGCGGGTTGCTTTTAATTAATAATCTCCAATAAATCATTCCGGATAAGCCTCCAATGCTGGTTCAGATTAATCGTCTTTATGGTAATTTTATGATTATCAATAATGTTGGTAATGGAATGTTCTTTAGAAACGGTTGGATATAGCAATAATCCTTCACTGTTTATTGCTGACCCGCCCTGGACTTCTGCATTCTTAACATATGCATACATTTGGTACAGGTTAGCTGATATGATCTTTTCTTTGTCATAATACTCATTAAGACATTCTGCGTAATACTTCGTGTCAATAATTATTTTCCTGTTTGGAGATGTGAGAGAGATATCCGTCTTCATAATAGGAAGGAAGTCGATATTATTGTCCCCCTTTTGAGTAACATTCCACATAATTGTTTCTGATCCAACATTGAAATCACTATTTCGAAGAGCTTCTTTGAAGAAATTTCTGACAAAATGTTCAAACAATTTTGCCATCTTCTTTTCATCTCTTACGAAATCTATGAACTCGTAAGACCCTGTATCTTCATTAAGAGAAATGTTTTCGTGAATAATGAATGCAACGTTAAGCACGAATCTATAAAACAGATTGTTCCTGTGTAGATTTACCTTCGCGAAATGATTACTTGTGAGTGCTATATCTGAGATATGGAGGAAACGTTTATAGACCTCAAGGAGCTCTAACCGTATCGACCTGTCAAGATTCTTTACTCTGAGTAATTTATTTAAAGTAGCTTTAATTATTTGATTGTGAAGAATATCTTGGGATAATTCATCGAAGTCGCAATGCAATCTTAAGGATGGGACTGAAAGATTCCTCAGGTTATTCTTGAAATCAATTTTGCCGTGCACCTGCGTTAATTCTTCAAATTCATTCTTATATGTTCTGTCGAGGCCTCTCTTTAAAATATAGCTACAGCCATTATTAAGGACCTTAGCAAACAGATCTATGTATTGAGTATAGTCTGAAGCACTAACCCTGATTCTGTTTGAGGCATCCAGCTGGTTCCAGGAATAGCAAAGCAAATAATAGATGTTTTCTATAGGTATTTTATACTCACTCACGAAGTAACTTGTTTACATTGTCTTCTGCTTTTTCAATATCATCGAACCAATACTCCCTTAGAAGAGGCCTTATCTCATTATCAATAACCTGTCTGTACCATGTTGATTCATTAACAATCGGTTTAGAACAGAAATAGCTGTGACCAATTGAAAACCACCTCCCAAGGTTGTCATCTTCGGATATGACTGCATTGAGATCATTAAATCTTGAAATAATCCGATTAATCAGATCGTCATCAACTCCATTGATTGAAAGCAATTTGGCGAAGCGTGGATCATTAAATGAAGGATTAATATCTATAAAGTTGAATCTTCTTCTCAGGGCATAATCAACAATGGCCAGAGATCTGTCGGCTGTATTCATTGTCCCAATGATGTAGAGGTTTTCCGGGAGAAAGAACTTCTCATTTTCTGTACTTGAGTAGGTCAGTCTGATTCCAAAATCTTTACCTCGCTTATCATGCTCGATCAGCATCATAAGTTCTCCGAAGATTTTGCTCAGGTTGCCACGGTTTATTTCATCTATAATGAAGAAATACTTGTGATCGGGATCATGCTGTGCTTTTAAGCAAAATTCAAAGAAGACTCCATTCTTCAATTGAAATTTCCCATCTCCTGTTGGACGATAGCCTTGTATGAAATCTTCATAAGAGTAGGACTGATGAAACTGAATCATTTCAACCTTTGAACTATCTTTAAATCCTGATAGAAGATAAGCTAATCTTTTAGCAATAAATGTTTTACCTGTCCCGGGGGGGCCTTGCAGGATTATATTCCTTTTATATTCTATCGAGTTTATAATTTCATCAAGTCTCCGTTCATTCAGAAATATCTCTTTAAGAGCCTCCTGCTTTGTATATGGATCTAATCTTTTCGTAATCTCTTGTCTGCATAAACGACATATTGATCTAAATTCCTCCTCGTTCAGTTTGAAGAGAGATCCCTGGTGATTTTTGAAGACTTCACATGCACTTAACTCAGAGACCGTTTTCAGGTCTTCCCATGAGGCTTGGTATGGAAAGAATTCCTTGATCTTGAATGTAATTATTTCACCTTCCTCTTCATCGTCGGTTATGCCACTAACTACTTCGAAAATGGCTTTAACCTTAAGTATTGGGGCAGATTGATAGCCAATGATCAGGTCACCGGGTTCAACTTTGGTAAAGTACTCGTAAATTCTTCTTTTGTTCCCTTTGTCGTTGTGCGTTGTATAGGTCTGTTCTTGCCCTAGTGCAAAATGATCTATATTCCAATAGGTCGGATTGGCATTAATCCACCAGAATTGTTGTTCCCCGCTATGATTTGGATGAGGTACTATTGGTTGTTCGATTTTCTCTTCAATTCCAAGGAGGGATTTAAGTTTATCGACATACTCCGGGAAAGGTGTTATATCAGTAAGTGTTTTTAAGACAATATTGCTGTTCTCTTCCGGCCATTCACCTTTGTTTATCCATCTGACCTTTCTTAAATGATGGTAATCACTCCTTGACGGGTCATAGTAGTAATCAGATTCGACTATTCCATATCCTATATATGTTTTTACTCCCTTCTTAGCGACGATAATATCCTCAGGTTTAATTACTTTCAAAAATTGCCAGCATGCAAGGGAGTCGTTTGAGAATGACCTTTCAGAGTCTATTTCTTCCTGCATTTTCTTTCCGATGCTCTCCCTGTCAGGAAAGTTGTTCAAGTTACCTGTTTGATTCCAGCCTATACCCATCACTCCGTCCGCATAAAAGGTATCCCAAAATTGAGCGTTGGCCCCTGGCGCATAGATCCAGTATCTGACCTGTGGATCAGGGTGTGGATCTTCTATAATTTTTTCGTCAACAAAGTCTTCATAATTATTTTCCATGTATGCTAAGTGGGAAATCTCGTAAAGTTTCAGACCCGTTTTCTCTTTTGCTTGTTCAATTATTGAGAAATAATCTCCAAGACTTCTGATATTTGTATCAATTGCCAGCGCATTAAGATAGTAGATAGTGTTTCTGTCGATTGTAAGATATTGTGATGGTCGGGCTTTATAAAGATTACTCGTCAACTTTGTAATCCCAATCCCATGTAATCCGATTACTTTGTCGAAAAGATCATTATTGATATTAGAATTAATGGCTTGCTCAAATAACTCCCAGAGTATTGAAATGCGTTCTGGTTCACGGTCTTTTTCATATCCGAAGAACCAGACATTTTGAGGAAAGGTTCTGGGGATGCCCCAAGCATCCACAGGGGTTTCTGAATTCAACTCGAAATTGACTTTTAACTTCTTTACAATTTGCACCACCTTCTCTTCACCATATTTTGTGATTGATGCAAAAACTGTTAAAGGATCAATTTCTTTTAATTGAATCGTTTCTCCTTCAATATTTAAATCATTGAGACCTTCCTCAATTCCAGAAGCAATTAGTTTTTGTATGATTTCAGATTGCTTGTCTTTGTAAGACAGCAACTTGGTCGCAAGTTCTTCGAAAAGTGGAACCCATGTGAACATTTCTTTGCCAACGAGGATATGTTTTCGAATGAAGAAAATAAAGTCCTGGACGAGCCATACCTCAACGACGGGAGTGATTTCTCTTAATACATCGAATTTTACTGAGACCCCTCTGAATTTATCGATGTTTTCATGAATTTCCTTCCTCAGAATGCTCAACAACTCCTGACTCTTTACGAAAGATTTAAAGCCTTTTTTAGGCAGATTCTTTTCATCAAAAAGATACTCCAGTGCAAATATCAGATCTATCCTGGGACAGGTATTAAATTTATCAGGAATTAATGTAGCTAACCAGGCAGAAAACTTTGGCAGGCTTAAGGATGTTTTAATCCTTTCTTTTTCTAGCGGTCCTCCCTCAAATAAATACCTTATTGTTTGTATGTCTTTTAATTCAATAATCTGATTCCCATATCTTTTAGGAGTATCCAGAAAATTTACTCCCTTTGTCTTCCCGTCGAATTTTTCATCCTGAGATGCAATACTGATTTCGAGAATTTGTTCGTCGGTCTGCTTATTGAAGTCAACCCTTTTAAACAACCAGTCCGCAAAATGGAATTTATAAATTTCACCGGTTGCCAACCAATCTGTCTCAGTACATTTATTAATGTATAGCTCCAGTGTTTTAATGAATTTCTCCCTGTTGATCTTGTAGTTTAACATGATTTATTGGTTTGGATATTGGTTTTTCAGTCAAAAGATGAAGGTAAAAAGATCCCCGATAAAATTCAATAACTTCAGCAACCTATGTCAAAATAAACTGACAGGTGAAGCCCTTGACAGACAACAGACCCCTAAAGCTGCAAAAAACGGTCAAACTTTTCTTATAGCTACACCAGACCCACTTTATTAAACACTATCTCTGTGCGTGATAACTCAAAGGATTTCTATACACATCTATAAAACAACTACGTAAGGATCTGATAAATTAATTAGCGAATGATAAATGACATGAAAGTAATTAATGCTTAATCTAGTTATAATTCTGTCCGGCATGAGTGAGAGTGAGGTATCTTGAATGCACATGTTCTTATCTTTGCAAGATGTGGGACAAAAGAAAAATAAGGATTTTTCGCAAAATATTATTAGAATGGTTTCAGTCTAATAAGAGGGAATTCCCTTGGAGAGATATGA
>JAGVVH010000012.1 GCA_019135895.1 Bacteroidota bacterium | reverse complement strand
CTAACTTCACTATAAATTAATCTATATGGATGCTTTTCATTTTGCTTTGCATTGTCATCATAAGTAAATGGAATAGCATAATGAAGTCTTAAAGAGTTTAAGAATAAGTCCCTATTATAAATATAAAGTTCATTTTTAGCCGCACCAATAAAAGACCTATTTCCTTCTGTCTCTAAAGATAGTTCAGTCCATTTGTTTAATAAATACTTACTATAGTCTCCATCATTAAAATATTCACATGGATATTGATATAATCTTTCTTCATTACTTTCACTTCTCCAATAAGCATTTATAGTAGAATCAAACCATAAAGAATTTATAATCTCAGATATAGTAACAATTAAATCATCTGGAATACTACTTGTATTTATATGCATTGACCAAAGTCTATCTCTAAATAGTTTTGCATATTTATTTGTTTTATCTGAATCATAACTAAAATTTTTCTTAGCAGAATCCATTACAGCATCTGTGGTAATAGAAAGCCCTCCTTGTAGAGCATCATTAGCCCCTTGAGCGATCATTGTTGGCCCTCCACCATAGATACCTGCAACTATCTTCCCAACACCCATAATTGTTTTAACTGCACCAGTTAGATAACCCATCCAAGAGCTTTTCTTTTCTCGTTTCTTCAAAAAATTATTATAGAAAAATGAATTAGTATATTTAATAGGAGAAACATAAGTATCTCCACCAAAAGAATTAATTCCTACATTTGGATTTATAGCTCTCTCTTCATAAGGAATAAATGGTGTTATTTCAAAAAATGGTAAGTCTCTCCAATTAAAATATGGATTTGATAATTCTTTGTATAAATATCCATATAAATAATTATTCATTAATGCTGTTATATTATCGTTTTCAGTATCTTCAATATTATAAGGCATTGCTACATTAGATAACTTCGCTATTAAAGTATTATTATCCTGTGAATAATTATATAAAGTATAGTTTTTACCCTCATCATAATCTTGATAATCTTTCATTTCAAGTGGATATAAGTTATCTAAAAACTTAATACTAATCATCCCTTGTATTTGAAATCTTGTAATCTTTGTAATTGGAATTTCCTTATATGCAGTATATAAAGAGAATCCATCTTTATCTTCCTCTGTTATTTTGTTTTTAGATTTTGAATATGATGTACCGGGAAAACAATCTTCAGTTAGATTTTTTATTATTATTATATCATCATCAAATGGATTAACATCTACACTCCCAAAATTAGTTATTCCTCTATTATTCTCTACATGATCTGGATCGGAAGTATATATATTTTTTAACTTTAAATAATCAATGCCAAGTTTATATTGAGGAATGAATTTTAAATTTCCACCGGTCGAATCATACATCTCTTTTAAAAACTTATTCTTTAATGAAAGTATCTGCACCCAGTCTCTGTTAAAGCTAAATGTTGCAGAACCCGGCTTTCTATTTGTTAATCCACAAAATATAACCTTATCGGAACTTGACTGAGATGATCTGATTTTGCTTGTCGGTAACATATATGCACTGTCAAGTATAGTAGAATTATTAGCATCTCTTTTATTGGCAACAAAATAATAACCAATTACTTTATGTCCATCCAATTCTTCTTTTGGGGGAATTGAAATATTACTAAAATTAAATCCGGGAATATATGTATTATATTTAATATCTGGCATATTAACTTCAGAATCTTCTGAATCTGTTAATTTAACAAATTCATTAAACCAAAATTTAGACCATCTCATATAACCTTGTACTGAATCGACTTGATCAAGAATAGCTTGATTAGATGATCGTATTCTTTGTATTTCTTCTTTTTGATATCCAGTTCCATCAATATCATAATAAACTTGTACGGACCCAGTTACTCTTATGGAATTTCCTTGAGTACTTTCTCCAAAATTAGTATAGAAAGCTTTTCCGTTTGTTGGATTAAATTGTGCTGAATTACCATATCCTGCATCAGCATTTTTTTCTCTTACACTCATACTTCGCATACAAAATTTATTTATAACAGATACATTATAAACAATTTCTGTTAAACCATTAATTAAATCATCTCCACTAGAAATAGGCCAGTTAGGTGCCGCACCAGTTGATAAATCTGTATTATCATAAGGAGGATAAGTCTTATCAAGCTGTTTCGATGTTGATATATTTTGATCAGTAAGTGTATATAATATTCCTTCTCTATAAGCTAATCTTATATGGTCTTGAAATGCACGCTTCCCTGCATATCCGGGAGAAGCTCCATTAATATAACATGTTACATTGCCAGTTAAACATCTTCTATTATAAGATGCATCGCCAATATAATCACTATATCGGTCGTCTGCAAATTCTCTCTTTATTCTATTGGTAACACCTTTAGAAGTGGCAGATTCTCCATCTATATTTTTATTATATTTGCCAATAAACGCATGTGATAATACTGCCCCATAACGTGTTGGTATTCCAAGATCATTATCTATTAAATTTTTTTTGGTCAATAAAACAGATAATGATTCATCTTGATAAACACCATCAGTTGTATAATCATCGCCCATATTTGTTGGCCCTCCACCATATATAGATGGAGTTATATACATTGCTTGTCTCTTTTCAGCTATAGTCCCACCCTCAAAATTTGACTTATACATATATGTAAAACGAGAGCAATTATTGACACGCCCGCTAAACCATATAGCATGATGGTCAGGACAATGAAGGTCTTGTTCTCTTGGTACTAATGGATATTTAGCAAGTGCAGATTCTAAATTATAAAAACCATAAGTAGTTGGAGCATATGCGCGAATCATTCCACGCCTTCCATATGTAGTAGTTTCATAAGCAGATTTTACAGCATCTCTCATCGCATCACCACCTTCTGATTTATAATAAGTTGCCGGTACTGCACCCGCTGAAGAATACCAAATTGCACCTATATAATCTTTTACTTTTGGATATGTAAAATTAGCTCCAGGTGATTCAACTAATCGAGGAAATTCTTTTTTATCATATGTATCAGTAACACCATTATTGTGTCCAAAAAATCCAGCTGTTATTTGTTCAATAAACCGTGGTGGTTCTGAAATAAAATCAACTACAGGATGTTCATCTGAATCACACGAACATAAGAAATATGTTAAATGGCTGTTATTATTCCAATCATCTCTTGTAAAAAAATATTCATTTCCTTTTGCAACCTTAAATTCTCTCTGCCATTCCCCATTAGATAGTTTTTTATTTATATGATAATAAACCTCAAATGAAAATTCATCATATTGGTTGTCTTTATTTTCTCCATCTACTGTAGGATTTGGAATTATAGTATTAACAAAATCAAAACCACCTTTCGTTCTTTTTGTTTTTATATGCAAATAATAATTTTTTTGAGAATCTACTTCTTCTAAATCAGCAATATTAATATCTACTAATGGAAACCCGTTATTATGGGCATCTCCATCTGGACCATAAGTTGTTCTTAATGGAATCCTATGATGTCTTACTTGTGTTTGATTTAAATCATTTCCTGCATAATCATTACCAAAAGAATCATCATAATAAAAATCTTGGCATTTATTATTATTATCTTCTGGAATCATTTTAATAACATTTCTGTTATTGTCTGGTATTATATCTGAATTTAAAACATTATTATTAACTCCCGGAATATGATATACAGGTGAAGTAATACCATTATCTAATACATATACAATACCTAAAGAATAAATTTCACCCCATTGAAAGCCAACATCAAAGATATTATGTACTGGATGAAAAGAAGCGTCTTTATTTTCAATATCATGTAAATTTTCTACTTTCTTTACAGCAACTTCTGTAAATATTGCAGATGCATACTTCTGTAATTTCTCCCATTTAATTTGTGCAGCTTCTACATTTCCAAGTACAAGTCTATTATTTACTTGACACATAGTAAAAGCTCTTTCAATTGCAGATGGTTTATAAATCAATTCAGTTGCTGTGGTTGAATTTAGTCCATTAATAGATGAAAACGAATAAAATGAATCCATTATATTATTCGCTGCATCTTTTAAAATAGGCACTGCTGCTGATAAATATATTTTTAATGCTGTTTCAGTATCAAACATATTATATGCCACTAAACCAAATTGGACATAAGCATAGTCATCATCTATTGTATTTCCTAAAACTGTACAATCTATCTTACTACTTGAATTAGTATATGAAATATCACTATTACTATTTAATCTTCCTCCGGTCATTTGAATAGCTGCATTAGAAGATGTATTAGTAATCACCACTTGTCGTGAAACCGTTATCCATGCTGTAGTGTTCAAATCATCATCAATAAGACGAACCGCAATACTATATGTTCCAACAGGAAGTTGTCCGCCTCCAAGAACAGCTATATTAGAAAGTCGTGGAATATTACTATAACGCTTCATAAGAGTAAGCATATTAACTCTTATATTTCCAAGACTATCTGTATATTCATTTAGCTGATCTATATTTAAAGTCCTTACAGGATTATTCCCATCAGTCCAATAAATAACCTTTTCACCATTCCTTCTTATTCTAAATGTGCCTTGTATTTGAAAATGCGTATGAAAATTTAAAACATCATCTTCATTTGAATGTGTTGCAATACTTGTTAGTAATTCAATACAAGTACTATCATTAAAATTAAATAATAAAATTCCAGAATACTTTTTTGGAACACCGCCTACATTTTTTGAACCTACAACAAATAGAATATACTGATAATTGTCAATATAAATATTTCCGATAACATCTGGATTAATACAAATTGTGCTTAAATCAAATTGTAATACTGTGCTTTTTTCATTTGTAAGTAAGTTTGCATTTAAAGTTCCTTTATCACTAACAGTAAAATCAGCTTTCACTACATCCATTGCATAACGATACGTTCCCCGTGGTTGTAGATTCTCAGGACAATCAGAAAATAATCCAATATCAAATGAGTTTTGGATTTGTGATTCTTGTGCAGCTTGTTGTTGTTCTTTATTTTCAGCCATTGATATGTCTTCCAAAATATGAATAATATTTATAATAATTAGGAATTATATTTAACCAGTTATCCATTCTGTTTTGATGTTCATCAAGTGTCTTTGGCATCACAGCATTATTCTTTGCCGCTCTTGAATATTGAACCCACAAGCGTTCCATCTCTTGTGATTTAGCTTGATTAAATTTAAACTCAGTATAACTTCCGCTAAACAAATTTCTTTGTGCGATCTTCCATTTAATATAATAACAAATGGCTTCAATCGTTCTTTCATCGTCAGGTATTAAAGGGTAGCCTGTTCCTTCATCTATTGCTACAGCTAAATAAGCTATTGCAACAATTCCTCTTTCAAAGTTAAATTGGAGAACTCTATTTTCATCTCCAACTATTTTATATTCATCTATATTAGAACCATATAAACCTTCAAGTTCTGGTTCATGATAATGTCTCGGATAATGTAATCCATTAAAAAATACATGTTCACTTAATCGTATTGGCGTCCAATTATTTCTAAAACAAGATGATGATATAAATGAACCATACGGGAATACACCATCAGCTAATTCTGCTGCGGTAATATCATAACCATGGTCAGGATATAAGTAAGTAGACCAACTAACAGTTCCCTCATCTCCACTATCATTACATTCAATTGTTAGAGTATTTCTCCACCAATAGTCAAAATGATGACAATGTCTATGTCTTGCTACCATACGTAGATATAAAAAGTTTGATGGCAAACACATTTTAAAATTCTTAACCTGTCCAAAACAAACTCGTTCTGAAAGCATAGGGCTTACACGTAATAAACCAAGAGCATCACCAGTCCATTCTATTACATCTTCTTCATTAATAGTTATGCCTAAATCTCTTGATAGCTTACTAAAAATTATATCTATTTTAGTTTGTTTCATTATTTTTATTTATTGATTGTAAATAATTCCTATATTTCATTCTATTTTTAGAGCCTTCTGTAGTAAATCTTTTTACAAAGTCAACATCTTGTTTTAATGTTCTTGGGAATATTTGCCAATTACCATTACGTATAACTTCTTTTATTGCAACTTTCATTTTACTTGATGTATAAAACCGAGTGCCTTTCTTATATCTTGTATTACGATTAAGTACAAGTTTGTATTGGAATCCATCTGTAGCCTCATTTGTATTATAAACACATTGTTTTTTTTCTAACATTTCTTTATCTACTTCCCAAAGCTCTCGTGTTTTTCCCCAATTAATAGTAAGTCCTTTCAATCTATAACCACCATGCCCATTCGCTATTTTCGTGACCACAGGCGGACGATATCCTTCTACTGCTATAGTTCCATAAGAAATAGGAAGATGTACCACATACCCTTCTAAAACATATTCTCTCACCTTTTTAAAATATGCACGCAATACTTTATTTGGAATCGCTTTATTAATCTTATGCCTACTGAAAAATTCAGGAGTATAAATCGAATAAAGCTTTCTTATATTCTCATGGGTATTGACTACTTTTGCCTTTCTTTTCATCTTATTTATTTTTTAGATTGATATCTTTTAAATGGATTATCAGTATATGTGGTAAATGAAGTATCTTTTTTATCAAATGTATCATCTGGGGAAATATATTTAAGATTTCCTAATGTTGAATTAACAACTTGAATAATTTGGTTTAAGTCTTCTTCCTGCATATATAAATCTAACTCTAATATATTTAAACAATTTGTCGTATCATTACAAAGCGATAAGTTATAAACCTCAATAGGATCGAAAAAATAAGACGTTACACTTATTCCTTCTAAAGAAGGTGTTGAAGCAACATAAATATAATTATTTTCTATAAACCATTTAATATTATAAGCAGTATATCTATTGCCCTTAGCATAAGTTAATTTTTCTTTTGTAGTCTTTTGGAAGTTCTTCCTTCCATCAATACTTGCAACAGAAAGAGTGTCTCCAATATATTTAGGTATTGGATATTCCGTTCTTAGTATTTTACATAAACTATCAATTCCAAGAAGACAATCACAGTCAATTCTTGGAACCTCAATTAATTTAATACAGTTTATTGTTTGTTTGTATGGCTCTACAAACATATTATTTTCTAACTTTTGTGCAAGTAGATAACCTCGATTTAATATAATTTCGTTATATATAAATCGATTACTTAAGACGTATTCTTCTGTTTCAATCCCCTTGTTGTCATACGTTTTGATTAAATCTATAATAGTTTTTATTTTCATTACTCATTTTTTTGTTCGGGTAATAAGTTTGTTAAAAAATTAATAGCCCATTTCAAAATTCTAATGCTCACTTTTAGCGTAAACATTTGAAGTCTGATAATAAGCTTTTGAAAAAAAGAAAGAAATTCTGAAAGATTGTATTCTTCTTCGTAATGAAGAAGTCTGCAAAGTGTTCTTTCAGTGTCAAGCTTTTCTTTATGTAGCTTCATAATAAAGTTTGCTAATTTTTGATTCTTTATTTCTTTTTCTTGAATGGTTTTTTTTGTTTTCATTTTGTGTGTTTATTATTTAATAACTATTTTCTTTGGCAATGGTAATGTTTCTGATTTTGCTTTTCCAAGTTCAGATAATATTTGTTTTAGATTTTCATCTTGGCCAATGCCCGGTGTATTATCAAAACTTAATGCTATTTGTAAATTTTCAACAATATTCTTATTCCCAACAGCTATTTGATTATTCAAAACTTGTAATGCTTTTATAATATTTTCTTTTTCTTTTTCTTTTATATCTAATTCTAATTTATAAGTAGGATTAGATATTTCATTAGGATTATTTAAACTCCAATTACAACTCTCCAATTTATAAAGCAAATCACTTTTTATTTTTTGATACGACTCATTTGTTTCCGCCTGAATTTTAATAAGATTATAAAACCTTTCAGAGAGATTACTTTTATTAGAAGAAAAATATTTATTGTCTTCTAATAACTGTTTTTTTCTTTCTTTTAATTCTTTTTCTGAAGGTTGTTCTGGTTTAACTGATTCTCCTATTTCTGTAAAATACATGATTATTATTTTAAGTTAATTCTATATTTTTAAATAAGTCCATTTTATTTTCTACTTTATATTCAACTTCTACTTTATTTTTTGTATCACTATTTAATTGTATATCACAACTATTTTCTACTTTATATTGAAATGGGTTTTCGCATTCTTCAAATTCACTGCATGCCAAAACTTCTTTTCCGATTAATAGATTATTTAATGTACAATAAACTCCTTCAAATGGTTTTAGTTCTTTGTTTTTACAATTCAAACAATTTTCTTTCATAATGTTTTTATTGCAAAGATAATCATTTTTAAAAGCAAATAATAATGTTTTGTAAAAAAAATTATTTTTTTGCAATTTCAAATAATACATTTGTTAATGTAGAAATAAGTCGCTTTTTTATTGATTCATCATTTAATAAAGCAACATCTTCTTTGTTATTCTGAAATAAAAATTCTAATAACACGGCTGGCGGACGACACATAATTTCATTAAAGTTTGCTTCATAATCTATATCACCATCTGTCTTATCTCCTCTCCAGAATTTCCAACGTGCCCTATCATTTGGAGTAATATCATTGAATTCATTTTCAATAGCATCATAAATAATCTCTGCATATTCATCTGATTTTGTTTTACCAACAGTGGTATAGATACTAATACCTCGTGCAGTATCCCACCCATTCTTTGCCGAAGCATTACAGTGTAAAACAAAGTACAAGGCATCCTTTCCTTTTGTATAATTATTAGTTGGGATTACTTTATTTTTTTTAATATAACCAACATTGGGTTCTGACTTCGCATCAATATATAATACATCGACACCAAGTTTTTTTAAATTTTCTGCAACTTGAGATGTTATTTCTCGCGAGAATTTATATTCTCTGAATTTGCCATCAGGACTTCTTTTTCCTGGTGTATCTTCTGCGTGTGCGGTTCCTAATACTATTGTTTTCATAATTAATACAAGGTATTATTACCGCCTTGTACGGCTTTAATATTATTCTTTTTGTGGTTCTTTAATTTTCTTATCAAAAGACGTTAGACCAAGCAATAACGTTGCTGTTGAAAAACAAGGTGTGATATAAGCAACCATATAATCTAATGCTGGATGTAGTTTTGGTATTAACAATAAACAAGTTGCTGCAATAGTAGGAAGAACAATTAAAAAGAAAGCAAGTATTCTTTTTGAAGAAATACCACTTCCACTTATAAATATAGATTTAATAAATTCTTTCATGGATTATTTTTTTTATTTTTTACTGTTTTAAATTCATGTTTATGCTGATTTGAACAAAATAAAACCAACTCATTTAATATATTAGAAGAAAATGTATTTGTTATTCCAGCCATCCAATTATCATAGACTTCATCAAACCAATCATTTCCACCATCTGATTGATATTTTAAATACTTTTTTTGAATCCTTGCCTTTTGAGAATCAGTACAAGATTCATAAGGATTTGAATTCATAAACATAAGCATATCTACTCGTTGAGTCGCAAGATTTGATTCTTTGATTTGATTTACAAGAAAATCAATTTTATTTTCTGAAGATATATTTCTTTCAGTTAGTATATTATTTAGTTTATCTGCTTTTTTTCTTTGTAAAATATGTAATGTTATTGGAGTTCCTATTGATGTTATAATCACTGCTAATAGTCCATAAAGTGTTGTCACTTCTTCCATTTTTATTAGTATTATTAGTTAGTAAATATTTTTAATTCTTTAAATAAAGTTAGGCATTTGGATCAAATGGATATGGATATATTGTATTACAATTAATAAAACAATTTTTCATTTTACTCATTAAAAATATATCTTCAACCTCTTCTAATAAAACAACATCTCCTCCAGCAGCTAATACTTCTGCTTTATATAGAGCGGTATATTCTAATGATAAAAGTTTTCTAAGAAATGGAAATCTATTATTTTGACAACACATTCCATAAATTTCTTTTTGAAGAGATATTTGATCTATTAAATCATTAAATTCAGTTTGATCAAGGAAACTTGATGCAGTAGGATACAGTCTTATTTCATTTAAGGCTTGTATTACTAACATTGAGATATCTTCTATCTTATGGTCATTGCAGTTATTACAAGTAACACAACCACAACCACAGATTACATATCTCATATCTCTAATAATATCTTTTAATTCGTCAGTCATGGCTTTTATTTTTTAATAATTTAAAGAGGTTCATGTTAATCGAAACTATCACGAACCTCTAAAATTAAATATTGATTATGGTAATGGTTTAGCAGTAACTGTAATTACATTTTGTCCATCTTCATTTGGCCCTGTAGTTAAAACTACTTCTAACTTTCCTGTTAATGGATCAAAATCATTAATTACATCTTCTCCATTAAACATAATAGAATCTGCTGTATGTCCTGATGCAAATGCAATGGTAAATTCAACAGTATCTCCAACAAAAAGAATTGTAGATGGATTTGGTGTAACAGAGAGAACATTTGCATCTAAAGTACTATTAAGTATTGTTGCTGTTTGTCCAGCTTCAATAATAAGTTCATTATCACCAGCCACAATAGTTACAGAAAAAAGAAGTGGGTTTAAACGAGTTCCAATACCAGCAGAAGGAATAATATTAACTCCATTAAAAGATAGTGTTTTTATAATAGGATTTCCTGTCGCGAATACAACACTAAAATTAATAGAGTCTCCATCAAATTGTTCTGTTCTATCGTATATAATGCTTTCTATATTTGTTCTCGAAATTTTGATTTCAGGAAGAACACTTAAAGTACGAACATTAACAACATCTTCATTGCGAGGAGTTAT
>JAGVVH010000541.1 GCA_019135895.1 Bacteroidota bacterium | reverse complement strand
GACATTTTAGGCTCTATTACAAGGTCATATTCAATATCGGGACGTGTCTGGTGAAATGGGGCATGAATAAAACAACGATTGGCAATCAGAACCGGGGAATAGTTTAATTCCCATATTGTATTCCAGTCCTGACTTTCAATTTTTGAAACCGAGTATTTTATTTTAACATTAAAAGTATGATCTTCTAATATTTTCTTGAATGTTATAGGATTATAAAGATTTTCGGCAATATAAGCCAAAAGGATATTTTCGTCATTGCCATCCATGAAACTCTCACAACCGGCATCTGCCAAAATGGATGTAAAGACCTCCTTCCAGGGTTCACTATTATCGAAAGTCAGTTTAATTTCAAAATAATCCATTTAAGTAATTTGAAAATGATTATTCTATGATTAATCCACCGGTAGTAAACCAAAGAATTTCCTCAATACCGGTTTTTTTATTGTTAATAATCACCTTGTAAATATTTCTTTTTTCAATTAGGTCTTTAACAGCATAATATTCTTTGACTTTATAACCTTTATATTTATCTTTAATATAGTTTTGAATATTTTCAGACAACGTTTCAACATTTCCAAGCATTTGTGTCTGAAGAATTGTGCCCGATTTTCCGATAACACAAATTTCTTTGCTGCGTGCACCTAAAAAAGCAGCCAAATAATTGCCGTCTTCATCCTCACTCCATTGAGCATTGGTAATACGTGGATATTTGGCTTTGAAAGCATTCATGATCTCAGAAGGAATTTTATCCCCATTGTTGTTGTTAATGTTCATATTCATTTTGGCATAATATTCATTCAAATCATTGTCTTCTTCACTAACATTATTTCTACCATCCAAAGAATAATTGGGGTCAATACTTCTTATAAGTTTTCCGGTTTTGTCAAAAATGACAGTTGTAAATAGTTTGCTTTTCAAATTATCTTTTTCGTAAATTTCAACGAGGGTCATATCTTGCTTATCGGAACGCAATTCCTTTGTGGCCTTTTTGAATTTCCATCCTTTGTAAAAAGCATTTAAATGCTTTTGCATATTGCCGGTTACAGATTCTTCCGGTAAATTTATTAATGTTTTTTCCCAAATCCCTTTAGGTGTGAAGTATATATCATTATTTTGCATTTTTGCAATACATTTTGCAACATAAAAAGTGTCAATTTTGAACCAGTTCAAATCTTCAGGGCGTTGAACTTTTTTGGAAAATGCAGTAATTACAACAGAAGGTACTTCTGTTTGGGGAATTGCAACATTTCCATATTCGTCAACAATCGGCTTAGCAGCTTTTCCTTTTTTTGTTTTTTCTTCTTTTGGGGGTTCGGTTGTTTTGCTTGTTGTGGGTTTAGACTCAGCCTTAGTAGTGGCCGGTTTTGAAGTTGTTTTAGTTGTTGTGGGTTTAGACTCAGCTTTGGTAGTGGCAGGTTTTGAAGTTGTTTTGGTCGTTGTGGGTTTAGAGTCAGTCTTAGTAGTGGTAGATTGAGAAGTTGTTTTGGTAGTTGCAGGTTTAGAGTCAGTCTTAGTGGTTGTCGGTTTGGAAGTGGTTTTGGTCGTAGGTTCTGTTTTATCATTTCCTTTAGCTACAGTTTTTTGAGGGGCTCCTTTTGAAGCAGGGGAGTCTGAAGTTTTACCGATTGACTTCGTTTGATTGGGAGTTTCCGGTTTTTTTTCAATTTCTTTTTTGCTTTCAGCAACTCCTTCCGGGTCAATGCGTTTTATTAATGCACCCACATCATTAAAGGTTAAAATAGAACTTTGCATTCCCACACCTTCAGGCTTTGCTTCAATATAATAGTGCATTTTTTCTTCCGGGGTTTCCTCAAGCATTGCAATAGAGATAGTGTAATAAGGATAATTGTTTTTTATGTATTCGGTTATGGCTGACGGAAGTTCATTTTTAGGAATTGAATAGGTCGTCTTAATCCACTTGCCACTATTTGAAATATAGATTTTCCCCGTAGAACCCTCTTCTTTGAAAGTAGCAACGAAAGTATTGTTTTCAAGTTCCCATCCCGATACTTTTGCCCCGGGATGTTCATATTCAAGAGTCTGGATGATGTCGTCAGGGATATCTTCAATTTTTAATTTTTGACAGAAAAGAGAATTTTGTGACAATAAAAACAGCCATGTTAAAGCTATTATCCCCCAAATGTGTAGTCTTTTTTTCATTATATTT
>JAGVVH010000290.1 GCA_019135895.1 Bacteroidota bacterium | reverse complement strand
AATATCATCAAGAGTAACAGAAGTACCATTCCTTAGCGAAAACGAACTTAGCGGTTATATCTTGAGTGAACTTAATAACGGAAAACCGGTTTTTATAGCATGTCAGTCCATTGAACATGCTATTGTTGTTACAGGTCATGATCCAACAGGATTTTATGTAAATGACCCCTCTACAGCTTTCCTGGAAAGAACAACTTCTAGTTTTTGTCGTGGGCAGCCTATGGTACACGTAAGCTATGATGATTTTAAAACTGCTCTTAATACAAAATGGGGTCAATTACGTATGTATCGTGAAAATACTTTGGTTATTACATCCTCCGGAGATCAGTCAAATAAAGGATACTCATTAAATTTTTACCATGGGAAAGAAAGCCTAAAGATTATTGACAAAGATGACCCTTGGTTATTCCACTCTCCAATAACGAGCAGTGCAAAAGGGGAATTGAGTTTTTGTGGAGGCTATAGATCTGGACATGTTTCTACTAATGGAACTGCCATAACATTGCCAGATTCTAAATCATGTGAACCTGAAATCGGATTTGATGGTTCTGACTATATTTATTTTCATCCTCTTGTTACAAATAGTGACCTTGAAAATGAAGTTTCATGCAGACTGCATTTCAAAATAGATGATAAGGATTTTGAGGGAAGTCCAATTACTGTATTAGTTCCCAAAGGGGATGTTAGAATACCCACATTTATCGCCCAACTTCGCAATCTTAAAAAGGGCTATTATGCAGTGGATGTTGAACTAAGGTCCGTAGATGATATGGTTCTTTATGATTCTTGGAAATTTAATCTTAGAATTAATAATGAATTTTGGATAAATGTACCACAAACCGAATTTACAGCAACCCCAAGAACAATCACGGCAGGACAAAGCGTCCAGTTCACTGATCAGTCAACTAATTCCCCCACAAGCTGGAGTTGGAACTTCGGAGATGGAGGTACAAGCACTTTGCGTAATCCTTCACATACTTACAATACAACTGGAACATATACTGTAAGACTGACAACTACTAATAGTGCAGGATCGGATGAGGAAATCAAAAGTAACTACATTACAGTAACCCTCCCAGTTATTGCCCCTGTGACAGCATTCTATGGCACCCCAAGAACAATCACGGCAGGACAAAGCGTCCAGTTCACTGATAAATCAACTAATTCCCCGACTAGCTGGAATTGGAACTTCGGAGATGGAGGTACAAGCACTTTGCGTAATCCTTCACATACTTACCATACAGCTGGAACATATACTGTCACATTAACTGCAATTAATAGTGCTGGATCAGATGGTGAAACCAAGACCGGATATATTACTGTTAATCCTTCTGTCATAGCACCAGTGGCTGCATTTACAGGTTCACCAAGGACTATCACAGCAGGACAAAATGTGCAATTCACTGATCAATCAACTAATAATCCGACAAGCTGGAGTTGGAGCTTTGGTGACGGAGGGACAAGTACAACAAGGAACCCTTCTCATGTTTATAATACGGCAGGTACTTTTACAGTCACCTTGACTGCAACTAATAGTGCTGGATCAGATGGTGAAACCAAGACTGGATATATTACTGTTAATCCTTCTGTCATAGCACCAGTGGCAGCATTTACTGCTTCTACGACAACACCAAATGTAGGTCAGAGTGTTCAGTTTAGTGATCAATCCACAAATAATCCGACGAGCTGGAATTGGAGCTTTGGTGATGGAGGTACAAGTACATCAAAGAATCCTTTCCATACATACTTAGTTGCAGGTATATATACTGTCACATTAACTGCAACAAATAGCGCAGGATCGAATGTGGCGGCAAAAAGTAACTATGTAACAGTTTCAGATTATTGTGTGCCAGAATTTATTTCTCCCTCTCCCGGCCAAATAATGGATAATGGTTGCACAAATCAATCGGATGATATTATCTGGTATTTCACATGGAGTGAATGCCCTGGAGCAACGATGTACAATCTATATGTAAAACATACAGATGCAGTTTACCCAGCAATTGATATAGAGACAAATAACACAGATTATACCCGAATTTTCCCAAATAGCGATATAGATAATTCAACTAGGTTTGGTTGGATATATAGAATAAGGGCATATATTAATGGAAACTGGAGGCTTTGGTCACAGGACAGAGAGTTCGTTGTAGAACCGATGGATTCTG
>JAGVVH010000048.1 GCA_019135895.1 Bacteroidota bacterium | reverse complement strand
TCCGCTTTAGACGAAGGGCATCGATTGAACCAGTTATTGGGCATCTCAAGAATGATCACCGAATGCTCAGAAATTACCTCAAGGGCGTTGAAGGTGACATGATTAATACGATTATGGCAGCAGTTGCCTTCAATATGATGAAGAGATTAAGACAAATCCGGGATGCCATTTATTTTGTCCTGAATTTACTGACCGGCAACTGGTCGGTAAAATATGCAACTGTACAGAATTATTGAAAAACAAGACTTGTTAAGGGCCGACTATTTAATGTAAAATAGAGAGATAAGATTTGAGGTCACCCAATTCTCTTAAATTAAATCAGTATAATTGTGTATCTATCATTAATTAAACCAACATTTGATTGGATTTTGGCTTTAATAGTTCTTTTACTTCTTATTCCAGTTTTTATGCTTTTGTCTGTTATAATAAAAATTGATACAAGAGGACCCGTATTCTTCATCCAGAGCAGATTGGGGAAAGACGGAAAGGAGTTTAAAATTTTTAAATTTCGTTCAATGTCAGTTACTCACAGTAAGCCGGTTAACAACATACAATATGAAGATGATCCACGCATAACTAGGGTTGGGCGAATTATCAGGAAGACCAGCCTTGACGAATTACCACAACTTATAAACATAGTTAAAGGAGAAATGAGTTTTATCGGCCCCAGGCCGCCGGTAACTCATTTCCCAAAGAAGTATTCAGAGTATTCAGATTTTGAAAAGGAGCGGTTCTCGGTAAAACCCGGGATAAGTGGTCTGGCACAGGTAAGAGCCAGAGAAGAGCACGATTGGGACAAGAATATTCCTGTGGATGTAGAGTATGCCAGAACAGTCTCATTCAAACTTGACCTTAAACTGTTTCTTAAATCCATAACATTTTTTTTTAGGACAGACAACATTTACAGGAGAAAATAATTATAAAATGCTTAATCTAATTAAGTATGAGGGCATTATCAAGGTAGGGATCCACCAACCTAATTATCTGCCTTGGATCGGTTATTTTACTAAAATTCTATTATCTGATTATTTTATATTCCTTGATGATGTACAATTTTCAAATGAGGGAATGCATCACTGGCACTATCTTAAGACTCCTCAGGGTCCAATTAGAATAAAAATCCCTATTTGCCAAACCCTTGGCGATAGAATTAATGAGGTCAAAACTCGCGATGAACTGGGTTGGAAAAGCAAACATCTTAAATCAATAGAACTGAATTATAAAAAGGCTTCTCATTATCAAGAGGTTTATAGGGATTTGGCAGAATTGATACTACATGATTATGATAATATTGCCTTAATGAATATTGCAATCATTTCCTTTATTTGTGCTAAGTTAGGGATTTCAACACGACTTGTGAATTCATCATCATTTAATGTACCTACGGTTGGCGTCGAAAGGATAATTGATTTGGTTAAAGCAGTAAATGGTACAGATTACATCTCTGGGATGGGAGCAAGGTCTTATCAGGATGATAGAGTTTTTCAGGAAAAGGGAATTAGGCTTCATTATTTGCATTATATACCTATAGTATATGATCAATTATGGGGTCCATTTCATGCTAATGTTTCAATCATAGACTATTTAATGAACTGCGGCTATGATTTGAGGCCTATTGTCAAAGGTATGTCATACACTGAGTAATGGAAATTGGAAGCTATATTGAACTAGATTTAAGAAATACCGGGGAGTACTATCCTCAGAATACTGATATTATCAGACTGAACACTGCTAGGGCTGGGATATATCATGCAATAAAGGTACTAGGCTTAACAAAAGTTTATATACCGTATTATTTGTGTTCAGTAGTCAGGGACTTTTTGTCAGCGAGAGGTCTTCAGGTCATCTACTATTCAATTAATGAAAACCTTGAGCCAGATATTGCCCAGAACGAAATTGATACAGCTTTCCTCCTAATTAATTATTTCGGGATACTTACTTCAAAAACAATTATTAAGCATACCAATCATTTTCATAATGTCATTATTGATAATAGCCAGGGCTTTTTTAGTTCACCAATTGAACATTGTCTCAATGTATATTCTCCCAGGAAATTTTTCGGTGTCCCGGATGGTTGCTATGTCATAGGGAATAATGCTAATCTTTATAGTAACCTTTATTCACAGGATATTTCTTCGGAAACGTCGCTGTTTCTGTTGAAGAGAATTGAGATGGGTTCTCAAAAGGCTTATGAAGACAGAATGAAAAATGAAAATCGGTTGTCGAGGGCAGATGTTCTGATTATGTCTCATCTGACTAAAACTTTACTCAAGAGCATTGACTATGAATCTATAAAGAACAAGCGGGTTAATAATTTCAGTTATGCTCACGAAAAGCTTAGGGGTTTGAACAAGATTAAACTCAACTTAACAATGGATTACCAGCTATTCCCAATGGTATACCCGCTTATTATAGAAAATGAATCACTTGTAGAGCAGTTGAAAAGTCATGGAATCTATACTGGCCGATGGTGGAGCCACGTTCTTAGACAGGTTCATCCTGACTCATATGAAGCCTATCTATCGAAGTATTTGATACCAATACCAATAGATCAACGTTATGGTCCGGATGAGATTGATTATATTCATAAGCATATAATGAGGTATGTAGAGTAGGCATAATGTCATTTCAATATGACAATTATCAGATCCTGATGGTATCTATAAATGGTGAAGTTTGAATCATTTCCTTTGGACGAAGCCTAAGAGGTTTTTTATGCAGTTCTTGGTTTATAAAAAATATGTTATCACTGATTGTTTGATAGATTGTTCTGATTATGCACTGCAATCCGGTTATAGAATCATGTTATACAAACCCTCACTCTTGAAGCCAGTACTTAGATTTAAAGGTTTGTTTAAGGGATTCCTATGGTATCTGCTTAGTTTTGGTAAACTATGGATATTTTACATCCTTGATGGTGCTAAAGTGGCCCATTATTCATATGTGATTCAGAAGAACATAAGATTTCCATTTATGTCTGACGAGGACTTGCAAATAGGCCCATGTTACACTGATGTGAATTATAGGGGACAGGGACTTTATCAAACTGCCCTTAAATGCATTCCCATCTCATTTAGTAATAAATCAAATACTTTTTGGATATTTACTACCGTAAAGAACTCAATTTCTCAGCATGTTATCTTGAAAGCCGGGTTTTCTCTAGTAGGTATTGGGTATACGAGAGGGATGCTCAAAAGACTAATTTTATCACGTTTGGTATAATGAAGGAAAATATTCTCATAATTGCTCCGCATCCTGATGATGAAGTGTTGGGTTGTGGAGGCGTAATGAGGCTGTACGCCAACGATAATCACAATGTGTATGTCCTCATTGTTACTCGAGGAACTGCAAGATTATATTCAGATGAAAGAATCAAGCTGGGAAGAAGTCAGGCTTTGCAAGCTCATTCAATTCTTGGGGTAACTGAGACGTTCTTTTTGGATTTTCCTGCGCCAGAGCTTGATACTATTCCGATTGCTTCAATATCTGAGTCGATTGCAGACATAATTTCGAAGCTTAAGATTTCAATGCTTTTTATACCCCATCGTGGTGATATTCATATCGATCATTTAATTGTATTCAATGCTGCAATTGTTTCAGCTAGGCCTGTTGGCGATTATTCCATCAGGTCAATCTTTGCATATGAGACTTTATCTGAAACAGAATGGGCAGCCCCTTACTCTAGTGATATTTTTATCCCAAATCATTTTGTAAATATCGGGTCGTCAGTCCATTCAAAACTTGAAGCTATGTCATGCTATTCAGGTCAACTGAGAAAATTTCCAAATCCCAGGTCACTCGAAGCAATCGAATCATTAGCAAGGTTTAGAGGATCAACTATTTCTTGTGATTTTGCTGAGGCTTTTATGAGTATCCGAACTATTATAAAATAATTTTACTATGAAAGATATAGCTATTTATGGTGCCGGTGGTTTTGGCAGGGAAATAGCATGCATGATAATGCAGATAAATCAGGTTCGATCTGAGTGGAACCTAATTGGTTTTTTTGACGATGAGACAAAGCAAGTTAAGCCAAACAGATATGGGCGTATTATTGGTAATGCAGATGTATTGAATAAATGGCCCAACCCATTATCTGTAGTCTTCTCCATTGCAAACCCACAAGTATTGGATCTACTTAATAAGAAGTTAACAAATACCTTGTTAGAATTTCCGAATATTGCAGCTCCAAATGTCAATTTTTTTGACAGGGAGTCACTTCTGATAGGGAAGGGCAATGTTTTCTTCTTTGGCTGCCGTGTTAGTTGCGATGTCGCCATCGGAAATTTCAATTTATTCAATGGGGCAGTATCCATTGGTCATGACGTTAGTTTGGGAGATTTTAATGTATTCCAGCCTTCTACCAGAATCTCTGGAGGCTGTAGAATCGGTAATTGCAATTTTTTTGGAGTACAATCCGTTGTACTCCAAGGAGTCAGGATAGGAAATAACAATAGAATAGGTGCATATTCTGTTGTTCTCAGGAATACGCAGGATAACAATACATATTTCGGGAATCCTGCCAAAAAATTTAACTTTTAACTCATCCAATATAAAAAATGGCTTTCAAGGAGATCAGTAATATAGCTATTCAAGGAATTGCTGCATGCGTTCCTGAGCATAGAGAAGACAATAAAGCATTATCAATATTTCACAATATCGAAGAGTCAAGAAAGTTCATTGAATCGACTGGTGTAGAGTATCGTCATATCGTTAAAGATTCTGGGTTTTGCACCTCTGATTTGTGTTATGAGGCTGCAAAAAGGCTCCTGGATGAATTATGCTGGAGTCCAGATGAGATAGATTGTTTGATTTTCGTTTCCCAGACACCTGATTATATACTTCCTGCTACATCATGCATAATTCAGAATCGTCTTAATATCACTACAAATTGTTACTCAATGGATATCTCGTTAGGATGTTCTGGCTGGGTATATGGTTTGTCCGTGATAGCATCATTGTTGGATGGATCAACTATGTGCAAAGGTTTACTCTTGGCGGGAGACACAACGTCCGTTACCAAATCACCCAAAGACAAAAGCACTTATCCTCTGTTTGGAGATGCAGGGACTGCAACTGCAGTAGAATTTAAAGTGGGCTTAAAGCCTATGATGTTCAATTTTGGAACCGATGGCGGAGGCTTTGAAGCAATTATAATTCCGGACGGAGGATTTCGGAATGTTGTTTCGCCAGAATCATTTTTGGAAGAAATTATTGAACCGGGGATTATCAGGAATCGATTGCAAAGCATAATGAACGGCCCAGCAGTATTTACTTTTGGGATCAGCAAAGCTCCTAGAAGTGTGAATGCTCTTTTGGATAACTATAAACTTGACAAAGAGTCGATTGACTATTATTTTTTTCATCAGGCTAATCTGTTTATGAATGAGAAGATCAGGATAAAACTTGGAATAGAAGCCAAAAAGGTACCTTATTCCCATAGAGAATTTGGAAATACCTCATCCGCCTCCATCCCATTGACTATGGTCACCCAGGTTGGATCGAAGTTAGCAAATAAGAAACTTCTTGCCTGTGCTTTTGGAGTCGGGCTATCTTGGGCATCAGTTGTTGTTGATACTGAGTCAATTGTCTGCCCTGACCTTATAAAGATATAACCAATTCAACAAACTATGATATGGAAGAAAAATTCATTTTAGATTTTAAAGAAACGCTTGAAATCCAAAATCAAGAGATTTCCGGTGAAACCAGGTTCAGAGATTTAGAGAACTGGGATTCACTTTCATTCTTGTCAATTTTAGCTATGATTGATGAGGAATATAATGTCATAATTGAAGGAAATGATTTCCAAAAGTTGGTCACTATTAATGATTTAATTAGTGAGATTAAGAAAAAGCAGGTGTAAGTATCCTTCTAAAAACCTGGAATCATATGTCAACCTTAAAATTTAATGGTGTTGGTATTCGCGCACTTGCTGCATGTGTTCCGGCAAGAGTTATCAGGAATCTGACTTACACTGACCATTTCAGGCCAGAAGAAATAAGTCAAGTCATTGAAAAGATCGGAGTAATAGAGCGAAGATTTGCTGATGATGCTATTTGCTCCTCAGATCTTTGCTATGAGGCAGCAAGTAAAATTTTACTAGAGAATGCTATAGATCCTAAGGAGATCGATGCATTACTGTTTGTTTCCCAGACACCAGACTACCGAATGCCAGCAACTTCAATAATCCTGCAAAACAGATTAGGACTAAGGATTGACACAATCGCATTCGACATTAATCTGGGATGTTCAGGTTTTATTTATGGGCTGGCAGTAGCATTCTCCTTGATGGGGAACAGTGGGATTCGAAAAATACTGTTATTAAATGGTGAAACACGTTCCCGGGTATATTCATCTAAAGATCGACAAGCAGCATTTCTTTTTGGAGATGCAGGATCTGCAGCACTGATCGATAGATCGGAATCATTTGGAGAAAGTTTCTTTTCCCTGAATTCTGATGGATCGAAAGAGGATTATATTAAAGTAATGGCGGGCGGATCAAGGTATCCAACCTCTCTACAAACTATGACTGAGAGAGTTGTTGATGAGAATGGGAATATCAGGAGTGATGAGCATGGATTTATGAGAGGTGGGGACGTTTTTACTTTCGTCATAAAGGCAGTTCCTGCAGATATTAACAGGATTCTTAATTTTGCTGAAACTGATATTAAATCTATTGACTATTATATTCTTCATCAGGCAAATAAATTTATTAATGATCATCTGATCCGTAAGCTGAAATTGGAACAGGAGAAAGTTCCGTCTACCATTCATAAATTTGGTAATACATCTTCAGTTTCTATACCTTTAACTATTGTTTCTGAGTTAAAGAATATGGCGAAGGGGAAAAAGCTATTGTTATCTGGATTTGGCGTTGGCATGAGTTGGGGATCCTGTATTATTAATTTGGATAAACTATTGATAAGTGAACTGGTTGAATTATAATAATTGGAGATGACAGATTACAACCCATTTCATGTCAAAGACAAAAACCTGCTAATTACTGGAGCATCATCCGGTATTGGAAGGACAACTGCAATCGAGTGCTCAAAAATGGGGGCGACCGTTAATATTGTAGGGCGCGATATTTGGAGGTTAAGTGAGACTTATAGTAAACTTGAAGGTACAAATCATCAAAGGTTCATTTCCGACCTTACTATTGAGAATGAAGTCTCTGCACTAGTTGCCAAATTGTCTCCTCTCGATGGCATTGTGCATTCCGCTGGAATTATTAAAAGAATTCCCTTGAGATTAATTAATGAACAAAATTTTGAAAACATTTTACGAATTAATTTAATAGCAATAGGGATTTTAACACAGAAGTTATACAAGAACAAACTCATTAAAGATGGGGCTTCAATTGTTATAATATCTTCAGTAGGGGCAAATATCGCTTCTATAGGAAATATATTATATATGGCCTCAAAGGGTGGAGTTAATTCGTTTATGAAAGGCGCTGCACTTGAACTGGCTAGACATGATATAAGGATTAACTGTATTGAACCCGGTATGGTTAAGACCAACTTGACTAAAGGAATATCTGATGAAGAAATACAAAAAGATGTCCAAAGATACCCCTTGGGGCGCTATTGCACACCTGAAGAGGTTGCATGGGCATCAATATACCTTTTATCTGATGCTACAAAGTTTATTACAGGGACTTTCCTGAAGATTGATGGAGGTTTAACTCTAAGATGAATTAGTTTTTGTTTGTCTGGATGAATTAATATTTTGCATCTATGAAGTTTAATGTATTAAAAGAGCTTTTATTAGAGCTTAGAAGAAATAAGTATTATATTATTTCTGGTTTAGTCATTATGATTTTTTCTTTCCTGTTGCCGGTGATCACAGAAGGCAGATCTAATCTTGAGGATGGTTTTATTGAGACCATGACTGCTTTTTTTCTTCTTATTATTAGTGTATTCTACCTGATTCTGTTTATTCGAAAGAGACACATTGTTAACATTTTATTTTTCCTGTTATTCTTGTTTGCCTGCGGTGAGGAAATTAGCTGGGGACAGAGAATCTTAAAGTTTGATACTCCATCATCCCTTAAATCAGAAAATCTACAAGGCGAGTTTAATATCCACAATCTTAAATTGTTTAATGCAGTAAATGAAGAGGGTCATCCAACCAAGGGACTCAATTTCAATTTGTTATTTGTCCTTTTCTGTTTGGGATATGGTATAGTCCTTCCATTTTTGGTGCTTTTATTTGGAGGATTAAGCAAGTTTGTTACTCTTCTGGGAGTAGATGTACCCCCTCTTTCAATAGGATCATTATTTGTTGTCAAGTCAATAATCAGTCAATTATTCTTTTCTGGCCCAATATATACCAACCTTCGGATAGGAGAGAGCTCTGAATTCATCTCTGTTTTTATTCTTTTTCTGATAACATTAACATTCGTAAAGGAACGTAAGAATATATAGAAAGTTGATTTATACATCGGCAGTATAATATTTACACAGTAATCCGGGGCTTAATAAACACGAATTGTTATTTCAATCTCTGTATTGATAACTTTTTTATAGATTATATTATGCGAAAGTTGTTTCTGACTCTAGTTTTAGCAATGAATTTCATTAGGTGTCTTGGTCACCTGATTGTGTATTACACACATCCGAACAGATTGTTAATAACTGCAGATATTCAGGTATGGGTGAAGACATTAAAAAAGCGTTATTGCAATACGATCGGACTGATATATTTACTCGCAATGTATCCGGAATTCAGAAATCTGTTCTATCATCGCGTAGGGAATGTCAAGTACATATTGAATTTATTCTGTCGAAAGATGCAGGCGTTAAACATTGACATGTACGTTAAGATAGGCGGAGGATGTTTTATTAATCACGGATTTGCCACAGCTATCGGTGCCAAGTCTATTGGAAAGAATTGTCGGATTAATCAGCAAGTTACGATAGGCGACTTCTACGGGGGGAAACCAATTATTAAAGATAATGTGAGAATTCATTCAGGCGCAATTATAATTGGCAATATTATAATTGGAAATAACGTAGTGATCGGGGCGAATGCAACTGTATTTTCTGATGTGCCGGATAACTGCACTGTTTTCCCAGCGAAATCCTTATTTATGAAATGGTCTTCCGGAAAAGAGGTTTGATAGTTTTGGATTAAGACAAAACTATGACTGTTATGGTCTAGCCTGAATTATTCATAAATGTTGAAAAAAGGGTGTTTTTGTTTTTTTAATATAGTTTAAATAACTATATTTAAATTGATTACAAACAAAAACAACCCTTTGAACAATGATAACCTAAAATACTGAAAATTTTCCAACCGAGCTTACTCTTTTTCCGATATAAGGTAAAAATATTGAACTCAGTTTTAGCGGTGGTCGCATAAGCAGTGATGGTGTATTATTACTGCTTCGCGAACTTGACAGCCAGTTAAACCTATTATATTCAGCAAGTAAGTGCATACGTGATGAAAGGGATCATTGTTATATAGATGATTCCATCAAGGAACTTCTCACTCAATGTGTTTTTCAGATAGCAGCCGGGTACGAAGATTGCAACGACTGCAACGATCTGCGTGAAGACATGATACTGAAAATGTGTGCAGGCAGGCTGCCCCAGAGTGACAATGATCTGGTATCACAACCTACGATGAGTCGACTGGAAAACACAGTTGCAAAGACCGATCTTTTTCGTTTGGGCTAGTGTTTAATAGGCAACTTTATAAATTCCTACTTCTCAGATCCCTCAGTCATTATCCTCGATTGCGATGATACTAACAATGACACCTATGGGCAACAAGAACTGGCATTGTTTAATACCTTCTATAACGAACATTGCTATATGCCATTGCACACTTATGAAGGATTGTCCGGCAAGCTAATAACAACCATTTTAAGGCCTGGCTGCCGGAATAAACAAGCCAATGTTGGCAAAGGTCACCATTGAAAGTGCCCGCAGAGAGTTTAGCCAATACCAAAAACCAGTAAAAAGGTATCATTCATTTATGTACAAAGCTGGAACATGGAAAAATCATCAACGGGTTATTGTAAAAATTGAGGTAAGCTCACCGGGGACCAATATTCGTTACATCGTTATCAATTTGAAAGATTATCGCACTCGTGATTTATACTAGAAGGGCTACTGTGCCAGGGGTTCGATGGAGCTTCGTATAAAAGATCACAAGTTATTCCTTAAATCAGATCGGTCGTCTTGTATAAAGTTTACAACAAACCAATTCCGTTTGTTTTTGCACTCAATGGCATACATTCTTATACACACCCTGCAAAAGGAGGTATTGAAAGGAAACGAATATGCCAACGCGACAATGAAAACAATCCAGCTCAAGATCATTAAAACGGCCGCATGGGTTAAAGAAATGAAAACCAAAATAAAGATAGAGTTGCCGCAATTTTGCCAGACAAGAGAGGAGCAAACTATAGCCTTCCAAAGACTAATGATCCTGCGTATTTAGACTCAGCCAATCCGAACATTAATTACAAATAGTCTCTTAGTAAACCACATACATGGAATACCTGTGCCCTTATTACACATTTTTACAGCATTGTTGACAATTTTGCCGGGGAAATCAGGAAATCTCAAAATAACAACCCGAAAATCTAAACCAGAAATCTGAAATAATGAACCTTGAAAAATCATGGTGAGATTTAATAACCGATTTTTATGCGTAATTTTGGATTTATGAATTAATCCGGCTAGACCATCAAAGACTTTGGGTGTTTTATTATACAATAACACTAGTGTCCCGTTAAAAGTTATTGTCACTGAACAGGTTAGGAGTATCATCAATTGGGACTATTGTTGGCGATCTGCTAAAGAGTTCATTTAGAGGCACTTTCTCGAAAGGAGTAATGCCGCAAATTTGAGAGAAT
>JAGVVH010000152.1 GCA_019135895.1 Bacteroidota bacterium | reverse complement strand
ACCAAAACTCTTTTATGATGATGTAATTTTCGAATTTTACAGGAAGAACCATAAACGGTTCCCTGAAGAAGCTGAAACTTTCCTGAAGAGAAGGATTGAAGAAGATCTTGCCTACACAGGTAAGAAATACTATGAAAGGATCGCTGAATCACTCGATCTGATGAAACGGATAAATCCCGGACGATCACAACGAATAGCTGATGAGATACGTGCAAATTTTAAAAAACGGAGTAGTCTTATACAGATTATCCGAGGATTCTGATCAGGGTGTGAATTATGGAATCCTGTGCTGAAACTACAGTGCAAAGGCCGGCGACACATCCGGTTTTTACAGAAATCTTTAAATTATTTAAAGCTTTCCACAAAATGTCCTCAAGAAATATTATATTTGCCTGTAAATGAGGCATATATAATATAAATGAGTCTTGCATAATCTAAAACTGTTTGTTCTGGTATAGAATGGAATTCTATGCTCGGATTATTAGTCTGTTTAAAAAAGGACAATAAGGTCATGCCCTATCTTCTGATCAGCACTGGGGCATACCTTGGCCTGAGGGCTAAAGACTTATTAAATATCAAATGGATTGACATTCTTGGTAAAGATGAAATTACTATTGCTGAAAGCAAAACCGGGAAAGTAAGGAGCATAGCCGTTAACGAATCCCTTTAAGAAGTTCTTAAGTATGCATTCACTAAACTATCATTAACAGGCCGGTTCAAAATTGAAAACTGCCTTTTTGCCAACAGAACTTCAGGCCTTTTTTAAAGGTGGCTTCAGAAAAGAGAATAGGAGAAAGAAAAAAATGGATTTACTAATTGTATTTGGTCAGATCAGCATTTTGATTGCTGGTATCTACTACTTGCTTGAAATAATTAAAATCCTTTTCCCATGCATTCTTGCTTGAATCTAAATACTACATAAACTGATGATTCTCTTGTTGGGGAAGAAGTGTTTACAAATCATTTTCAATAAATATTTTTCTTTTTATCCAAATCCTGGCACCAAACTGGCACAAAAAAAAAGTTACAATTTTTGAGGTTGTAACTTCTTGATTTTGTGTGGGCCCAGCTGGGATCGAACCAGCGACCCCCTGATTATGAGTAATATTTTTACGGTAGTCATTGTCTGCATGAATTAACCGCTATTCTCCAAATGGTTGGTAATCAATGGCTATCGGTTCCGATACTTTTCCGGCTTTTGCCGTTATTCACCGGAATTGTTTATCCTTTTGTTTATCATCTGAAAATTTTTTTTCGGAAAACGACAACCCCGGGTTCCCTGCTGCATACAATATTAAAATTAAGGAGGAAATTGTATGATCAGCAGGTATAAGGCAACGGCAAAGATCGTTCTTGCTCACAAAAGCAGAAAGAGCAAAATAGATGGCAAGCAACCTGTCCAACTAAGGATTATTTATAACAGACGGCCAAAATATTATACTCTTCCATACTCAGTATACGAGGAGGATTTTAATAAAATCTTCAATGGTCAGGTAAGAGGTGATCTTCATGATCTGAGAATCAGATTACTTGACATTGAAGGTAAGGCAAATGACATTTTAAAAAGCCTTGATCCGTTTTCATTAACTCAGTTTGAGACAAGGTTGTTCCGACCCCGTGCAGACCATAATAATGTATACAGATACCTGCAGGAACAAATAGATCAGGCAAGGGATGCAGAAAGGATCAGTTCTAAAGGAATGTCTGAGTGCAGCATGAACTCATTTAAGGCCTTCAATAAAAGTCAGAGTGTCACATTTGACGACATTACTGTCGAATGGTTAAAAGCCTACGAAAGATATATGCTTCGAAGCAACAGCCCGACAACTATCGGAATGTATTTAAGATGTCTCCGAGCCGTATTCAATAAAGCAATCAGGGACGGCATAGTAACAAGAGATCAATATCCTTTCGGAAAGGGCAAATATGAAATTCCGACAAGCAGGAATTTTAAGAAAGCACTTGATAAAGAAGAAATCAAACGAATTATCGAATATCAGCCCGAGCCAGGTAGCAGAGAAGAGTGGGCAAGAGATATGTGGCTGTTCAGCTACCTCTGTAACGGAATCAACACAAAAGACACCGCAAATTTGAAATTCAAGGATCTGGATTCTGAATCAATAACATTCATCCGTTCAAAAACAAGCTCAACCAGGAAGCAGCAAAGACCTGTAGTTGTGCCACTCACGGATCGTGTCATAGAGATAATTAAGAGATGGGGGAATGATCCCTCAAGATCAGGTAATTATGTTTTTAACATTCTGAAACCGGGTCTTCGGCCCGAACAGAGTCATAACAGGATTCATGATTTTTATTCTGAAATTAACTTTCATATGAAAGCGATAGCCGGGAAAACAGGTATAAACAAGCCAGTTACAACCTATACCGCAAGACACAGCTTTGCAACAGTTCTGAAAAGAAACGGAGCTTCACTTGAATTTATATCCGAGAGCCTTGGCCATTCTGATATACGTACAACGGAGAGTTATCTCGCCTCATTTGATTACAGCACGAAGAAGGAATGGGCTGAAAGGTTACTCGATCTGTAGCTATGTTGAAATCTATTAAACAGCAGGTTTTATGTTGAACTAAATACACACACTATGAAAGCAAAAATGTTTAAGACTGTTGAGGAGTGGATGTCCTCAAAACCCGACCCTGAAATCACTCAGAAAGTTTTAACAATCGTAAACAGGGAGGTGGTTTCTCAAATGAAAAGGGAGCTCAACAGCAAGAAATCCGAATTACGGAGGGTCGAAAAGACAGTCGAATCCATGAAAGTTATAGGGCTGCCGGTCGGAGATGCCGTTGAGAAAAAGATCACCGAGCTTAAGAAGGAACTGGCTGAGCTGCAAAAGGAGTTACCTACGCCACCGGTCAGAAAAAAGTCGACCGAGTAAATGACCTTATTAATACCTGAAAGTCCGTCAAGCCCTGACGGACCTTTTTTATGCCTCAGACTAGCATTCTGAGGCCCTTGGAAGCACTTTAGGACAATGGACATATAAATTACCAACATGATAAATTTTCTTATCCCGAGCTCCTCAGAATAGCTCCACATGATTTTCTGATATACCAAAAAGAAAGCCTGCCGAAATCTGGTTCAGGCAGGCTTTCAAAATCTAATGAATTACACATAATTACAGTAATTACATCACTCAAAGCCGAATGTAAGCATTGAATATCAGTAATATTACAACATTACAAAAGAAATATTAATTCCATCATTATATATATTTCTTAATAAACATCCCTTTAAAAATATAAATTTCCTTGCCATCTAATGTATACTTGTAATTTGCTTTCTCCTCTTATACGAATTCAGAATGCTAATTCTGAATCCGTATCATTCTGGACTTCCATTATCGTTGCCTCTATAAGCCCTGTGGGCCTTGGTACAAGGTAAACTGAGTATACCCGGTGAGTTCCTTTGTTGATGAACCTTGGAACATTAATATAACCAGCCTTTTTAAGATATACTCCCAGGTGTTTAGGATTTACCGCGTTTTTGTTTTGCAGCTGTTCATTTATAAACTCAGCGATTTGAGTGGCTGTGTATTGTTCATTACCATGCCTCACAAACCGGTTAATATATTCTTCGTATGGATGGATCTTTGTATATTGCTCATTGTATTTTGATAGTTCTTCCTGTTGTTCCCTTGATAACCAGTGTTGTTCCCCGGCATTCCATAGAGCATAGGCTTGTGACCATAGTTGATACATGTCTACTTCATGTTTATGTTCTGCGTTAGTAATTTCAATAGGCCAGAAACGTCTTGATCCTGTTGTATCAGTAATTATCTCACTATGATTTGATGTGCCAATGAATGAGGCAATTTTATAAAAATCTGTATTAGCTTTTCCATAGGGCACTCTTATACTGAAAGTCTTCTGGCTTAAAAATCCCTTAAGCTGTTCATTGGTTGCCCTATCATATAATACTGGATATAACTCATCAAGAGCGATTATTGCCTTTTGGCAAGACAATAAATGATCATCTTTACTTGAAAAATCAAAGCTCAGCTTTTCCGCAAATATTGTATTCTTCCACTTCTCCGGTGCTAATTTCCACATCCATCTTGTTTTTCCTATACCCTGTGGTCCTATCAATATTAACATGTTTTCGTTTGGAGATATCGAAGAATTACCAGAGTTTTCGGGACAATTATGCAATCCGTTAATAACGCCGATCATCCATTTTCTTAATAATGATTCAGCCATTTTCAGATCCGCTGTGTTCTTTAGAGTAAGAGTTGCAATCAATTCAGAAAATCTGTCCCGCCCATCCCATTCGGGCAATGAACTTAAAAAATCCTTAACTGGATTAAACTTTGGGGAAATATAATTAAGCAGATCCACAACCGCTTCTGTTTTGGTAGTGAATCCAAATAACGTAAGCTTAATTTTGCTAAACAAATATTCATCGCCAAGTATCCAGATATCCTTATCAATCGATTCTGCATAATGAAACTGGTGAGAAAGTTCATTACGCCTAACCCGAATATTATTCTCCTCTAGTTCGGTAATCTTTGTATTTACATCAGAATTCAGCCCAATGTGAAGAGCCCTTGGTGGGCGCCAACCATTTTTTTTTGCCAGATAAATGATAGTTCCTATTGTGGCCATTTGGCCGTTATTATCAGCGGTGTTTTCTTCCCATTTTCTGGTGCATTCTTCCGGCTTGTATTTATATGATGTTGAGCTTAGCTGAGAGAAAAGCTCAAAGCCTATTTTGGAATTGCCGAAAGTATTCTTCAACGCAAACATTACTCTTATCCAATCATTATAATTATCAAGCAATGACACATTTTCATTCATACTCCAATGAATTATATTCTGAACTACTTTAAGATTTGCCCTTTCTGGATCGTTCCCCGACCGAGGATAATACCCCTCAATTTTTGAATTAAGCGTTGAAATGGACCTTTCTGTTTTCGTTCGATATTCAAAAGTCCAACTCTTTGCATCTGGATTATAATAAGCTTTATCATCAAACGAGTAATAGCATAACCGGCATAAATCTGATCCTGAAAGGTCTATTTCTGTAACCTTGTATTTGCTTTTATACAGGTTAATTAGCGAAAGGAATGCCTGTTTATGAAAATCACCAGTTTCTTCAATTGATTTCAAATCTGGGCAATCAAGCTGATGAATTACCTTCAAACCGTTGCCTGATGGAGACAAAAATGCCATAATTACAGAGGGTTCACGATTTGATTTGATCAATGCCCTAAGACGTTCCGGATCTTTAATCTTATCAATATCCATTACAATCCTTCCGCGGTATTTAGTGAGAGATTTTGTATCACGATATGAAAATTCCCCGGCCGGTACAAATGCTGGTAATTTTGTCTTTAATGCTTCTTTCTCATTTCGATCTGCAAGATCGTTTGATTGCTCATACCTTTTTGTAAGGCGCCGGATTTCGGAAACTTCAGTTTTTAGTTCCTCATCTCCGGTAATTCTTCTGATGATCTCATCCTGTGAAATAATGCTGACCTGGTCAGGTTTATTTTTATCTGCTAAATATGTATACATAATTTTAATTTTTACGGATTTGAATAAAATCCTGTCCGAGAAAGCCACAAGCAGTTTGCCTGTTTACTGCGGTTCAGGCATTAATTTTTCTCATTCTTGGTTTTCAAAATCTTTCATAAATGCTTCACCAACTTGTTTCGCATCGTCTAATGATGGATGTATACAAGTAATACCCCAATACGCAGATTTATTTGACTTATAAATAACAGGTTCATAAGATCTTAAATTATGTTTCCTATGCACCACTATTGTATGACGTAATATATCATCTAATAATGGTTTCGTTTCCTCGACGGTTCTTTCCTTCTTATTGACTATCGTTACAGAAAACCATAATCCTAAAAAAGAAATAGCAAATACCATGGGACTATAATTATCACATTGATTGAATAGCTTGTCCATAGTTTCAGAGAATTGAGCCCCTGATATTAAATCAGAAGTATTGTCAATAAAAGTTATCTGTTTCATTTTTGTATTGTTTTTATTGTTTATAATTCGTTTTGTTTAAATTAGAAATTACATATATGCCATGCATTTTAACTTTCGTGCCATAATCAGCAAGAAAATTTCCGATTTTCAAGAACTTTACCATTAATTCTTTTTCTTAAGGTACGCATATCACCTAGGAAGAAGAGGACAACATAATCTTGGTTCCAGTAGAACAGTGTTTTATTTAATTCATCGTCTATTACAATCGAGGGATGAAATGAACATCTGGTTTTCCTCAGGATAGCTTCAAAATCATTTGCCATGAGGCCTTTACTACTCTTTAAAATACCTACTCTTGGCACTGTATTATTCGGGAAAAATATTGCTTTCTCCTCGTCAATAATAATGGCAGGAAATTCTACCAATTCTGGATTGTTTGTTTTTTTCTTCATTTCGTCAATTTTTTAAGTTTATTTTTATTTGTTTTTAATATATTTATAATTTAAGTACTATTTATGGTTTAGCTGAATCTGCAAGGAGTGCCTTTATAACTTCAGCTTACTACGTATGAGGGGCATAACCTCCCAATTAAGATTGGCTTTATTTATGATTTCCAGGGTATCATGCAACAGGACCTGGCATATTAAATAATCATCTCCCTCATAATAAGACCAGAAATCAGAAAGACAGACAGAATTCTCATACCCATCAAGGAATATTGGAGTAAACCTGATCATCCCTTGTACGTGCATAATATCTATGGATGGTATTAATTCACATTCAATTCGATTATCAGATTGGATATTAATTACCTGGCTTATTGAGGATTTCTGGAAGTCTACAAGCAAGCAAAACTGATCTTCGCTTTTTAACAGTTCATCCCAGAACTTCGTGAAGCCTTTTGTTTCAGGTTTGCAAATGAGATTTTGTATTTTATATTGATGGTTCATTGTAACATATTTTAATTGCCTAGTGGTTGTCTATAATTATTTTTGATTAATACCAACGATTTATTTTTGTTTTCAGGGTACGTAAATCTCCAAGGAAATATACTACGGTAGCAGTATCATAGAATATATCGGTGATCCCAAATTTCGTTCCTGTTCTGGATATGACATCTTCTATTTCTGCTTGGGAAGGCTTTTTCTTACTACTCAATAACCCCAATCGAGGATTTGTTTTTGTAGTAGGAAATAAAATTAGATGTTCTTCATCAATAACAATTGCTGGCATTCCATCTGTGTTTTCATTTATAGTTCCTTTTGACTTTTTCATCTTGTTAAATTTTATTTGTTTTTAATATATTTCACATTTGAGCATAAAAACTCCATTTTATAATAAAACGACAATTGTATTTAAGTTGAAAACGCGTTTAGAAGCTTAGGCACCTCCTCCTTAATCTCTTGCTCGGAGAGACCTAGTTTTTGAAGCCTGATTGTAATACTTATAATAGCATCTATTCGTGTTTTTTCGCTTAGAATGTTTATTCTTTTCTCCTTTTCAGGCATTTCGGATTTTTGAAGCTTGTAATCGATAACCTCTATCGCAAGTTCTTCATAATCTGGATTATCACCTCCAGTCCACTGATAACGGGATGTCTTTTTACTGTTTCCAATATTAGTAAGTACTCCCATTTCAATCAGTTTACGCAGATATCCATAAGTAAGTATATTTTGACCATCATAGAATTTAAGACTTTCAATAACACCATTTTTCTTATAATCCGAATGAATTGTTTGAAGTGCATTCGTGATGTGTTTGATTAACGCGAGATATGTTTTCTGCTCCATAATGATAAAATTTACTCAGCAAAGATAGAAATATTTTTAATATATCCTATTAAATACAATATAATAATTTAAGATGAGTTGACTGAAGTATCAATTTCTGAGACTAAATCACCTTATTCTAGGGTTAATTGAGAATATTAGGCCTGTTTCTTTCTTAGATATTGGTAATTAATAAAGTTTACTACCATTGAGGAAATCTACATAACAATTCATCTAATAGGACCTATCTTAAACTCACTTTACTGAATTTCTTGATAAATAACCTTTCTGTCTGCAGATATATATTAAAAGGTGAAAGTTTAAATAACGATTTTTTAAGACCCATTGGATTACTTTCTCTTTTCCGGTGGGTCTGTTTTTTTAAGTCCAGGACTTCAGGGTAGGAAAAACCTGAATTAAAATGCCTGGAGGTTCTTTGTGTGTGATAAACCCGAAAGGGATTAAGGAGTAGGCAGAGGGAAACTGTCGAAAATATAATATAGTATTGCTACAGTGCAGGACCCGTAACATTATGTTAATAATGCAGAGAAACCGGGGGTTGGCTGATTGCTATATAGAAATGCTAAGAAATCCCCTCACTGAAAATTAGTCATTCATAACAAAGAATCCGGTAGGGACCATCCGTCTTTCAAAAAACCCTGCTCTGAGTGTAGCTCTTCTCAACAGGTGACCGGAATCCTCGAAAGAGTAACCGAAAGACGATAAAAAATGGAGAAAAGAAACGGGACTCCTGATGGTGAAATGCCCGGCTTATCTTCCTTAAAAATAGATAAGCATCCTGAAATCAGGATGATAAGTATAAGTACAGAAGTAATATAGCTTATCAGCCAGATTCCGGGATAAAAAGAGCTGTATGTATAATAGGGAAGTAACGAAAAAGATGGCTATGCTCTCTTTCTGTTCTTAACCAGGTCGTGCAGATCCTGATCAATTTCAGCCCTGAAGTCAGATAGTGTACCTCTGGCCCCGGAATTAAGCCAGGCAAAAATCTCCTTCTTATTAAACAGGACCCTCTTACCATTCTTGATATGAGGAATCTGCTTATTCGAGACATATTTATAAACTGTGGATGTGGATTTTTTTATCCAGCTAGCACAATCCTCAAGGTCCCCGATTACTTCTTCATCAGGCCGTTCAAGACCATCCAGTCTGGCAAGTACGGTATTCAATAGCTCCTCAATTCCGGCCAGCCTTTCTTCCATGATAGCAAATACATTTTCCATATAATTTTTATTATTATATGAGTGTACAGGCTTCAGGGTCTGAATTTTTAAAAATATTTTTCATAAGGTTATGACATCTCGAAGAGAAATAATTAGTCATACCATTTTTTACGCAGGGCAGCGTCGATTATTTTATTAATCCACTCTTCCTTTTTTGGTCCTTGCTGCCCTTCAATATATCTAGTTAAAAGAATTCCCAGAAAGCAGATGAATCTTTTATCCGGCTCGTTGATGGATCTTATACGGCCATCCGTCATATCATTTTCAAGCATGTAGTTTATTACAAGGGTCAATAGTATATCCAACAGTCTTGTGCTATCAACAATGCCATTACTGCCCTTCAGAATATGATATAGCATAAGGTCAACATCATGATAACTCTCTTTCAGTTCATCAAGCGAGGCCTGATTTTTCTTGTTAAGGGCAATGAATGAGTTCATGAATTCACCCACCCTGACCTTTAATTCGTCATCTGTTAATGGTTTTAAAATTGAATGGGCCATAGAAAAATGAATTTAGCAAAGAGCTAATATATTCATTTTCTGTGAGATATAAAAAACCTGGCATGTTTTTACATGAAAGATCACTTTTTAGCAGATTTAATGTTCATGCCTGTGATGTAAATCAGGATAGTGTTTGTGTGCGTGATCAATCTCTTTATGTTCATGAATATGTGAATGTTTCAGACTTTTTTCTTTACCTCCGGCATGAGCATGGTCATGATGATCATCGTCGTGACTATGCATATGAATATGTACCACCCCTTTGTGATAATGATTGTGACTGTGAGAAGACAGGTTTATAAATACAACTCCTGCTATCAATAGTATCAGGGATGCAAGAATAATCAAACTTAATGGCTCTCCCAGGAAAATCCATGCTGCAATAATTCCCCAGAATGGTGCCGTGCTGAAAAGAATTTGTCCCCTTGTTGCCCCAATATTCTGTGCCGTATAAACGTACAGTACAATACTGATCCCATACGAGAAAATTCCAACTGATATTGCAGGAAGGATATAATTTAACTGAATCTGACCATTCATTAAAATCAGACCTATTGTCAGATTTGTCATTCCGCCAATTATTCCCTTTATGAAAGTTATTGTCCGGGCCGAAACTCCGTCAATTATGGCTGAAAGATGATTGTCCAGTCCCCAGAAAATGCAGGCTGAAATTATGAAACCGGCAGATATAAGACCACTGACCGGTTCTTGCAGAGATACAAGAATGCCTGCAACAAGGGTGAGAATTATTCCGAGAATGGCATAACGATCAAGGTGATCTTTAAAAATCAGAATCCCCAGAATAGCTGTGGCAACCAGCTCCATATTCAGCCAGACGGAAACCGACATAGCATTAGCAGTTTTCAGACCCATCATCAGGAATAACGGGCCGAGTATTCCACCTGAAATTATAATCCCGGTCAGGTGCAGCTTCCTGCCTGATTTCCTGAGCGCAGACAATTCAGTTTTTTTGTTTTTTATCACGAAGGGAAGAAAAGCCAGAGCAGCGCCAAGATAAAGCAATCCGGCCAGCTGGAAACTATTCAGTTCCGAAAGTATGATCTTGCTGAATGGTGTGGCAATACCAAAAAGCAAGCCCGAAAACAATCCTATTAATATAATTCTTGTTCTCATTGATATTATCGAATGGATATCGGCCAGGTAAGCTTAAGGTATCCGATATAGTCATTCTGAAACAGACCGGCCGGATCGAGATATTCAGAGTGATTGACAATAAAATAAAGAGAACCGAAAGGAGGTTTGAACCTCCATCCTAATAGACCATACACATATATCTTCTCAATTGAAGTATTGTTCTGACAAATCAGCTTAACCCACAGATCATTTGTAAAATTGTATGTTGCAGAAAAGCTGTTTATGAATGTTGTTTTGAATGAACTT
>JAGVVH010000078.1 GCA_019135895.1 Bacteroidota bacterium | reverse complement strand
CTCTTCATCTTCTTAGTTTTTTTAGTTGATAATTAGTTGTGATAGTTAATAATTTTCATGTGAATATTTAGAACGCAGCAAAGATAAAATAAAGTTCTTTTATAGAACTATAATATTTTCTAAAAGTTATCAACAGCGTTGTTTTTGTTCTAATTTACTACCTTTGCACAAAACTTTTTGACGATGAAAATAGGAAACAGCTTAAAAAAACTTAGAGAAAGTAAGGGACTTACTCAACAGGAAATGGCCGATATTATCCATACCCACCGCACCGGTTATTCCAAAATGGAAAATAATCAACAGGAGATTCCGGTGGACGGACTAATCCTTTTAAGCAAAAATTTCGGAATGAGTGTTGATGATGTTATTTTTTTCGGCGACAAAAACAGTGTCCCGGGAGAAATCTCTTTGGAGGATAAAGCCGTTCTTGAACAACTCCAACTTATTAACGAACTTGAACCCGAAGAAAAAAACCTGCTCCTCAAGCTTATTGAAACTTTCGTATCTAAAAAACGGTTCAAAGACTATCTGCAAAAAAATATCGCAACGCTATGAAAAAAAAAGCCTTTGGAAAAAGGCTTTTTTAAATTTTTAACTTTCTAATAATCCTATCTCCTCGTTTCGATATTATTTCATTTTTTATTATTTATTTTCTTTATATATGGTTTAGATTTAAGATAAGTACAATTACGGAAATATAACTCATTTTGATTAATCTTTTTAGCCAATTCTAAATAGTATCGATAATATGTAAAATAATAATAATCAATATCATAAAAATTTATGTGGATGTAATTTGAGACATTGCTTTTTAATTGATATTTAAATGTAATACTATTAGAATTAATATCATACGGAAAAAAAGGCTTTTTCCATGGAATAATTTGTATATGTATTTCGGAGATTTTAACCCAAGATGGTTTGTATATGACGGCTTTATTACTTGTAAGAAATTCCATTTTCTTATCAAAAAAGGAAATGTCACTTTTTAAAATTGAATCATTATCAACTATAAACTCTATTGAGTAATATTGAGATCTTTTCATTTCATTATTGGAAAATTCTTCACAAGGAGATGTTATTTCTATAATAATACTGTCATAGTTTACAATGCTGGTTTCAATAATTTCTGCTTTAATACTATCAGGATTCAATTTTGAGGAAGAAGTTAAATAATAATCACCTTTATTTTTTATATAGATCCCGTAACTTAGAATTTCTCTATGCGGATATCCAATAACTCCAAGATAAGAAGTTGGCTTTTCAATATAAGTGCCATCTTCATATAATAATATTATGCTTTTTATTGATTTATATACGCAAGGTTTTGTTTGTGAAAAACAAGTTATTGGAGTAACACCAAAATATAACAACAAAATAAAAATAAATAATAATTGTTTGTTCATTATTTATTAGAAATATTTTTTTGTAACCATTGTTTATTTATCTCCGGTAATCTACCTACAGATTCAAAATAAGATCCAGATCTATTGAATGAATATTGCGAACGATATGCATGAATTTCTGCATTATCATTGTTCCCATTATAAAATAATGGAGATGTTATAGTTGATAGATATCCTTCCCTATCAAAACCAAATTGTATTGGATTTCTCATATAATCACCAACATGAGTTTTCTCATGCCATGCTAAAGGATTAGAATCATATTCAATACTTATCACCGATCTATAAGGCACACCTTTCCATGTTTTCTTAACTCCAGATTCCTGTCCTCCAGGGATCATATTAAACGTATATAGCTGATCTTCTGACTCCATTTTATTTAAATCATCAATTCCCTCTTGTAAAAGTTTATTTTCATTTCTTGTATCAGCCACAATAGTTTCTTTATTAGCAATAGTTTGTAAATCTTCACTACGGCCTTTTTCTTTTAATTTGTTAATTTGTCTTTCTTGACGAGCAATAAACCTATTATTCGAATTAATCTTATCATTGGCAATCATTTTTAATTCATTTGACTTTTGTTGATCTTCTGGTTTTTCCCACTCCATTCCATCCGGATCCACCAGAATCACCGGATTATTAGCGCAATAGTTATACGGAGACATGCTCGGGTACTTGTCGCTCATAGGGTCAACAGAGAGCCAGATGCTCAAGTCAGAGGTATAATACCTTGCACCGAAGTAGCTGTAGCCGGTTTCGATATCTTTTTCCTTGGC
>JAGVVH010000008.1 GCA_019135895.1 Bacteroidota bacterium | reverse complement strand
TAAATGGAGATGACATAAATTTACACTGTCATTCTGAAGCGAAGCGAAGAATCTCACAAGTCATTAGTAACACAGATTATGAGATTCCACCCAAGCTTCAGAATGACCAAAATGATAAGAAATTTTACAATTTCAGAACTCCTGATGCACCGTAGTTTGATATTTCGCAATTAATATAGTTCTGATATAAAAATAATGTAATTTCAAAAAATTGCAAACACATAACTCCTAAATAAATTTAGGAGTTATTCTAATTATTAGAGTAACTCCATAATTTATATGGAGATTAATTGCGCAATTATTCGGTGCGAGGCAATTCTATTAACTCTTTATTTTCGTTAAGGAGTTAGAAGTTCTGAAATTATTCTAAAAATTTTGCTAAAAAAACAAAGTTTTGGGGAGTAATAGTTTAATTAAAAAATAATATACAAAATGAGAACAAATAAAATAATCCTTGCATTTGCGTTTCTTCTTCTGGTATTTTCTTTTACCTCATGCGAGAAAGAGACCCCCACCGGACCCGACCAGACATTTATCGCTCAGATGAAAGCAGTTACAGATTCAATCATTAATAATAGCCGGGTACCTGGCGTTGTAGCACTGGTAGTTGATAAAAAAAAGGGAATCGACTGGCTATATACGGCTGGATATAATGATATACACAATAAACTGCCAATGGATGGCAGTTATAGATTCAGGATTGGCAGCAACACCAAAACCATCACATGCACCGTATTGCTTCAATTGGTAGATGAAGGAAAGGTGTCGCTGAGCGATAAACTTTCTAAATACTTTCCCTCTTATCCTCAATCAGATAAAATTACTATAGCAATGCTCCTTGATATGAAAAGCGGTATTTTCAATTATTCTGAAGATATGCCGGTTTTTATGCAATCAATGGTTTCAAATCCTACACGGGTATGGCAACCTCAGGAATTAATTGATCTGGGCTTCTCCCATGATTTTTATTTTGAGCCCGGAACAGACATTCATTATTCAAATACCAATACATTCATTATTGCTAAATTGATTGAAAAACTGACAGGCAATTCCCTTGAAACTGAAATAAACAATCGAATAATTGAACCTTTGGACTTGAATAATACCAGATTTCTGACGTCTGGTGTAGATTTACCGGGCGAACATGGCAGAGGATACGAAATCCAAAATGACAGTACCTACAAGGATGCCACAGAGTATTATGATATATCTTGGGGCTGGGCCGCCGGGTCAGCATATTCAACTCCAAGAGAATTACAAAAATATGTTGAGGCATTGGTGAGAGGAGATTTTCTATCAAACTCACTTCAGGAAAAACGACTGACTGAAAATTTTTATGGAAACTCTGATTTATGGTTTGGTAAAATTAAATATGGATTAGGAATTATGCGTTGTGGAAGAAGTTTCTATGGACATGGCGGCGATTTACCCGGCTTTTCCTCTACAATGTATCATAGCGAAGAAAAGGATTGTACTATCATTCTTTATTTCAACACACAGGATGATTGCCCTTCAGGTATTCTGTTTCTTCGATATCTGGATATTTTATTTGGTTCAGATTATTAATAAAAGAATTAGCAGAAAAGTTTGAAAGTAATCAATTCAACCAACGTAACATTATATGAAGTTAGGTATATCAAGTTCTATTTTAGCAATGACGTGAGATTTCTCACTTCGTTTGCCAATGACATCTTTACGTTTGTCGGTCATTCTGGACTAAGTGAAGAATCCAGAGGATTCTGGATTAAAGTTTTTTTCTGGATTCTTCGCTGTGCTCAGAATGACAGTGCTAAGTGATGTCATTCCCATTTAAATAAAGCACTTGCTTTATCAGGGAGTTCAGAATAAAATATTTTTGCAATAAATTGCGCAAGTATTCTTTACGAGACAAATCTCCTAACCCCTTTATTTTCGTTATGGTGGCTGGAGTTCTGAACTTAGCAAAAATACAAACAATTCAACAAATAAACAATTCAACAAACAAACAGCTACTTGTCTGCTTCGCCCATAATCGGGTCAATTGAGCCAATAATCGCAACCATATCCGCAACCATTGAACCTTCTGCCATAAATTGAATTCCCTGAAGATTTGCCGCTGATGATGAACGGATTTTTAATTTCCAGGGATAGCCCGTTCCATCAGAAACGATAAAGAATCCGAGTTCGCCCTTAGGACCTTCTATTGC
>JAGVVH010000276.1 GCA_019135895.1 Bacteroidota bacterium | reverse complement strand
TGTTGGCCTAACCCATGGACTACGTAATAAACTGGCTGAAGCGATGGCAAGAGGAGAAGATGATCTGGGTCAGATATTTGTAAGTACCACATTTGCAATCCTCGGAATAATATTCATGGGTATTTGGGTAATTTTTCTTGTGGTCAATAGATTTTTAGATTGGTCAAGTATCCTGAATGTTTCAGCCAGCATGAGGTCAGAGGTTTCTACTTTGGCTGTAATAGTATTCACTTACTTTTGCTTGTCATTCGTTTTGAGAATTATCACTACTGTAATGATAGCAGATCAAAGGCCAGCCGGCTCAGAATTGATACATCTAATAGGTCAGATTATTTCCTTAGCAATAATCTTTACCTTGGTTAAAACAACTGAAGGCTCACTGGTTAAATTAGGTTTGGCATTGTGCATTAGTCCTTTAGTCGTAATAGTTTTTGCAAATCTGTTTCTTTTTAATGGTTTATATAAAAAATACAAGCCTTCCATTAAAGCAATAAAATTCTCATATGCCAGAGAATTATTCAGTCTAGGAGCCGTATTCTTTGTTATTCAGCTTGCAGTTATAATTCAGTTTGAAACAGCAAATATAATCATAGCCAGGAACTTTGGGACAGCAGAAGTAACATCATATAATATAGTTCATAAGTATTTTGGAATGCTTAATATGGTATTTGCTATTTTTCTCATGCCGTTTTGGTCTGCATCAACCGAAGCATATCAAAAGGCTGATTTTCAGTGGATACGTAATGGAATCAAAAGATATAACCAACTGAATGTTTTGTTAGTTTTTGTTGGATTAATTATGTTGGCCTTTTCCGGTTTTGTTTACCGTGTTTGGCTTGGTGAAGGTACTGTTGAAATACCTTTTATTCTTTCATTATTTGGGTTTCTGTTCTTCAATACTTCAATGTTTGGTGGTAAATATGTAAGTTTTCTGAATGGGATAAGTGCTTTAAGGATACAATTCATTGCCTGTTTGATCAGTCCATTTTTATTTATTGCATTGGTACTTTTACTTATAAAAGTATTCCATTTGGGGGTATATGCCCTTTATATTGCTGGAATAGCAGCGAATTTTAATACATTTATTTTGGCACCTATTCAAACAAATCAAGTTCTGAATAAAGGGAAAAGGGGAATTTGGATAAGGTAATAGATGCTCATATGTAAAAAACTTAAGCAACACTTGGCAGTTTAATCCAATTTATATGAATCTTAGAAAGATAGAGTGCAAAATCAAAGATAGATTATGGGATTTCGTAAAAAATTATTTGTATGCGTATAGGGTAAAAGACTCACCTCTATTGCTGAACATTAATTACGATACTGTCATTGATCAGAAAAAAGCTCTTGTTTGCTATATCCCACATTTCTATTTTCAAATACTTGATCTTAGGACAATTAAAAGGACAATACCTTTAGAGCTGTTTAAGATTATTAAAGTAATCTCTGAATTTGGCTACTGTATTGATATTGTATCGGTAAATGATCTTAAATCCCTGGACATTATTAAGACTAATTCTTATTCATTGATCTTTGGTTTTGGTGAAACTTTCTATAGGATGACTCAGCTTCAGCCATCTGCAGTGTCAGTTTTTTATGTGACAGAAAACCATCCCGAGTTTTCTTACAGGGAAGAAAAGAAGCGATTGGATTATTTTTATGAGCGGCATAGAATAAAAGCTTCGTTTGAAAGAAGTGGACGTTATTATAAACTAGAACATGTTGCGGTCAAATATGATCACATTATCGTTATGGGTGAAGAAGAGTACTTCTTAAAACAATACGAGAAACCGAACTCAATATTCCCGACGGGTTTATTGAACCCTGGTTTTATAGTTAAACCTAAGGATCATAATAGTGCTAGAAAACACTTTCTTTGGCTCGGATCTCCATCTGTAATACATAAAGGTCTTGATTTACTCATAGATACTTTTCGATATAGGGATGATATTACTCTCCACATCTGTGGCCTAAGTCCGAAAGCGAGAAAATTACTGGATATACTTCTTTTTCAATTCTATTGTCCTGTTCGGAAGGCATGGCGACTTCAATAACAACAAGCATGTTGCATGGATTAATTCCTGTTGTTATGAGAGATGCTGGTTTCAATAAATTAGGGGAACATGCAATCTATCTGGATGAATTTAGTATTGAGTACGTTAACAAAATACTTTCTAATCTTTCTGCTTCTGACCCAGCAGCACTTGATGTTTTAATGCAGAAAGTACTATTATTTGCTTCGCAGAATTTTACTCCTGAAGCTTATGAAAAGAAACTGAAGTCAATTTTTCTGGAAATTTTATAATAGATTATTATGAGAAAGAGTCAACCACAATACCTATATTCATAATTGTATTTTGTATGTATTATTTAAATATTAATAAGATATTGAAATCAGGGTATTAATTTAAATGGTATACGTGCTCAAGAATGAAGATTATGTGAAGATCCCCAATAACATTGGGTTTTTCGAGTATTTTGTTATGTTAGTTCTAATACTCTATGTTGGGTTAGCGAATCAACTTGTCTTGTTTCATAGCTTTAAGGAGAAACCTATTGTTTTTTTTGTACCTATTCTTTTAAGTGGGATTCTCATCTTAAAGCATAGAATACAATTCAGCAGAAATTTCATTCTGCTTATTTTTTTCTACCTGTTTTATTTTGCAGCTATCACAATCAAGTACAAAGCTATTTATCCTTCGCTTCTGGTTCAATATCCTTCCGTTTTCTTAATAGCATATGTTCTGATAAAAACATTAAAATATGACCTGTTTAAAATCTATGAATATTTTCTTTATGTCTTTGCGATAATCGGACTAATC
>JAGVVH010000250.1 GCA_019135895.1 Bacteroidota bacterium | reverse complement strand
GTTTTTGCCAACGCGAGAATAAAGTAATAACCATCTTAACCCTGCATCGCACCACGAGTGCAAAAACACGCGCCACCGCGACTCTGCGCCAACGCCACATACCGCCGAACGTTAGCAACAATTAATCGTCACTTAGCTAGTTTCAAATATTCAACCATTTACAACAATGAGAAAAATTATCATCCTATTTGCTGCACTTCTAATCATCTCATGCAGTTCAACAAAAAACACAAGTACAAGTCAGAGCACGTTTAGTGGTAAACATGAACTCGTAGATGACCAAACTTTCAAAATTGATGAATATTCTCAAGATGAATCATATGGGTACACTCAGAACAATCCAATAAAGGTTGGCAACTTTGCTGAAGGGCCTAAGAATGAAAGAAGGTTTCTTAACGCACTGGCTGGTCCAAACGGCGAGAAAATTTCATATTACAGAATTGGGAGTTGTTGTGAGTTTAAGACCAAAAACAGTCCTTTTGGTGGTGGTCTACTAGACAAATACAGTGTAACCTACGAGGGATCAACAAAGGAAATAGTGCTCTACATCAATATGTATGATGCAGATGTCCTTAAAGTACCTGTGGGATTCACTTTGAAAAAATAACTGTTGCTAACAGGTCGGTATATGCAATTGTCGCTCCGTGGCGCGACAATTGAGTAACTAAAGAGGCGGTTTTGTAGCTGGCGCCACGGCCCGCCCCGGCTTCCGCCGGGGACCCCCTCCTGGTGTCACGGTTTTTGCCAACGCGAGAATAAAGTAATAACCATCATAACCGTGCATCGCACCACGAGTGCAAAAACACGCGCCACCGCGACTCTGCGCCAACTGCACATACCGCCGAACGTTAGCTGCAATTACGAAACAAACTTGCCTGATAAGAAAAACAAAACTATTATGGAATCTAAAACAGATCATGTGATATCCTTGGCAAAAGAGATCGTTGACGACATTGAATTGGGCAGGTACGACGCCCAATCAATTCTTTTAAAATGTTCAAGACTTGCTAGATATGTTAATAACGACAAAATAAGGAAATGGCTGAGGTTTGAAATGCAAGGGTATGTGCTAGGTGATTCTATTTCAGAAGAATATATGTCAAAAACAGGTAGATGGACCGATAAACAGGAGAATAAAGGTTATTGGATGCCATTATCTCAGATTGAATCCACAATTGAATCAGAAAAGAGTACACTTTCAATGTTAAGGATTCCTGATACCAGCAGCGCTCATGCCGGAGTCATAGTAAACAACATTACTAGACAAATTCACCTAATATCTTCTCAAATTTCAAAGCTTGGGGGAGTTAAATCAAGAGTAATCTCGCTTGCACATGACTTTGCCACAGATGTTTATTATGAAAAGATATTTGACAATTTAGCTGAAAGCATTTTTGATAAATATAAAAGCGAAATAGATCTGCTCATTGCTCAAAATGCAGGTGATATTATCGAACAAATACCATCAGTGGTTGCACGTTTAAGTGACACTAATAAAGAATCTATTAGCCAAGCACTCACCACATGCAGGCGGATTGTTGATTCCTTCGCAGATCATATCCTCCCTCCATCCGAAGAGACAATACAAATTGGAGATAAGGTACTTTCTCTAAAAGCGGATAAACCATTAAATCGTCTGAATGCATATGTGCATCTTAATTGTGAAAGCGAGTCTCGTAAGAAAAAGATTAGACAAAATCTTCAGAATCTTTATGATAGAATTTCAACAGGAGTCCATTCAGATATTGATGCTCAAGAGGCAAGAAATCTATTTTTTAATGTATACCTAGTTCTTGGGGAAATATTGACTCTTAAGAAATAATAACTGCAGCTAACAGGTCGGTATATGTCATTGGCTTCGACTGGTTTTTGCGCGCCGGTCCGCCAGACTGGCACACCAAAACCAGTTGGTGCTTTATCGGCCCGGCTTTGCGGCTAAAGCCGCCGGGCAAAAACCAGCCGGCCGGCCCCGCTCCCGCGGGGCACTCCCTCTTGGTGTCACGGTTTTTGCCAACGCGAGAATAAACAAAACAACATCATAACCCTGCACCGCACCACGAGTGCAAAAACACGCGCCACCGCGACTCTGCGCCAACGCCACATACCGCCGAACGTTATAGGCCATTTTGGAAATAAACCAACAATTTGAATATGTCCACATTATCATTTGTTGCACTAGATGTAGAAACAGCAAACAATAACCAAA
>JAGVVH010000493.1 GCA_019135895.1 Bacteroidota bacterium | reverse complement strand
AGTCACTTTTTAATCAAAAAAAGTCATTTTTTTTGTTAAAAACGTACTTTTTTCATTTTTTTAACCAACTCCTATTTTTTTGAAACGCTTGAAAAACCGATTTTTCAATTTTAATAATGCCTATTATTGCAGCTTTGATAAACCAATTGCAATCATATAAAATTCAAAAAGGCTTTGATCATAGCAAAATATTTTTTTTAGTATTAATTTAAAATTTTCAAAATTATGATTAACTACAAAGTAATCGAAAGGCCGGAACCGGGCGTAGTCGGCGGCGGAGTAAAAAAGTATTACGCAGCAATTGAAAGTGATGGTGAATTTAATCTATCTGAATTGACCACTGCTATTGAAAAGATATGTACCGTTAGTGGTGCTGACATCAGAGCGGTCTTATATTCTCTGGTAGATGTCGCCGTTGACCGTCTCAATAGAGGCACCATTGTCAGATTGGGAGATCTCGGAAGCATGAGAATCAGTTTGCGCTCCGAAGGGGCAGAAACTGCCGATAAATTCAACGTGAAGATGATTAAAAATGCCAAAGTAATTTTTTACCCCGGAAAAAGGTTAAAAACCATGCTCGATAATCTCGAGTATCACAAAGTTTAAATTTAAACCGAAGTCGCAGATTCATTTCTGCGACTTTTTTTTTGCCCATTTTTCCCGATTTCAATTTCATAGGCACGTTTCATTTGATTCATAGGCACGTTTCATTTGATTCATAGGCACGTTTCATTTGATTCATAAGCACGTTTCATTTGATTCATAAGCACGTTTCATTTGATTCATAGGCACGTTTCATTTGATTCATAGGCACGTTTCATTTGATTCATAAGCACGTTTCATTTGATTCATAAGCACGTTTCATTTGATTCATAAGCACGTTTCATTTGATTCATAAGCACGAAATTGTCCACTGCCAATTTGCCTCCCCAAACCCCTCCCCTTCGGTTTTAAAAAAGAGGAAAGAAACTCCCTTTTTTAAATCATTTATTTTTAAAAATATATGTACAAAAATAATTATTGAAAAGAATTATTACTATTTTTGTGGGCGTTATTGCAAATTGTAAAAAGAATTATATAAAAAACTGATAAGGTAATTAAAGACTACGGTTAGCCTCCCACTATTGGAAGATAACCGTAATAAATGGGGAAAAGAGTTACAGTTATAAACGAGTTAGGCAAAATTGTATGACACAAAGCAACCATCAGAATTTAAATTGAATATGAAAAGATTATTTGGATTACTTATTTTAGTACTATTTTTAATTAATAGTGCATATTCACAACAAGCATTGCATTTGTTCGAAAGTTTAGGAGTTTCAAATAGTTCGACTTCAACAAATTCAATGACAGATAGAATTAAAGAATCAGCCATTGAATACCAGAAATATGCGCCCATACCTCGTCTAGCTCAGTTTGATTTTGCTTTTGCAAGTGATTTAGTCGAATATGAAAAGTTAAATGGATTTGGCATATTGTATATTACTTCATTAAACCAAGATTCTGATGAATACCCAATTCAAAGAGTATATTTCAAATATGAGGATGGGGTTATTGATTTGAAATTAATTGGCTCAATCAATATACCTGTAACAGATAATTTGATAAAAAAAGTATTCGGTAAAAACAGAGTAGATTATTATTACTTTTTGCCATATATGGTAACTCAACTTTCTGGTCAGTTATTAATTGATTGGAAAAAGAATCGAAAGGAATTTTTATTGTGTCGATTCCCATCAGAATCTAAACTTGATTACATAACTGATAAGAAGCTGCTTTTACCAGATAGCAAGAAGAATATAGATATGATTAGTTTTGATAAATTTGCGCAAAGAGAATTTCAGATTAAATTGAATAAATAAAAAACAACTTTGCCTAACACGCGGTAAATTGCAGCTGGGCAGATTTGCTGATAGGCAAGTTTTTCGTACTTTAGTAACGCGGTGTCGCGGGATGACGTCGTTGCCGCCGTCATCCCAGCCGACAATTTTACCGCGAAAACGTTACCTGCAAGTGTAACGACAGTGCATACTGACAGCATTTACAAGTAGCGAAGGCAAGACACTCGCGAAGCCATTAGAGCGGGAAAAACTAAAAGTTGGCCCGACACAAATAAGGGATTGAAAAATGAAGAAAATAATTTTCTTATCAAGTGTTATTTTGGCGTTTGGATGCTTGCAGTTGAAAGCACAAGACACAAATAAGTC
>JAGVVH010000546.1 GCA_019135895.1 Bacteroidota bacterium | reverse complement strand
ACTTTAGTTTCACACGACCTACAGGACGGAGCTTGGCAATTCCTAAGTAATGACCAACCTGAGAACAATGAAGGAATAGCAATGCTGGTTAGTCTTAAAGAAATTTTCGACCAAGATCCATCAATTCTAGAAGTTGCTGATCTCCCAATTGGATACATTGCTACACGGAAGTCCAAAAAAGATAACTGGGAAAGACAAAAAGAATAAAAACGTTTGCTAACAGGTCGGTATATGCAATTGGCGCTCCGTACCGCGAGAATTTTCTGGCTAAAGAAGAATGCTAAGTGGTCAGCGGTACGGCCTGCCCCGGCTTCCGCCGGGGTCCCCCTGCTGGTGTCACGGTTTTTGCCAACGCGAGAATAAACGAATAACATCATATCCCTGCATCGCACCACGAGTGCAAAAACACGCGCCACCGCGACTCTGCGCCAACTGCACATACCGCCGAACGTTATGCTTAAGCCTAGACAGAAACTGAATTAAATATCTATCTATCGTCTAAAACAATACATAAGATATTTCCAATCACCATTTGTTTTACTATAACGAGCATACCCTAAACAACATAACACAAAAGTTAAGATAATCACTATTATATGGCTGACAACTATGTATACTGGAATGTTAATCCTGAAATCATCAATATTTTCGGTATCTCAATCAGGTATTATGGCCTGCTCTTCGTGGGCGGGTTAATCCTTTCCATTTACATTTTAAGCAAAATATTTAAATTGGAGAACATCCCGCCAGGTTACCTAGAAAAGCTCTCATTATACGGAATGATTGGAATAATAATCGGAGCAAGATTAGGACATTGCCTATTCTATGAACCTTCTTATTATCTGGCTCATCCCTTGGAAATGATACTCCCAATCCAACAACAACCAGGTGGAGGATTCAAATTTACCGGATATCAAGGCTTAGCTAGCCATGGTGGCGCAATAGGAATGCTCATTGCCCTGATTATTTACCACATAAAAACAAAACAATCAATGCTCAAAACAATTGATCTAGTGTCAATTGTTGGACCTTTAGCTGGTTGTTTTATCCGGTTAGGCAATTTGATGAACTCAGAAATTATCGGATTGCCTACAACAATGCCATGGGCTTTCGTTTTTGCCAGAGTTGACTACATACCAAGACATCCTGCACAACTTTATGAAGCTATAGCCTATTTCTTAATATTTTTAATTATGCTTTTCCTGTATAAAAAATGGCGGAGAAAGCAACTTAACGGTTTCTTCTTCGGACTAACTCTTACGTTGGTTTTCGTGGCGAGATTCCTTATTGAGTTTATTAAAGAAAATCAAGTAGACTTTGAAGATAATTTCACCATAAACATGGGCCAAATATTAAGCTTACCATATATCCTTGTTGGAATTGCTTTCATGATATACGGATTAATAAATGCCAGTAAAATATCAGATAATAAGCAGCATACGTAATCAAATCGTTTTTGAGATTAAACTATAACCATTGACTAAGCAAAAAGGCCTAAGCATAACAGGTCGGTATATGCAATTGGCTTTCCGCACCGCGAGAACCTTCTGGCTAAAGAGGACCGTTAAGTGGCCGGCGGTGCGGCCCGCCCCGGCTTCCGCCGGGGACTCGCTCCTGGTGTCACGGTTTTTGCCAACGCGAGAATATTTTTGCCAACGCGAGAATAAAGTAATAACCGCTTAACCCTGCATCGCATCACGAGTGCAAAAACACGCGCCACCGCGACTCTGCGCCAACTGCACATACCGCCGAACGTTAGCGAAAATTATAACACAGAATATAATGAGATATATACTTCTTTTTATTTTAGTATTAATTTTTCTATCCTGTCAGACAACAAATAAGACAAACAAAAACAGTAATGATCAGAAAGCTCTTTATGATGAAAGCGTTGATTATGAAACTTTAATGTATACAAAATATAACTCTGCCAATTTAATAATTGAGGACAAAGTATATAGCCCCTATTCAAGAGGAATTTACCTTGATACAATAGTTGCAACAACTAGCTATTTCTATGATAACAAAAAAAACTTAAAAGAGAAATTAAGAATTAATGAAACGTTCAAGGATACTACGAAGACAATATACTTCTATGATATTCATAATCAGTTAATCTTGGAAATTAAGATTAAGCATAGACTGGACACAGTTCTTATTATCAAAAAAGATCATTTTAAGGAAGATGGATTTACAGTAATTAAAACAATGCAGTTGCAAAAAGATCCCTTAACTGAAGATAATAGTACAATCCCATTTGATACAACCTATGAAATATCAAAAGAGAGATATTCTGATTCGTTGATTATTACAAAGGTTAATTATTCAATTTCTAATGGAAATCCAGATTTTAAGGATTCAATAATCTACAAATACAATGATCAAGGTAATTTGATAAAAAGGTTTACAGTAGATAAAATTGGGGATACAATTAGTTGGGAAAATATCGAATATCTAGGCAAAAAGAGAATAAAGAATGATCTGTTTATTGACAAAGGGAATCATCTAATATCCGAAACTTATGATAGCCTGGGTTACTTAGATAAAATTATTAACATTGATCTCACCACAAATGTTAGAGATACTTCATTTCATACATGTGACGACAAGGGAAATGTTGTATTTTCAAAATGGAAATAATTAATAACTTTCGCTAACAGGTCGGTATATGTCATTGGCTTTTCCGCACCGCGAGAACTTTCTGGCTAAAGAGGACCGCTGAGTGGTCGGCGGTGCGGCCCGCCCCGGCTCCCGCCGGGGACTCCCTCCTGGTGTCACGGTTTTTACCAACGCGAGAATAAAGTAATAACCGCCTAACCCTGCATCGCACCACGAGTGCAAAAACACGCGCCACCGCGACTCTGCGCCAACGCCACATACCGCCGAACGTTAGCACCAATTATACAGTAACTCGTGTAGATAATTCAGAAAAGAATGGAATCCCTTTTAATATTTATGTTTTTTGCTAGTCCGGTAATCCTGGTCTACATCATTCTTAAAGTACTGCAGAAAGAGAAATGGAAATCGACACAAAAAATTCTTGCTGGAATAGACTTAAATGATTTTGAAGTCTTTGAAAACGTTCAAATACAAACAAGTAGTTATTCACATTTTAAAGTAATCTCAGGAATTCCTCATAAGGGTAGATTGTTAGTCAATAATTCACGATTTATAGTTCTAACTGATAAAATGCCTTCATTTCTTACTTACAATTCAACGTTACCTCTTGATATTAATTCCAATAAAAAAGACGTTCAATATGAAATGAAGATCTGTAATTGGAAAGCAATCTTACTGACTTTAAAATCACAATCATCTGGCATCGGATTCTTTAAACGTGAATTATTAATCGAGCCCAAAGACAGTAAGGACTTTGAAAGACTAAAAAAGTCATTAAATAACTGGTGCTAACAGGTCGGTATATGCAATTGGCTTTCCGCACCGCGAGAACTTTCTGGCTAAAGAGGACTGCTTAGTGGTTGGCGGTGCGGCCCGCCCCGGCTGCCGCCGGGGACTCCCTCTTGGTGTCACGGTTTTTGCCAACGCGAGAATAATGTAATACCAGCTAAATCCTGCATCGCACCACGAGTGCAAAAACACGCGCCACCGCGACTCTGCGCCAACTGCACATACCGCCGAACGTTATAGCCAATGCTGAGTAAATGCATTTTAAACCATTCAGAAAGACCCACCCCATATTTGGCACATTTGCTTTTGCACAATGCTAGACCCAACCCACTTGCAAAAGCAAAAGAGCCAAATGCCCTCGCTCCTTTTTAATAACTTTACTCCTCCACACTAGACAAATGACAAACAAGCAAACAGCAAAAGAAAAAATTGAGAGTCTTGTAATCCGTTTT
>JAGVVH010000437.1 GCA_019135895.1 Bacteroidota bacterium | reverse complement strand
CAGTTTGATAATAAGTCTTCTGTATCTTAGTGTTTTTAATGGTGTCCATTAGAATATTCTGTCTGAAAAAAATAATAACTACATCAAACATTTCTATTGGACAATTTGGGATAATTTATTTATTTTTGCATGGAGTTATTCAAATTGTAAAAATGTTATTTGGGAAAAATCATACTGTGTGGTATGATAATTAAGATAATGAGACATAACTCAAACTCTTATCTGGAAAAGAAAAACAAATATTGAAACTAAAATATATAATTATGAAAAAATTTTATGGATTATTGCTTTGTATATTAATTGGAGGTCTATTTACTCCGTTTTTATCTCACGCACAGAATATTACTATTCAAACGTTACAACCCACTGGAATACAGACAACATCAGTCACACTCTGTGGTATAGCTGAAAGTTTTATTGGGATGATATCCAGAGGATTCGAATATAAAAAAAATAACGAAACAACTTATTCCTCTGTTACTGTAACGAGTACAGGACCTACCTATAGTTATACTCTTGTTAATCTATTCCCTAACACTTCTTATCAATACAGGGCTTTTATGAATATTAACGGGACATTTATCTATGGAGATGTTGTATCGTTTTCTACAATAGCTATTAGCTGTGAGAGTAAATACGTTAGTGTATGGAATGGTCTTTCTCTTAGTTTTTCTAGAGGTGATGGAACTGAAACCAATCCATATCTAATTGAGAATGCACAACAACTATCTTATTTAGCCTCCTGGACAAATGTGGGACAATATCAAAATTGTTTTTTCATACTAACGAAAGATATTGATTTAAATAACCTCTCTTGGACACCCATTGGAACTGAAGCATTTCCGTTTAATGGAAATTTTGATGGTAATGGACATACCATTTATAATTTAAAAGTAGATGATCCTTCATTAACTGATGCCGGCTTGTTCGGCTATATGCAATTTGGGACTATCCGAAATCTTGGAATTGGTAATGGAACAATCACAACTGGAACTTATGCAGGTGGTATTATTGGAAGAACATATGGTCTTTTTTGGAGTACAGACTATTCTGGTTCTCCTTATCGATCATTTGCCACTATCAGTAACTGTTTTAATAAAGCAAATATTTCTTCATCAGCAACAAAGGGTGGAATAATAGGTTATGCAAAAGGAAATACTGATATATCTAATTGTTTTAATCAAGGAAATATTGGCGGCTCCGGAATTGTTGGCTATTGTTTCAATTATCAGTATTTTAGCTATACATATAATACCTTTTGGGGGTATGTAAATATCAACAGTTGTTATAATTCCGGGCTTGTATCAATCCCTGTTACTGGAGTTGCAGGAACGAATTACCTATCCATATTAAACTGTTATTACTTAAATACCTCTTGCAATAATTCTAATTATGCCACAAGTATGACTCAAAATATGATGAAAGCTACTCCTTTTACAACAGCTTTAGGAGCTTCTAATTGGTCTCAGGATTCAAATCCTTTATGGAATAATGGATATCCCTTTCCAACTGTCTTCTCGCAATCAAATATAATGATGGATTCTATTGCTTTGCATACACCCTCTTCTGTAACATTCATTGCCGAAATTAATCCACGATTTTCCCCTAATAATTATGGATTTGAATACAAAAGATCTGATTTAAATTTCTATACTGACATTCCTTTTCAAGGAAATGATAAACAATTTTCTTATATGGTTACTGGACTTAGTCCTAATGCAAGTTATTTTGTTCGACCTTATTTTGTTATGAACAACGAAAAATATTATGGTCAAGAAATACAATTTACTACACTACCTGCACCCATAACGATGAACTATGTTGAAATCTGTCAAGGTGAATATTATGAATTTTACAATACTCAATACCAAAGCAGCGGTTTATATGAAGCATTCATCAATGATACAGTTCATAAATTGATACTTGCTGTCCACCCGAATTATAACGAGACACTCATTCAGTCAATATGTTTAGGAGAACACTATTTGTTTGGTGGAGTAAACTACTCAAATTCCGGCACATATGTTCAATCATTGACTTCTCAATATGGATGTGACTCGATCGTTACACTCCAGCTTTCTGTCAATACTCTGCCCGAACCATCCATTAGTGGAGATTCTGTCATCTGTCAAAATGAATCCACTACTCTCACTGCTGCAGGTGGAGCAAGCTATTTGTGGAGTACGGGTCAAAACACAGCTGCAATTAACGTAAA
>JAGVVH010000204.1 GCA_019135895.1 Bacteroidota bacterium | reverse complement strand
CCTCTATGGCAACTCTGGCTTTGAAATCAGCTGTAAATGTTCTTCTTGACTTTTTCATGTGACAGAAATTTTAAAGTTAGTAAATTCCTGTCCAGTTTTTCTAGACCATCACATAGGCTCTTTTCTGAGAAAATCAGTCAGCGAATAATCAGTTGGTTAAATAGCCCGTGTTGTCCCACAGGATAATTTTGTCAATTAACGAATGTCTCTCATGAGCAATTATATTCGTGAAGTAAAATCAGCGGGATTTAATGTCCTAAATCACAAGAATACGAACAAAGAGCCACAAAGGGGCTAAAATATTCCGATTAAAAAACCGTTATAAATTATAATCAATAAATCATTTCAGTTGTTGACTATGATAAAGATAATGCACTAGTTAATCACTGATTATAATGAACACTTATTGAACTCGTATGGATGTAATTTCGATCTATTTCCCTCTATTTACTATTATTTCAGTTTTTCTGTATTATTTCTTAAAACCGAAATATAGAATTCCCTTTTTAGTCCTCCTCAGTTTTGCTTTTATTTCAACATTTAGTGTTTCACTCCTTATTTATGTTTTGGGGTTCTCTATTATAAACTACTATATAGGTATTAAGCTTGCTTCAACACATTACAAAAAAGCCTTGTTCGCGTGTGGTTTATTATTCAATATTTTACAAATCATTGTATTAAAATACTACAACTTCACTATTTCACCTATATTTGAATTACTTGGACTTGATCTGGATTTTTCAATTCTATCTAGGATAATTGTACCCATTGGAATATCCTATTTTACCCTTCAAGCAATAGGCTATTTGATTAATATCAAGATGGGGTGGGAGAAACCTGAACAAAGCATTTTTAGGCTTTTTCTGTATTTTGTATTTTTCCCAAAATTTATCTCAGGTCCGATCGAAAGATCAAATCACTTTCTCCCTCAGATGGATAATCTGTCCGGTTTTAACAAAGAAGATGTCATCATCGGTCTTAGAATTGCATTGTTGGGTTTTTTTAAAAAGGTAATTATTGCCAATCATTTGGGGCCAGCTGTAAATAGTTTTTATCAATCAGTAGATTCTTTTGGGGGGGTGGATATGTTACTCGTTCTCTTAGTTCAGCCTCTTTATCTTTATTTTGATTTTTCAGGATATACTGATATCGCTATAGGATTATCCAGAACATTTGGAATAAAATTGGTGCCTAATTTTAATAAGCCATTTATTGCAGAAAACATGACAAACTTCTGGAAAAGATTTCATATGTCTCTCTCTTCATGGTTTAACGATTATGTTTTTATGCAGATAAGCTTTAAATTACGAAGAATTAAAGCACATTCAACAACTATTGCTGTTTTCATCACATGGGTTCTGTTTGGCATCTGGCATGGAGCCGGTTGGAATTTTATGATCCTCGGATTAATTCAGGCACTCGCAATATTTTATGAATTCAAAACAAAAAAGGCACGTACTCATTTTTTTTCAAAATACTTACCTAAGCAGAAAGTGATTCTTGGACGTCTTTTCACCTACTTGTTTTATGGTTTTTCACTTATATTCTTTTTTGCTGGTGACCTGAGTGTTTCATTAAAAGCTTTATCAAGCATGAATAATTTATCATTCCAGCTGCGTGACCAAACAGTAATTACGCCTTTAATTTTTGGGTTAAGCTTCGCAATTGTATTTTTGCTTTACGAATATCTGCAGAATTCTAATAAAAAGATAATCACTGTAATTACGAATCTATGGAATAGAAAAAGGTTACTCAGGATCATTGTCTATTACTTAACAGTATTTATGATTATCTCGCAACTCAGTGGTAACACTTCTTTTATTTATGAAATGTTTTAAATCACTCTGCAATGAAAAATCTATCTAGACTAATGAAATCTCTGCTTTTATTTGGGATGCCTTTTTTCATTATAGTAATTATTTATGTGATGAAAGACCCATTTATGATAATCCATAACTATGATGATTTTAATTCAAATTATTTTATTCATAAGAACAGGGATTTTATCTCTAGCGAGATGTATTTTAAAAACTCAAAAAAGTATAATTATGATTCATTTATTTTTGGTTCCTCTACAGCGCTGTATACCCCGCCAAGTATATGGTGTGAATTCATTGAGCCAAAAGGATTAATATACTCATTTGATGCTTCAGGCGAAAACATTGTTGGGGTATGGTCAAAAATACAGTTTCTTAATTCATTTGGATGCAAGATTAATAATGCCTTAATAACCATCGATCAAAGTATTTTTTCAACATTTGTTAATGACAATCCTATCTTTATGAAACACTATGAAATATATCCTTCTTCAAAGTTGAAGTTTCACTACATGTATTTTCTGAACTTTATGGATATAAGGTTTTTAATCGCCTGGACTCATTACAGCATGAGTAACAAGTTTTATCCCTATATGAATAAAATTCTGGAGAGTCAACCATATCATTACGACACAATAACTAACGAATACTTCAATACAGGTATACTTGAGGAGTTAAAGACCGATTCTGTTGCTTATTACAGCAAGCGAAAAGATAGATTTCCACAGAGAAATGGACTGTACGTTGAAGCAGATTCAGTCATTGATGTTAATGAGGTTTCAATGCTAAACGAAATTAAAAGCATTTTTCTTGCTGATTCAACGAGTTTTAAAATTCTCATTTGCCCGTCTTACGATCAGATTGCATTTAACCGTAGTGATAAAGAAATACTTGAAGCAATCTTTGGGTCTACCAATGTCTTTGATTTTTCTGGAATCAATACTTTCACAGAAGAGAAATCCAATTTTTATGATGCACTGCATTTTAAAAAATATGTTTCCAGAGAGTTTTTCCAAATTATGTATCAGTAAGATGGAGTATGAGAAACCTTCAAAAACTACAGCTTCAATTGTGTATATTACAGATTAATTGAACTCTTATTCCAGAACAGGGCAGATCTGTTTTTGTATTACAGTCAATTTACACGGCTTAAGAAAATGAGCTTTGGCAATAAAAGTTAAGATCTTTCTGTGTAAATCTTGAATTGGATGTAAAAACAGTTGAATAGCCTGAATTAGGAACAGAACAGATTGCTTTTACCCGTAATAAATCAGACAATAAAAAGAATCGGCAATAAAGCCTTAGCGTCTCATTATTAAAATGAAGAACATATCTGGCAAGCCGCTTGGAAGGCCCTCTGCTAAAAGTCAAACTCCCTGCAACATAAGAAGACAGAAAATAGAACAGGGAATAAGGAACCAAGTTGAGGGCAAATTTTGACAAGGGAAAAATGGCTATAATCCTAATAAAGTAAGAGCAAGAACATCAAGAACTTCCGAAAGTTGGATCGCGGCTATATTCTTTGTGATGAACCTGGTAAGGTTCAGCAAAGAATTCTTGTTCTCGTTTTTAAAAAAGGCATTATCATCACTTTTTTCGATACCAGATATTTTTAACCAGTACCAAAATGAATTAATACTTGTAAAAGCTGAATGACTAATTCACCAAACCCAAAGTTAATTCGTTATGTTGAAAAAAGGGGGGAGAAATTTACAATAGAAAATGCAACAAAAGATTGTTTTAATCGTAAAAATAGTTACGTTTGTCAAAACATTCAACACATTCGTCAAATTGCTTTGGCCTATGAGAAAGCATTTAATGCTAGTCTTACTTGCTGCTTGTTCAATAGTATCCGGTAAGACGTATTATGTGGCAACTAATGGGAAAGACACGAATAACGGGACATCCCTGGCTACTCCATTTGCTACCTGGCAAAAAGGTATAAACGCAGCTTACCCTGGTGATACAATTTTTGTAAGGGGCGGTATATACTATCTAACAGGTACAGATGTAAAAGTTGATATTGATCCTGAAGCATATCCTACAGCCAAGGGGCGCACAGGAACTAAAGAGAATCCTATTTGTTTTTGGGCTTATCCTCCCGACTATGAGGCAGGCAACCACCCTATTCTTGATGCCCATAATGTTATTAATACTACTCAGACAAGCTACTCGGTTTTTGGACTTAATGCTGTTGAGTATTGGCATATAAAAGGAATTACTGTTAGGAACGCTTATCAAAATGACGTTGTGGGCAGAAGGCCACAGGGTTTTGGCGCAACATTTACTGCCAATTTAAAATTTGAAAATTGTACGGCATATAATATTTCTGCAAGGGGTTTTTATCTTTATTCTGGAGCATGGAATACATGGGATGCTGAAAATGCTAATCCAGATAATCCTCAATATGCAAGGTGGGATTCTGACACTACATATTTCATTAATTGTGATGCATATGACATACGTGATTCAATAAATTGTTCTGCGGGAGATGGTTGGAAATGCATGAATCATTTTGGCAACGTGTTAATTTTTGAGGGTTGTCGTGCTTGGAACGATGATGGTTACGATCCAAGTGGTAATGGTAAAAGAATATTTAGAAACTGTTGGGCAATGCCAACAAATAAATATGCGTCTCTTTGTAGTGGCAATATTGAAGGAAATGGTTTTAAAACATCGGCCGTTTATGGTGAACAGTATGGTCATTATCCACCAGAATATTGTTTTGTTGAAGTGACTAATTGTATTGCCGCACATTGTCCGGGGGTGGGTTTTTATAATAATTTAGAACCAGGTCTAGATAATAATGCTAAATATTTTAATAATACTTCTTACGATACTTGGATGTGCTTTTCTGATATGCGCATTAATGCTGAATCAAGAGGTATTGAAATGCGTAATAACATTGCTTATATAGGTTCTCATGAATATTACTCACAGGTAGGTATTTATATGCCATCTGTATATGCCGAAAGCCATAATACTTGGGTAGGCAATCAATTAGTTAATGATTGGGGAGGATGGGAGGTAAATACTGATTATAACGTAACCGATGCTGATTTTATCAGTCTCGATGCATCTCAACTAATGCGGCCAAGGAAGCCGGACGGGTCTTTACCGGATATTACCTTCCTTAAACTTGCTGCCGGCAGTGACCTGATTGATGCCGGGATTGATGTTGGATTGCCTTATTCAGGTTCTGCCCCGGATTTAGGATATGCTGAATATGAATAATTCAAAATGCAACTCCAGGCAAGCTGGAGATGACATATAGCCTGAGCCTCGCTTCAATAGTGCCTGCCAGTTCCGCTTTCATAGTAAAGGTCAAAGGCCAGACAAGAACGGTAAACACCGTGACAGTCGCAGGAAACAAGGTAACACTAACACTCGCAAGTCCGGTAGCCTACGGAGATGAGGTTACGGTAGCTTATAACAAACCCGCAACAAACCCACTACAAACACCACAGGGCGGACAGGCGCAGACAATGACTGCAAGGAATGTGACTAACTCCAGGCAAGCTGGAGATGACATATAGCCTGAGCCTCGCTTCAATAGTGCCTGCCAGTTCCGCTTTCATAGTAAAGGTCAAAGGCCAGACAAGAACTGTCAACACCGTGACAGTCACAGGAAACAAGGTAACACTAACACTCGCAAGTCCGGTAGCTTACGGAGATGCGGTTACAGTAGCTTATAACAAACCCTCTACAAACCCACTACAAACACCACAGGGCGGACAAGCGCAGACAATGACTGCAAGGAATGTGACTAACATTGTTGCAGCAGCAATCCCAGTATTCAACGGCGCAATAATTCACTCCAGGCAAGCTGGAGATGACATATAGCCTGAGCCTCGCTTCAATAGTGCCTGCCAGTTCCGCTTTCATAGTAAAGGTCAAAGGCCAGACAAGAACTGTCAACACCGTGACAGCCGCAGGAAACAAGGTAACACTAACACTCGCAAGTCCAGTAGCTTACGGAGATGAGGTTACAGTAGCTTATAACAAACCCTCTACAAACCCACTACAAACACCACAGGGCGGACAAGCACAGACAATGACTGCAAGGAATGTGACTAATAATGTTGCAGAAATACCAAATCAACCACCATTCGTAAGCATTTCATCACCTACCAAAAACACGGGTTACATTGCCCCTGCAACAATAACAATAGAGGCAAATGCCACGGATTCTGACGGAATTATTACAAAGGTTGAATTCTACAATGGTCAGGTCAGGCTGGGCGAGGTAACAAATGCACCTTACTTATTCAAATGGAAAAATGTGCCAGAAGGCAACTATCTGATTACTGCGGTTGCCACTGACAATAATAATGCCAGGACAGTATCCAGTCCGGTCACCATTGTTGTTAATAAATCTGCTTCCAGAAATAATCAATCACCCATTGTAAGAATTAAAAGTCCGGATAAAGGGAAAATATTCAAGAAAAATGAGACTATAATTCTGGAAGCAGAAGCCTCTGATCCTGATGGAACAATAAGCAAAATTGAATTCATGATTGGAGATAAAGTTGTAGCTGTATTAACCGAAGCTCCCTGGACATTTGACTGGCAAAATGCTGACACGGGACAATTCTTTGTAACTGTGATAGCTACAGATAACCTTGGAGCAGTTTCACAATCATCTGAAGTAGATTTTACTGTCTATGAGGAAAAGAATCCAGGCTTAACAATGTTAAATCTCTATCCAAACCCAAATGATGGCCATTTTAAGGTCGAAATGGCAAAAGAAATTGATTCTGAAAGACTCTTTACTGTTTATAGTTTATCAGGACAAGCTTTACACAACGAAAAAAGCAACGGGCAAAAGGTTATCACAGAATTCAACTTAAATGAATTACTTCCAGGGACATATATTCTTGCTGTATCTTCAGATAACAAAATAATCGATAGTAGAAAATTCACAAAAAAGTAAGAGTCATAAACAAAAACAGCCTCATCATGAAACCGAAAGTATGATTGGGCTAGGATATGTGCTCTCTTTTACCGGCGTTGTATTACCTGTTTAATTGATGCCGGACTGGTAAGACCCGGCCTGACAGAAAGGACATCTCTTTACTCGCCCTTTAGACGAATAGCATATGATGACCTTTATAGCAGATGTTGAATATAATTCCAATACTTCGATTTTTGCATAATTATTCTCTCAGCTTCGGCACTGCAAAAACTCTTTCCCTAAACCTGTGAAAAACTACGGTATCATTTCCGACATCCCGATCGAGAATCATACCAGCAGCAATTTTATTGCGGTTTCCAACTTTAACTGAAGGAAGTGTTGCGCTATTGATGCCAAAAATATTATCGTCACCAACCTGTGAAAATCCTGAAAAACACACATTGGGGCTTATTGAATTGAAATTTCCAATCATTGTGTCATGTCCGATGCTACAACGAGAATTAATAAGAGTAAAAGCACCTATTGTCACATTAGGGCCGATATTTGCATTAGGGCCTATAACGCACCCTTCGCCAACTAAAGATGACATAGACATATAAGCTCCAATGTGAACAAATGAAACAAAAACAGCCCCTTCTGATTTATACTTTTCAACAAAAAAGTGTCTGGGTTCCAAGTTAGCAATACCAATTATATACGCATGATCCTTTAAAACCTTATGGTCAGAAGCTCCACCAATGTACGGTGCTGAAAACTTGTAACGAGCATAATTAGCAGGATTATCATCAAGAAAGCCAATTATATTGATTTCCTTTTTACGTGTGACTTTCTCATTGAATATTATATATTCGTCAATCTCAGCAGCATGACCGCCAGCCCCTATAATTATTACATTCGTCATTTCTATCTTTATAAAACATTATTTTGCCAAATAGCCCCCATCTACAATAAGGTTGATGCCAGTAATCCACGCAGAAGCATCCGAAAGAAGGAAAATACACGCATTAGCCACATCGTCAACTTTCCCCAACCCCAATGGATGTAGTGATTGTATCTTGTTCAGGGATGCCACATCTCTGCTATAGACAGCACTTTTGGACATAGGTGATTCGACAACGCCAGGGGATATCGTATTTACACGTATTTTCCTTGGAGCAAGCTCTATAGCCATTGACTTTACAGCAGCCACAAGTGCTCCTTTGGTCAGCGAATAGAGAGTTTTTCCATTTTCTCCAGCAACTCCCATTACAGAACTGATGAAAATTACGCTTCCTCCAGTCAGTGAGAAATGTCCTGTTTTAACCGCATGCCTTGTAATATTCATTGATGCAATCACATTTGTTCGTAGAAAATGCTCCATTCTCTGCGTTGATATTGAATTCAATGGTAGAGTAGTTGAAATACCTGCACAATTAATCAGTCCATCGATACGTCCCTTTTGCCTGACTACATCACGCACAGCATCTCCAACCAAATCATATTCAAGCAAATCAATAGCGTATGACATATGTTTATCCGGATCATCCATTGATTGCAGAGTATCATTTAATCTTCCCACGTCACGTCCAAAAACAACTAAAGATGCACCCATTAATGCGCACGAAATTGCACATTGCCGGCCAATTCCAGATGATGCACCCGTGACAATCAGGGTCTTTCCCTTTAAAGTGAATGGTAATGCTGCACTCATGCTTTTGCATGTTTTATATTTACTTTTTCTGAACTCAGGTATTTCCTATACATAGTATATGATAGTGCAAAAGCACTAGACTTCAACAATCTCCCCCACATAACATCCATCAACTTCTATTATCGCAGTACCCCATGTCAAGCCTACCCCAAAACCACTTAAAAGCAATCTTTGATGGAGAGATAGTTTATTAGCCAACTCTGAAACGATAGTAAGAGGAATGGATACAGATGAAGTATTTCCAAATTTCTCAATTGTGGAAGGTACCTTATCTTCAGGTAATTTCAATTTCTTTGCCAAGAAACTATTAATGTACTTGTTCGCTTGATGAAATATAAAATAATCTATCAGATTAACATTAGTACCTGAATACTCTAGCAGTTTGTTGAAGTCTTTGGGAACCTCTCTTATTACAAAGTTAAATACATCGGCTCCATTCATATAACCCTGTTCGTCAGAGCGTATATTTCCAAACTCATCAACAACCTTTTCCTTAACAGTCTCACATGAACTCATTTTACGGTATCCGCCAGCAGGTATTTTTATTAAAGACGCACGTGAACCATCTGAATTAAGTGAGAACCAGCTTCCCCTAAAATTCTCTCCCTTTTCTATCAATGCAGCCACACCGCCATCACCGAATAGAAAACCTGTTTTTCGGTCTTTTGGAGAATAGACTTTTGACCGCGTCTCACCGTCCAAAATAAGTGCTTTTCTGATTCCTCCGGCAGTAACCAAAGAGTATGCAACAGTAAGGCCATACAGGAAAGCAGAACATCCCAGATTAATATCCAAGGTTATTGTCGAACTTGACAGCTTTAGCCTTTCCTGCAACAACACTGACGTTGCCGGCATGCGAAAATCAGGTGTCTGGGATATGAAAATAAGCAAGTCAATCTCATCTCTGTTTATACACATTTCATTGAGTAGTTTTTCAGCAGCTGCAAAACAAAGGTCAGAAGAACAAGTATTTTCATCGACAAATCTTCGCTCCTTAACCCCAATCTTATCTATAATCTCCCTTATGTCTTCTTTTTTGAAGTATAGGTCATATTCGTAATTATTAATAACATTAAGTGGTACAGCAGCAGTTATACCTGATATACCAACATTGCTGAATGTTAATATACTCATATCTATTTTGATGAGACAAGGTTGATAAGGTCTCTGACAGTTTTAAAATTATTAAAATCTTTCATTTCAACTTCAATTCCAAATTCGGAGTCAAGCATTGCCAGAACTGACAGTTCAGTAAGAGAACTATAAGCCTCATAGTCACGAAAATAATCTTCTGGTTTTATTTCCTTTATGGGCATTTCAAGAGCTTCGGCAAGACTCATAATTAGTTTTTCTTCCATTTCTTTTATGTTTTAATGAATTACAGATGTTATTCTATCACAAATTACTTGTTAACTATCAATTAATCGTTCCCAGTAAACTTTTCCATCGTTACTATATCCCCTGAATTAATCCCCTGCCTTCGAATAACCCTTGATACAGTCATCAACAATATTTTTAAATCAAGAATAAATGAGAGATTATCAACATACCAAATGTCTAACTCAAATTTCTTTTGCCAGGATAGTTCATTCCGTCCATTCACCTGAGCCCAACCTGTAATTCCAGGACGGATCTCATGCCGACGTTTTTGAAACTCGCTGTAGAGAGGCAAATATTCAGTCAATAGTGGACGAGGCCCTACCAGGCTCATATCTCCTTTAAGGATATTTATCAACTGTGGGAATTCATCAACAGAGAGGGATCTTAACAAACGTCCTAAATTGGTCAATCTTGAATTATCAGGCAGAAGCTTGCCAGATTCATCCCGTTTATCCGTCATAGTTTTAAGTTTAATCAGTTTAAAGAGATGATTGTTAAGTCCTGGTCTTATCTGACAAAAAAAAACCGGCCCACCATTTGATATAGAAACAACAGGTAGAATTATAATACAGACTGGAAGCAGTACAATCAACCCAATCAATGCGGCAAGGAAATCCAGAATTCTTTTAAAGTAATCTCTATAAAGACGTCTCATTAAGATAGATGGATTGATTTTTTAACTGCTTGGGCTATTATTTCCGCATTGTCTTCTGTAAAATCGAGAGATGCTTTTAATGAATTTGCCCTATACCGCTCCCTAATTCCCTCGTTATCCAATAAATCCTCAATAAAAGAGACCATCTCTTCCATTTCGTCTGGTTCAAAACACATGCCATTCTTATATTTACTGACCAAATGAAATAGTTCTGAATCATGGCTTGCAATACAAAGCAAAGGCAACCCTGCAGACATGTAATTAAAAGTTTTACTCGGCACACTTAGATTGGTGGCTGAATTGCTGAGACTCACAATGGATAAATCAGCTGAAGCAAATGAAAACCGCATTTTCTCAACAGGTTGAAGTGGCAGAATAAGACAATTAGTCAAACCTTTCTTGATAATTATATCTTGCAACCATTTGCGTTTATCTCCATCACCAATTATGAGAAACATAACCCTTGGGTCTTTAATAGCTGAAGCTAAATCGGGTATTATTTCTATATTATGAGTAGCACCTAAATTTCCAGAATATAATATTACAAATTTATCTTTTAGACCATGTTCAAATACAAATGGATTTAAGCTTTTTACAATAGGTTCAAAAAACATCTTATTGCTCCATACAGGAATAACAGTTATTCTCTCTCTGTTAGTATACTCCTGAAGTCTCAAAGACATATTTTCACTCAGAGTAAAAATATTATCAGCGCGGAAATATACTCTTTTGTTAATATGCTTCCAGATTCGAATAAATATAGATCTGCTTCTCGCGAATCCCATTTCAGTTAATGCATCAGGATAGACATCAAAGATCATTACTGAAAAACTATTTCTACAAAACAGGGGTAAAAATGTTGAGATCGGTGGATTTGTTACAATAAAAAGGTAAGACCTACTGTACTTAAATTTTATTAAAAATAATATCTGAAAAAATGCCATGACCCAACTATAAAGGCGCAAAACCTTATTGTCTCGGTTATATTTTATCACACGATTGACATTTACTGATTCAGACAATGGTTTATCTCTTTGTACCAAGCGTCCGGTAATTAATGACACATTAAACTTTTCCCCTGCAATTGCATTAGCAATATCAATCATCAAATATCCGGAGTCCTGGTTTATAATTACTATTTGTTTAAAATCCATTGCAGGCTTTTGTATAGTACTTTTCATTTAGTTGCTAATAATACTAATGAATATTTCAGCTGCCTTTTTTATCCTTTCGTTATAGTCATCGTAGATTATCATTTCGAGGTTTCTGTCTGGGAATTTAGACATAATTTCAGCTAATTCTGCAGCATCATGAGGGTTAAAGTAATTACCTTTAGAACCTAATTGCTCGATATTAACAGCTATATTTGAAGCTATTACAGGTACCTGCAATGAAATAGCATCTTCAATTACAGTACTCCAACCTTCAAAAAAACTCGGTTGTATTACCGCTCGTGAATACTTCATCAGCAATAACTGCTCATTCCGGGGGATGACACCCAACATGCTGATATGCGGTTTGAGATTGTTATCAGCAATGATAGAATGCAATTCTCTCATATAAGATGAATGAGTTGCATCAGGTAATCTTCCAGTCATAGCCATATGTATTTCCTTACCTTCCTGTCTGAGTAAAGCCATAGACTGTAGAAGGACACGGTGATTTTTGTGCTTGTGAAATTGATTTGAGATCATGTAATAGTCTTCAGGAAGACCATATTTCTTTCTGATTTCTTCAATATCAAGTTTGTCAATATCTTCTATTACTGATACAAAATGAAAGACATGTACTTTCATTTTATCTCTCAACCTGAAGAATTTCTTGAAATCATCTGCCACAGATTGACTCGACACAACCAGGTGCTGAGAGTTCCTTAACATAAACCTGATCCTGCTGTTTCTTTCAAAAATTTTCAACCAGGTAAAAAACTCAGGATAGTATTTATGCTGCAGATCAGCATACCAGCTTACGATTCTTGTATCGGTAATGGTCCTTAAGGGGTAATCTTGAAGCGGATACACTCCATCCAGATTATAATTCTTCAGAATGTCTTCTATAAAAACATTCTTCCGTAAAATCCATGATCGTATATAAGCTTTATAAACAGAAGGGAAATCCCATTCAATGAGGTTCATGTATGGATAATCAACCTGTTCTGCATATTTTCTTAGTTCTGCCCTGTAAAAAACAACTATTTCAGGCTTATCATCATCATCAAGGAAATTAAGAATTCTGATAAGATTTTTAATATAGACAATACCCCCCATCCACTTTGGGCTGAAGTAAAATAAGATACCAAGCCTGAGCCTTTTTTTACCTGCAATGTCCATCATTATCTGTCAAGCTTAACTTTTCTTGATAATATTTTCCTCTCATTTGGATAGTTCCAGGCATCCCATGGGAAATGCTCGCCACGGCCCCACCTACGCCAACGTTCCAGATCGGAATTAACCATGATTTCGGCAAGGGCTTTAAATCTTGTTTTAGGCCTCCAGCCTAATTTGGTTAAGCTTTTCTTATAATCTCCTTTAAGATAATTCACGTCCACAGGCCTCATAAAACGTTCATCAATTCTAATGTGTTTTTTCCAGTCAAGACCAACAATATCAAATGCAGTTTCTATAAACTCTTGTATCGCATGTGTTTCATTAGTGGCAATAACATAATCATCTGGCGCTTCTTGTTGCATCATAAGCCACATAGCTTCGACGTATTCAGGAGCATAACCCCAATCTCGTCTCGCATCAATATTGCCAAGTTCAATGCTATCGTCAAGTCCAAGGCTTATCTTTGCTACACCATTGGTTATTTTTCTTGTCACAAACTCTAAGCCCCGCAACGGACTTTCGTGATTGAAAAGAATACCGTTACAGGCAAAAAGTCCATAACCTTTCCTGTAAATTTTTACCATGTTGTGAGCATATAACTTTGCGGCAGCATATGGGCTGGATGGTTCAAATGGGGTTTTTTCTGATTGTTGCGAAAAAGAATTATCTCCGAACATTTCACTAGTAGATGCCTGATAAAACTTCACGTCCGGCGCAATGTTCCTGATCGCTTCAAGAAATTTTACGACACCAATACCTGTAATCTCCGCTGATGCAATGGGTTGTTCAAAAGAAGCTCCCACAAAACTCATTGCTGCAAGATTGTATATTTCATCAGGTTTAGCCAGTTTTAATGATTCTATAATAGAAAAACTATCAATCAGGTCAACCGGCAATAACTCAATCTGTTCAAATATACCAAGGTACTGTAATCGCCAGAAGTTTGGGGTTGAAAGTCTTCTGTATGTTCCAAAAACCTCATATCCTTTATCAAGCAGGAATTTAGCCAGGTATGCACCATCCTGTCCTGTTATGCCTGTAATGAGTGCTCGCTTCATGTTATTAGTTTCTTTGCTTGCTTCAAATCATTCATTAATAACCCACTTGTAGTAATTCTCCAGGCCTCTTTCTATTGTGAAAGCAGGCTGATAACCATATGATACAAGTTTGGTGATATCTGCCATCCAGTTTACAGGATCTCCTTCTCTTGTCTCACCGGAGAATGAATATCTGATCTCATGGTCAAATAACCCGAAAAAGATTGAGACAACATCCTTAATTAATATCTCTACACCATTGGCAACATTTATAATATCAGCATTAAAGGCTGAATGCTGCGCAATCATTTCAATTACTCTCACAAGATCAAGGATATATATATAATCTCTTGATTCATCGCCTGTTCCAAATAAAGAAAAGGGCACTCCACTTTTTGCTTTACTGTAAAGATCCCAGAATAACTGCTTCTTCAGACCAGGGCCATATACTGAAAAGATTCGCAATGAGCATGTATTGATATTATAAAAATCATAAAACTCTTTACAGATTTGTTCAGCCTGAAGTTTATGAAACCCATAAGGTGAAAGCGGGTCTGGAATAGAATCCTCTTTAACAGGCAGGTGTTTTGGATTTCCGTATACAGCAGCACTGGACAGATTAATAAACTTACAGCCTGGCTGAAATCTCCTGATAGCTTCCAGGATGCTGAATACATTTATGGTATTCAGGGAATAATCGTGCAATGGATTCTTTAGTGACTCCGGAACATTTGCTGCACCAGAACAGTTGACACAAAGATTGTATTCCGAAGATTGAAAAACTGAATTATAATCAGAAATCGAAGCATCAATTAAAAAAAAGCGGTCCTTATTGATATAATCATAAACTACATCAGCACCCCAAACCTCATTACCTTTTTCAGAAAAGTATCTGAAAAGATGTTGACCAATAAAGCCCATTGAACCGATGATGAGTATTTTCATGTGCTTTCTTTTTGATTATCAATATTATAATTTATGATTTATCTTTATCGTTCTGTAAAACGAATTTATAAAAAGCCTTACAAATTGTTTCACTGGAGTATTTCCTGATGCTTTCCTTTGCATTGCTTCCTAATCTGGCCCTAAGTGACTCATCGTTCATTAAGGCCGCAAGTCTTTCTTCAAATTGCCTGAAATCGAAAAGGGGTACAAGAAAACCATTATATCCATCTGTTATCATTTCTGATGGACCCGCCACACAGTCAAATGCCACAACAGGCAATCCTGCCGACATAGCTTCACCAATTGCATTGGGGAATCCTTCAGAACTTGATGTAAAGGCAAAAATTAAACTTTTTAAATAGATTGCCTCAACATTTTCCTGTTTCCCGGGAAATACCACTCTCTGTTCAACACCAAGATTTCTGGCCAGCTCCTTTAAACGAAGCATATTATGTTGTTTCAGATGGTCGTATCCAACAATTATTAATTTCCAGTCAGGCAGGCTAACTTTTGCAAACATCTCGATCAGCTTGTCCTGATGCTTTGTTTTAATTAAACGCCCCACCATGAGAACGGTCTTCTCTTTTTGGGTGGGTTCGCTGATGATCTTTAAATCCTTTATCGGATTTCCGATAACAGCAATGTTGGAGTGATTATTTCGGGACAGAAAGATCTCTTTTGCCCTTTCAGTCTGGCATATAACGCCCCTGGCAGTGGGATAAATCACATGTCTCAAGGTATCATGAAACCAACCAAGGCTTTTATCCGGCTGACTTCTGTCAGAAACAAAAACAGGGTATTTAAGTCCCAATACTGACAATAAAACGAAACTATTCCAGTATTCACCGAAACTCAGAATACTGTCAGGTTTAATTCTCTTTATTTCATTTCTTAGAAAACAGATGGTCTTTATTGTACACCATAAACGCCATCTGTTATTAAACCTGAATCGCGGAATGCTAATGAGAATATTATCAGGAATCGGATAGAATATCTCCCTTGTAATTCCGTAAAGAACCAAATGCACTTCGATCTCCTCCCTGGCAGCAAAATAGTGCGCAAGCTCTGACATTACCCTCTCCATACCTCCTGCCTGAAGAGAAGGTATTACAAGACACAGTTTTTTTCTTTCCATATATAACCTGGCTTTCAGCAGGATTACGGGCTTTATCCCTTACTGTTTGAGCTCTTTATCAGATTATCAACCATCCAGCCATAAGGGTTGAATTTTCCTTCATGCCATACGAGATCGCGGTCCCAGTAGCCAGGACATGGATCATACCCATAAGGCGCAAAGCCATAACTGATTTCTACAATTAGAGGATTTTTACCTTCATAAACGTAATCAAATGCCACACATTGAGCATTAAGTTTCTCTGAGGTCTTGAAGGAGAGTCTGATAGTATATTCATCAATCAGTGATTTGTCATAAAGTATTTCTCCACTTCCGGAAGCTCTGAAGTCACCCTTCCGGACAAGTCGCTTAATTGCAAAAGCTTTATCTCCGATAATGACCACGCGAATGTCATGATCATTGTTTGGAATAAAATCCTGAAAATATATATAACCCTTTTCACGCCCGGCAACTCTTGAAAATTCAGTAGTATAAGCCAGCCGTATCACTCCTTTCACAACATCCCATAAAGTAGTCTTTCCCAATCTGTACTTACGGAAACGTTCTGAAAGGTTACTCCAGGCTTCGTATTGTACGAATCCTCTTCCGAAGGCTTTTCTGATTAATCTAAATGCCTCATTCCTCGATTTAACAAGCCTGACATTTTTTATCATAAAATGCACACGAAGGCACAAGAGGAGCATTGATCGCTTCAAGCAGATATTTCTGTCCTACCTTATCATCAAAATGCCATACAGTATTGTAATCAGGGAAAACAGCTTTACCTGCAGCCTGAACAGCATAAATAAGCTGTCTTGCAAACTTGCTTGCTTTCGGACTTTTATGATTAAAATGCCACATAAGAGCATCACAATCAGCCAGTTGATTAATAATATCCGTTCTATAACAATCAACGAGCTTGTAGTTAATATTGTTTGATTCACAGTATGGAATCCACCTGTCGCTAAATGAACCCTTAGATCTGTGTATACCTATTCTCATACTTATTATCCAAATAAACTGCAGCCCAGATCTCAAACGAAATCATAATCCACAATGCCTCTATTTCAGTGTATTTCAAAGTCTTGATGTCTCCAAGCCATTCTGAAACCAGATTATACGCAAACAGCCCTCTCTGTTTTATCCCCGGCAGTACCAGGTCATTCAAATACTCTTTGAACTTCACGTCAGAAAAGAATTCTTTTACTGGTATTCCGAAGCCCATTTTGTCCCGAAAGGCAAAATCATTACCAAAAGTAGCTGCTGTTATTTTTTTCAGCAGATACTTTTCACTGTTCCTTCCATGAGGGCTTTTTCTCATCATGAGAAATTCTTCGGGTATTGAAAAGGCCCCTTTTACAACTTCATTATCAAGAAATGGGACTCTGTTTTCAATTGAATGAGCCATTGACATTTTATCCTGGCGTATAAGAAGATCCGGAAGAAAAGAGCTCATCTCATATTTTACCTGTTTATCAAACCTGGAGCCTGAAAGTGTATCATACAATACCAGTCTGTCAGATAAAGCCCTTTCGCGTGAGAAGCCTCTTTTCAGCCTGCCAGCGAGATATGGTGTCATGTAGGCATTTGACATAATCGCACGTTGCCTGTTGTCGAAGCAATAGCGAAACAGTTCTGAGGGACTATTCAGGTTTCTGTTCAATTCAATCAGCATCCTTTTGACGCTGAAAGGATATTGTATATCATAGAACCGTTTATAACCGCCAAAAACCTCATCTGCACCCTCCCCACTCAATAGTACTGTAACATAGTCTTTGGCACTCTGTGATAACTTGTAAATAGCTACAGTGTTAGGGTGATTCAGAGGTGATTCAAGATGCCATGTTGCTTTCTCGAGATTATTGAGATAATACTCATTGTCCAGCAAAAACTTATGTGATTTTATGCCCAAAGTTTCCGTAACCCTGTCAATATAGCTCTCCTCACTGAACAACTTGTTTTTAAATACAATGGATACTGATTCAAGTCTGCCTTTTTCAGTATTACTGCTAGCAAGCCATGTTACGAGTGATGAGTCTATTCCCCCGGAGAGCTGACATCCCAGTTTTACATCGCTCACCAGCTGACTGCGAACACTTCTGTCAAGCCATTCCTTGAGCTCGTCACTAAAGGAGTCGAGGCTCCCCGGTCGATTACTCCGGCAGTAGTTATTCAGATCAAAATATTGTCTTTTTACAACCTTATGGCCAGCTTTATAAATAAGGTAATTACCAGGTTCCAGCAACTCTATCCCTGACTCATCTAGCTTTTCACTATTTAAAACAAAGCTGAAATCCTCAAGAAAATCAAAACTCTTTAATTCAGATGAGAATGCCAGTAGCCTGTCATTCAGAACATAATATAATGGTTTGATTCCGAAGCGATCACGCGCAATATACAATTCCCTGTTTCGCAAATCAATCACAATCAATGCAAACATTCCATTCAATAGCTCCAGCATTCCTTCAAACCCGTGTTTTAAATACAATGCCAGGACTATCTCGGTATCAGTGACGCTCCTGAACTTGTATCCCCAGTCCTGAAGTTCTTTCCTGAAATCAAATGCATTGTAAATCTCCCCGTTTAAGGCGATAATGACATTATTATCCGGACTTACCATAGGCTGGTGTCCGTTCATGGAGAGATCAAGAATACTCAAACGGTTAAAACCAAGAACAGCTTCAAAGTTACCATCAACACTTTCCGGTGTTAAACATGAAACTTCTGCAGAAGAACCTGACAAAAGGCTGAACAGCCGAATGCCTGAATCGTCCGGACCACGATGCTTTTGCACATTGAGCATCCTTATAATCTGGTCTGTACTCATCACAGGCCTGTTGTCAACATTGATATATCCGGCTATTCCACACATGAATCAATCCTTTCAGCTATAATCTGGATATTTAGTGTATATCTACCCGGTCATTATCCGTGACAGGAGCCGGATCAGACTTAATATACCTACTCAAATCGTTTTCCAGCATACCCAGAACCACTTCACGATGCGACTCACAACGGATTATATTCAACAACAAAAGTCTTTTTCTTTTCGACATAAACTTTGGGAACAGCTTCCGTTTTCGTAAAGAGGATATGAATCTTCCGAAATAAGGTTCAATGAACGCATCATACATTGGAGATACTGATGCCAGATAATTATTGAACTGGTCTTCAAGCCTGGTTTTATCAGCAATTATTTCGTTCAGCTGACTAATCCGCGCTTCGAATTCTTCTGATTCAGTCTTATTGAGCTTGAAGACTCCAGGGGTTTCGTTACCCTGTTTAAGAGGAATGATTTCAAAATCAATATTTTCAGATATGGTAAGCTTTATTACATAACCCTGATTCCAACCAGTATTTTTTCTACCGGGCCAGTCATAGATGAAATTCCCAAGGCCATAGAAGACCGGTTTAGAATTGTATATCTCATATCCCGAAAATGCGTGTGTGTGATGAGCAATAACACAATCAGCGCCAAGGTCAATCATGTACCTGTATAAATTTCTGGTTCTTGGCGAAGGAAGCTCATAGAATTCATTTCCTGCATGTACTATTACAATCACTTTGTCATTTACCTGCCTGGCTCTTGTAATCTGATAATATGCTCTGACAGCATCAAGGGGATTACACCTGTACCAATCGTCAGGTGAAGTGATGAATTCTTCATCAGCAAAATTTAGAATAGCTATACTCCTGCCGTTTTTTCTGAAAACAAATGGCTCTGCTGACTCCCTGACTGATCTTCCAATGCCTACAGTAGCAATATTATTGGCTTTGCACAACTCCAGTGTATCAATAACCCCTCTGCTTCCATAATCCATTATATGATTATTAGCCATTGCTGCCAATCCAATTCCGGCATGCTTCAATAATCTAATACAGTCGGGATGAGCTTTCTGGTGAGGTCCAATTTTTTTTCTTTTCTCAGAGGAAAAGGTAAGTGGGCACTCCAGGTCAGTAATAATAAGGTCATTCCCGGTCAGCACATCCTTGAAGTCATTATAAACAACTTCAAATTTTCCAGATAGTGCAAGCTCCTCGACTCTGCCTATTGGGCAGAAGTCACCAGTGATCAATATCTTAATTCCGGTCTCAATCATTTTTATACAGAAATTATTGCTGCAATAATTCGACAGAGATTATTATTTCCTTCATGAGAGGAAAGCCCGGTTGAATCCTGAATTATCGCCGTTTTCAATCAGAGCCCCCAGCTTGTCAGTTGTAAGAAACTCGACCTCAGGCCATTCACGAATGATGGCTTCAATCAGTTGCTTTAGCTTCTTCAGATTCCTGCTGCGATTGCCGCTGTCAATTGCTCCAATATAATTAATCCGATGTGAACAAATAACCGCCGGTTTGTGCCACCTGAAAGCAATGGCTATCCGGGCAAGACAGTTGTCAACTTCATCAGCATTTCCCGAAAGTGAGGGCTCAAAAAAACAGTTCCTTACAAAATAATACTGACCATACGGGTTGCGGTTTCCGATAAAATGATATTTTTTCCTATAGTGTCCAAATCTGCCTGTTGGTACCTGTTGAATGAAAAGACCCTGTATGTATCTGACTCCTCCCTGATGCAGAGCTTTCTCGATCCTGCTGTCCCATGTGTAGCAAGGAGGTGTGAATGAGACAGATCTGAACCCAAAGATGTTTTCAAAGATATCAAGCCCCTCTATAAGGCTTTCCTTCATTAGATGAAGGTCATCCTGTGAATTGTAGTCTAACACCTCCATGTAATTATAATCACCATCACCCGAGAATGTTGTTTCGTTATCAAATGTGTACATTATCTCCGGGGTTCTTTTGCGAAGGGCCTCCATCCATCTGACCACATTGACATGTTCCCGGCCATGGAATTGCGGCATATACACCCCTTCTTCCATTCCTTTTTGCCATAATGATTTCACAAGATCTCTGCCAGGATATCTCTTGATTGTCTCTGTCACCGGCTCATAATAGTACTCACTAAAACCTGACTCCCTGATTCGTCTGAAGTCAGGATTGCCAACAACAACATTTGCAGTAAATGCAGGATGATTACCCCTGGAATCTCTGAATGATGACAATACCTCAAATAATTCTGAAAGGTCGTCGTTACTTTCCAGGGCATCCAGCCTGTTGTAATCACTCCGGGCCAGGTTATAGCCTTTCGACTGGAATCGTTTTAAGACTTCCAATGATGGCATCCGAATGCTACCCCAGTCATCACTCTCAATAACCACTATTCTTCTTTTCGTGCGCCAACCCGGGATATTGACAATATTGTGCGCCAGAGCTCTTGAAAATGACCTGATATTCTTAATTCCCATCAATAATCCTTCCTAACTCATCTGTTGTAATAAACTCTGCATCAGGCCAGTTCTTCATAATCTCACGAAGAAGCAAACTCAGTTTTTCAAGTCCATTATCTCGATTCTTTGTGTCTATAGCACCAATATAATTAACTCTGTGAGTACTTATTACTGCAGGCTTATGCCATTTGAATGCAATAGAAATATCATTAAGGCAACTACCAACCCAATCTTTTTCTTGCAGCCCTGGTTCAAAAAAGCAGTTTCTTGTAATATAAGTCAACCCTGCTTTACCAACCTGCCCAAGCCAATGCAGTTTCTTTTTCGTCCTGCCATGTCCTAATGGTTCAGTTTGTATCTTAGAGACTGACAGGTACTTTATACCTTCTTCTGCACAAGTTGTTTCAAGAGTTGAACTAAACGGACCGTTAGGTGGAACAAAATAAGCTGCTTGATAGCCAAATAATTTTTCAAATAGTTTAAGTCCGCTAACAATAACCTCCTTTTGATATTTAAGGTCATCACTACTGACAAGATCAAATGCTGCCTGTAATTCTACACCGATCTCAGGGTCATTTGCTGTTGAGATTCCCCATATTCCATAGCTAAATGCATGTCTTATCCTTTTATTATTAGCCTTAAGGGCATTCATCCAAACTTTTACATTCAAATGTTCACGTCCATGAAACTGAGGGACAAATAATCTTTTCTTTATACCTTCCTGCCAAAGTTTAAAAGAGTTCTCACATCCTTTGTACTTTTTAAGTGTTTCTGTAAAAGGCTCATAATAATATTCATTGAAATCTGAATTACTTATCCTGGTGAAATCAGGATTGGCTGTTAATGAAACAGGAGTTAACACAACATGCCTGTTTGTTGAATCATATACTGATGACAAAACCTCAAATAGGTTGGCAAGATCCTCAGTAGTTGCCAAAGAATCATACCTGTTAAATCTGTACCCTTCGTCAGAATACCAATCTATACCTTCTCTCAATAAACTATTGAACACTTCCTCGGAGGGCATACGAATACTTCCCCAGTCATCAGATTCAATTATGACAAGATGGCGCCTTGTGCGCCATCCAGGAATATTTGAGAGGTTTTTTAAAATTTGTGATTTAGAAATGATCATAACCTTTTTCACTAAAAAAAATCAATAGAACATTACCTCTGCAAGTGATAAGGAGGCAAGCAAAGGTAAGCCTATACCAGGTGTTAAAATCCATGCATTTATGCTTTGAGCCCCTTGTCTGAAAACAATAGCTGCATATAATAACATCGGGAATAGCCCAATAAGTGTAAGCAAATTTATTTTTCTGCCTGACAATTTGAGAAAATGTAAAAAAATAGAGCGTAGCAAATATGAAAAAAACAACTTGAAACCGACTACCAAAAGAGGGAATCGCTTTCCCGAAATTTACAAATGCAAGGAACAACAATAAAAGGAAATAGTTTTTACTGCCTGGAAGTGATTTTAGTCATAAGTACTTGAGAAGTTGCGTATCATAATACATTCTTAGCTCTTCAAAAGGTCTAAAAACAGATGTGAAATATTGCTTATATGGTATTGATTGAGATCTGGCAGGGACATTTTTTTACTATAATCTCCTCTAAGGAATGCTTTAAGATCTTCGCCATTAAAATCCTTTGTAATATTTAAGACTGGCCGTTGGGTTATAGCATAATCAATAAGCTTACTTGGAGAATTCAGTTCGGTATTGTTATCAAAATTGATAAGGAAATCCATATTTTTCAAAACTGCCATAAGTTCGTGTCTTGGAATATAATCTGACACTATTAGCTTTTCACAAAGAAGTAATCTATATTTCTCAAGAATATCAGGTTTATTCGTAAAAACAAGAAACTTAAATTGAAGATCAAGGTTTGTCAGGAACTGCATCAGCGGTTCTGGATTTCTAGCTCCCTGCAGAAAAGTGCCTGCATAAGCAAATGTTGGAACAGAATTCTCATTTCGACTCACTTCTTCCTTTTTTAAATCAAAATCGAATCCTTGAGGAATGATTCTGATTTTATGGTGGAATTCAGAATAGTAACCTGATTTAGCTTTCTCAATCGGAATCGAAATAAAGTCCGCTCTTCTACAAAACCATTTTTCCAGATATGCAAAATAGAAAGGCTTTCTGAAACTATCAAGCACATCACCCATATAGGGGTCACCACAATCAGCGACCCATGTAGCGGCATTTTTTCCTCGGTTCGTTGCCCATGCCACACCCCAGTGAACCGGGTATGGAACAGCAAATGAAATCATCAAATCATAACCTTTCTCTCTTCTCAACATCTTTCTTACATGGAACATATCTTCAATTGAAGGATATTCAAATAATATCAGCAGCACCCTTTTGAGCGCACGACTTAAGAATGCCCATGGATTTCGTCTCGCTATTCTTATTTCTGGCAGCTTTCCACTCTCCCACATTTTTATGACAATGGATGTTCCCCTTATAAATTCACTGTAATCATGATTTCTGAACTTTGTAATTACCACCACTTTATGACCCTGTCTGGAGAATTCCCTAGCCAATTCTGTTGCCCTGTAACTGCGTGGAGATATTTCAGGGTAAAATGCATTTGAAACCAATAATATTTTCATGAAATGTACAAGCCTGATAAATTCATTAACTTAGAATTAGGAATAAAAATTAACTTTTGCGACTGTTTTTCCCCTGATGGATATTTGATTTGACATCGTTGATGAGTTTTTTTGTTCCTTGTCATGTACTTAATAAAAAACCTTTTTTCAGAAATAGATTAAATTATAAAGAGTCTCGACCTCTTTTTTACTAATGAGAGGTCTATTTTGTCTCCCATCTTTTTAAGAAATTCTTTTGAAAACTCTTCCATTTTTCCTGGGGTAAAGGTCATTTCACCAAAATAAATCTTACCGTTAACCAGATACAAGTCTATCCTTACTTGCGGAAATGGCTCGGATAATCTTCTGCTTATAGAAATCATTTCACCAAGACATTCCGGTCTGGGAATTACAGGAAGATTATCGTAAGGTGAATGTGTTGTCAAAACATCCGGAATGATATTCCAATCCAGGTCATAAACATTCTCCTGGATTTTGCGACATGTTGATTTCTGTTCAGCGCCAATACTTTTATTATCACGATTATAGAGGACATTGATGAAATAGGGTTCTCCATGAAAGCAAAAGAACTTGTAATCAATTATAGAATTTGAAATAGACTTGGTGGATAAATCTTCCAATAATTCTTCGGCTAAAATTCTTCTTTCAATATTCCACAAATGAGGTTGAAATGAGGTTAACCCTTGCCTTTCTTTTACCCACTTATTCAACAACTTCACCGTAGACTCCTTATTCAGCTTTTTTTTATCGTATACCAGCAGATTAGTTCCACAGCCATTGTTTGTCTTTAATACAAATTTATCAGGTAACAATTCAAAATTAATATCTGTTGCATCTTTCCACACTCCATATAGATTTACCAGGATATGCCCCAGTCCACAGCTTTCGACATATTCTCTTACCTGGTATTTATCAGCCAGCTTTGTCCACTGTCTGAGGTCGGAATAAACCTTTAACCATTGTACTTTTTCCTTATAATCAATAGGGTTCTTTAGATCAAGGTGTTTTTTATACACACGTTTGTAATAATACCGTGCATACCAGGAAGGAAATAAAACTATCCATAAATAACGAATGAAAGTAAAAATATAATTCATAATAGTTATGTTTTGAGGTATTTATAAACTATTTTGTCGACCCTAAAGAAGTCTTGTTTTTCAATTATTTTGTATAGTAGCATATTTTGCTGACCAACTGCCAGTCAATAAATCCAGGGTAAAATAAAATGGTGTTCCTGATCTATCCTTATCTTTTCATTATATTGAAGGCAACTACAGCCCGTCGTCTGAACCGGGCTCTATCCTTAAGTTCCTTAAAGGCTGTTTTGCCTATCATTTTGCTTTTTTGGAATAAAGCTTCATATAGTACACTTTAGAGCAACCCTTTTATCTCAGTTATTAAAGGAGCGGCTGTCGCACCCAAGCCGGCAAAAACTGGATTTCCTATTATAGTAACCATCCCGAAAAAATCCATACCGGCTCTAATCATAACAAGAATAAACAACAAAAGAAATGGCACAGATACTGCCTTTAAAACGTTAAGGAGAGTATTTCTATGAGGAAAGCTAAAATACAAAATGAAAAATGAAAATAATAATATGCTGGCAACATTTATAAACCTCCCTCCGGAAGGTACTAGACTCAATATATTAGCGATACTGTATAATAAAACTGAAAAGCAAAACAAGCTCAACAGTCCTTTTTGTTTTAAGATGTCCCTACTAAAAGCATAGATGTAAATAACAATCATATATATGACCCAATTCAATCCTTTTGAAGCCAAAGGAACATACCAGTTCAATGCCTGATAAGCCATTGCTACTGATTCGGCATAATCAACATTAGTGTATCCTGTAACCCTTGATTGAAAAACAAAAGGAAGAAATGACAAGAATGATTGCACTGCATGAAGATCGATTTCTTTTAAAAAGGATGTAATTATGAAAAGTGCAAAATAGATGTTAATTTTATTTTTAAAAACTATGTAAATCAAAAGGATTATCAGGGGAATAACGAAAGAAAAGTGAAAAAGAACTACTAGCCCTGACCATGGTAACAATTTTGTCTTCCCCTCAATCAGGTATGGAAGTATCCCAAAAATAAAAATCTGGGCACTAGTCCACATCCTGAATCCGTTAATGTTCCATATCGGATTAAGCAAAACGAATACAAAGAGATACAATATCAAAAAGAGGCTAGGACTACTTTTTAACCTGCTCAGTACATACCAAATATTCCTTGAATGAAAAAAACCGAAAATCAATGCAAAAACAGCAAAGAGAATTCTCGGATTATTAGTAAAACGAGAAACCAGAAATGTAATCAACGGTTGTACAATGTCGACATTGGAAGTATTTTCATGATAAAATGATCTGAATAATGTCTTAATATCCATAGTGGAGGTATAGTACTTAGCCAATGACTCTGCATACCTGGCTGAATCGGCCGATCCGTCATAATTATCTGCAATAATAAAAGTATATCCAAAAAAAATACAGAATAACCAAAAAACATTTTTAGCCCATGGCTGCCTCCAATGCCTAAGTCCATCCACCATCACCCCAAAAGGCCATACAAAAAAGCTTATATAATAAAGCAGTGCTGTACGCTTTTCTTCAATACCCAATGATCTGACCAATCGTGTCTGCAGGCTCATCTATTATTCAGTCTATAAATTGACAAATTTTCTGGCAATGTGCCTAATGACATAGTTTTCTGGTTTCTCTAGGATTATTCTCTTCGAATATTCACCTTCAAAAAATTTGGCAAGCCATATAAAATCATCATCCTTTGTGACGTTAAGTATCAGTCTCCCGGCAATTACATAATCTATCAGGTAACTGTATTGTAACGTTGTTGTCAAAATTGACCAAGACCACACCTCCCATGAATAAACCTTTCAGCATATTCAAAAACTGGATAGTCATTGATCTTGGGGATATCAGTAAACAACTAGTCATCATGAGAAAATCCTGTCTGGGAAAAACCAATAATACAACGGTTTTATTCCATGCCTGCCACTTGATAGAAATACTTCGTTGAATTTATGATCACAATTAGCTAGGAACCACATTCCGTCTTCCTTTTCAAGGAATTTCTCACTCCATTCAGCGTATGCTGCCAGGACAATTCAGTGTCTTTCCTCGTTGTAAACTGATAACCTTTCGACCGCAATTCAGCCCTGGCATCATTGTAGTTACAGATCTCCCTGACCATCAAGCAACAAGTGCCCTTCGCCATCATGGCCACGATGCCTGATGACAGAATTCATACTTACAATATCACCGATACGACTTTCCTGAATCCGTACTAATCCAGATAGTCCACTCATATAATTAACGTTTACTATTGTCAAAACAGTGAGAACAACATATTCGCCCTTTGCATTTTGGTAAAATACTTCATTTCCGTTTGGTCCTTCTCATGAGCAACCTTGCTCCGGGGGCATTTACAATCATTGAACACAAAAGAGTACGATAGTGGATACCGAACATATCACCAGACATAATTATGAGGAAAGCCGAGAGCAAACCCGAGAGCCCCAGTGACAGGAATACGTTGAGATTGAGCAATCCGGTCAGGAAGCTGATCAAACCACAAATTACAGAGGAGTGTAACAAAACTTTCCCCATAATACTGAAGGGTATAATATACTTCAGACCCACCCCGAGAGCCTTGACAGCAAAATAGATTCCGGCACATACCTGAGCTATATAAAAGACGCGCGAAAAGGCAGCATATGTTGCCGGCGACCCAGCCAAACTTACAATGATGAAACCCACAAGCCATATCGAAACAGCCTGTACCAGATGTATCCTGGCAATTATCCTGGTCTTGCCAAGGGCTAAGAGGACAGTATGGGATATTATGATATTAAAGTAACCTATCATCATCCCAATAATAAAATAGATAGCTGAGACTTCGTACTGCTGGCCATACATTGCAACAACGGAATTCTTAGCGTTGAAAATGAAGAAGGACAATAAAGGATAGACAAGTATTATCGATCTTTCAGTTGCACTTTTCCAAGTCCGGCAAATATTATCGAGACCTTCAGAAGATTCACTGTACCGGGAGAAGAGAGGTAACAATACCGTTACTGTGGCTTCTGCAATCATTGATACAAACGGCAGGTCAATAAAACCATTCGTAAACTCCGCAAAAACTTCAGCTCCATAGTACCTGCTGATAAAGAACTGATCTGCAAACCTTATGAGGATACCATACACTGTTGCCACCATAAGAGGAATACTATACCTGAATATATGTTTATAACGAAACTGGGTAGAAATGCGCTCATACGATTTAAAAGGCTTTATAATCAGATAAATACCAACCAGGAATGTAATCATCGAGGCAAATATCCATCCAAATAAAGCAGTAATGTAAGTTCCTCTGAGCAATAAGACCGGTAAAGTAATCAGTAACAGCATCAATAACCTGGAAATAGTTGTATAGATGGCAATAATATGTGTTTTCCTCAAAGTTGAATATACCCCTTCAATACCAATGACCGGAAACATCAATACCGGGACGACTGAAAAGATACGGAGTCCTTTCTGAAGGTCCGGATTTCTAAAAAGAGCGGCTACTGTTGGCGCCAACAGAAACAGTGTAATTGAAAAGAAAATTCCAAGAATAAAAAATGTTCTGATGAGTTTGTAGATAAAGTCCTTCCCCTGCTCCATAGACTGTTTGGGGAGAAAGTAAGAATATGCTCCCTGGAGACCAGCCGAAAACAGGACGAGCAGGGTGTTATAGATATATAACACCTGCTTGTAAGTTCCATAATCTGACTTGCTGAAATACCTTGCCAGAATTGCGGCACTTAACAGGGATAGAAGAAATGAACTCAATTGGCCAATGCCGACCCAGATAGCCTGGTTAGTATTGCTGGTTTGGGTATTATCGCTCAAAAAGGACTTTTTTAAAGAATTAATTTGCGTGGTTTTGACAACTGTGCCACTGACTGCCAGCTACGAGTAAAGAACTCCTTACACAGATATTTCTAAGGAAACAAGAATCATACTGCATGATCATCAGAGGCTGATATAGATCTTTATAACATTAAAAGGGTTGAATCAGGGAGTATAGATTAGATTGTGTAAACGCTAACTGAGAGGTTGCTTTCCCAACACAAAAATTGGGAAAGCCAACCTCGAAAGTTTATTAGTTTTAATTTTAATATCAGTTAGCGA
>JAGVVH010000369.1 GCA_019135895.1 Bacteroidota bacterium | reverse complement strand
TGAAATACGATTAGAATTAACTGATGAAAGTGGAATGCCGATTTCTGGCATGAGTACATTTACAATTTCTAAGTCAGGTTGGTGCACTACTGAAAGCGAAAACACAAAAGTTGACAATGCTTTAAAAAGTGGTAGTGGGGAATTTGCTGTTCAATTTGTTTATGATACATATTCAACAGGTGGTGGTTCGTTAAGTAGTACAGATGCTTTTAAAATTGCTTCTAAAAAGGCAAAAGGCTTTTCAATTACAAACTCTAAATTTAAAGAGGAGGCTGTCAGTTCTTCCGAAAGCTCGTCAAGTTCTAATTCTTCGACTACTGATGATGAAGATGACGAAGAAGTTGTAACAAAAAAATCAGGTAGTACAAATTGGGACAAAGTACTTGCAGATTATGAATCATATACTGATAAATATATTAAATTGCTTAAAAAAGCTAATGCAGGTGATATGTCAGCAATGACAGAATATGTTGAAATGTTAGAAAAAGCTCAAGAACTTCAAGAAAGTTTGGAAAACGCTGATGATGATTTGACACCAGCTCAACTTCAAAAATTCAATAAAATACAGATGAAACTTGTAAACGCTGCAAGTGGTTTATAAACCCTAAAACATAAGAGCAATGGGACTTAGCCCCATTGCTCTTATTAATCTTAAAATTTACCTTATGAAAAATGTTATATTTTTCATCATTTTTTTGATGTGTAATACTTCTATTGAAGCGCAAAATTGTTCAGACTGGATAAAAACTGAATATGATGAAGTTACTGACATTACTATAATTTCTATGAAAGATAGAATGTATGTTAATAAAGATGGACAGCGAAAAGTCTCAATACATGTTGCGCAAAAAATAGAAAACGGAGAAAAAGAATCTGTGCTTACAATTGATATTAAAGATGGTGGTTGTATTAATAATTTCAATGGTATAATTTTTCTTTTTACTGACGGCACGAGATTAAAGGAACTAAATCATGGAGCTGATAATTGTGTTGGTTTTGCAATGCTAAATATTGGTATCCCTGACTATGAAGGAAATACAATCAAATCTTATTTAGAACAAAAGAAAATAAAGACTCTTCGGATTTATACAAATAATTCTTTTGTTCAAGTTGATTTTACTGCTGCTAATCAAGATAAATTAATTCAAACCCTAAAATGTATTGACTAACTCTAAAACTATGGAAACTCCTAATTCGGACAAAATGGAAACAAAAGAAAAAATATTAGAAAACTTACATAGCCAATTTGCTGAGAATCAAAACCACCATCAAGGTTTATTTATCCAGTTTTTAATAGCTCTCTTAGCTCTTTTTGCAGGCTTTGGATATGTTTATACACATACTAATCCAGATATATTATACACTCAAACCTTTGTGCAACAATTAAATGAAGTTGACTATTACTCAAATATAACATTACTTGGTACATCAGTAATTGTTTTGGCTGTATTGTTGTTACTTAATGGAATATTGATTAATCAAGGTTATGGTTTTAGAAGAGACCAACATTTGAATATGATAATTCGGAAAAAATACCTCGGCGATGATTATGATAATGTGTTTGGTAAATTATATAATCCTGATAACAAAGGGTATTTGGACTATTTACCAAATTTCTATATCATCTTCTTTTGGTTTATTTTAGGATTTCAGATTTCTGTTTTTATAGCAATTTGCTCAAAAGAAAATCTTATCAATTTTGCAGACAAATGTTTTTCATTGACTCTATTCATTACAGACATAATATTGATTTTTCTTTCTTTGGTTTTTTATAGTAAGACATATTGCAAATACAGATTAAACTTAAAGGGAAAAAAGGATGAATGAATGCCCAGCATACAACACATGGTATAGTGCATGCGGGTTTCATCGGTTTTCGAAGGTTTGTGGCTCGTAAAAAAGGTTGGTGTAAACTGATAAGAAATCGCTTCGTAATCCCGCACGACACCATACCATCAAACGTTAGGGCCAATAGCGGCTCTTTAATTGAAAATGTAGCTATGTGCGTTTATAACATCCACATGGGGGGCCAGCTGAACAACACGCTGCAGAGTAACTCGCCAACGCGCCGCAACTTAGATTAATAGCAACAATCAGAATATTAAGTACCAGTCCAGAACGACTGGCGAAACACCCCAACTCAGCTGTAGGACTCCGCTTCATCGGATGCGTAGCGGTTTGCCGAGTAGAAAAGGAAACCTGTTCATCTGTACTCAAGTGAGT
>JAGVVH010000257.1 GCA_019135895.1 Bacteroidota bacterium | reverse complement strand
TTGCCCAAGGCTATTGATTTCGCACCTTCGATACCATGGGCGTTGCCCAAGGCTATTGATTTCGCACCTTCGGTGCCATGGGCGTTGCCCAAGGCTATTGATTTCGCACCTTCGGTGCTTGTATTTGAATTCATCATTTTTATACCATGGGCGTTGCCCAAGGCTATTGATTTCGCACCTTCGATACCATGGGCGTTGCCCAAGGCTATTGATTTCGCACCTTCGGTGCAATTTGCAAATTTGATATCACGAGCACCAAAGGTGCGAGTATCATTAGCATAGCCCGAAAGGGCTATGGAACAATGCGACCTCGTATTCAAAAGCACCAAAGGTGCGTAATTAATCCCACAAGTATCGTTCATCATATTCTGCGTTATATTTTTTCAAAAAGACAAGATACTCCTCTTGAAACGTCTTTTTTCTGTGGTGTTCAGATTGATTTTCAATATACTTCTTTACAACTTCAATTTCTGAAGGATTCACGGAAAAACTACCGTATCCTCTCTGCCAATAAAATTTTTGATATTTTGTTCCCTTGCTCTTTATCCACTTTGATGAATGCGATTTAACTTCTTCAATAAATTTCATCAAAGCAACTTTGCGCGACAATACACAAAGTATATGAATATGGTCTTTATACCCGCCAATTTTCACCGGTTTAAAATCTAAATTTTTACAAATACCACCAATATATAGAAATAATTCTTCTTGAATATCTTCATCAATAAATGGGTATCGCTCCTTAGTACTAAAAGTAATATGACTGTAGTTATAGGCTATTGATTGTGGCATCTTAAAATAAGTTGTTTATAGTATATAGGTTAGTAAACTAATTTCCTTTCTATTGATTATCTTGTGGTCTAGGCAAGTAGAACCTTTTTTTTCTTTTTTTTATAAAATTCCTTTTACTCTTTGTAAAAAAGCTCACAAAATTAACAATTTTTCTTTTCAATGAAAATTATTTTTTTCTTTTTTCTACTTTATTTACAAAATAGAAATCATTACTAAATAAGGCAGCTCCCTTTCATTCGTTCAAAGGCAGATAGAGCACTGCGAGGGGAATGTGATTTGCTCAGCCGGCTAGTGAATTATAATAGGGGGTGGCTGTTCATTATTTAATTTTCTCCATAATCTCATGAAATACATCACTCCCCAGATTATTTTCAGAGAGGATTGGATTCAGAACACTATTCGTATACTTTAATCGAGGGTATTCTTTTAATTCTTCGACAGCATCTTTCCATATTCTCCGACCACGTAGTATGATTATCAGAGCCTTTCTATCAATCGCCTTTTTGACTAAATCAAAGTTATACTTTTGAGACTCCAGAAATCCATTGGACAATTTCTTGTTCATTCCTTTATACTTTTTTGATTGATAGGGAAAAAACTGAATTACAGAAATATTCCGTGCTACAGCCTCTTTACTTGTTTCTTCAATTAAAGGAATAAGCTTATTTACCCAATACGGAGAACTCTCCGCATATTCTTCATCCAGACAAAACAAAGGAAGATCCGGTATCGGAAATTCATGCGTAAGCATCGTTATCCAATACGCACTGTATTTGTTATAAAAATCCTTTTTGGCTTCTTCCTCATCCCAGCCCGGATTCAATGTCAGCAAAACAATCGGAGAATTCATTACATCTCCCATAAAAGGTGCAGGTAATATCCTCGTATGAATATGATAATTATAATACTCATCCTTGCTGATTATCCTTTGTAGTTCGTTAAACTTGTTAATTACAGGCAATTCACTTTTTAGAATATAGTCAGTAATTCCATCTTTTGAGGTCAGTTCATTCCAGGGGTTTTTCATGGTTTTATTATTGGTTAAAATTTATTATTATAGTTTTATAATGTTGGATGTCGTTGGTGTGGATGAGTAGTTGCCGAATTTCATTCATTAATTGTTCTTCTACATCCATACTTTGGTGAAGAATTCTTATTATTTCCACTTTATTCTCCGACTTTTTGTATCTGTAAAATATCAAATGTGACTTAACCTTTGCACACCTGTAGTTTTTTCTTATATAGTCTGCATTTCTGTCGGATAAAGGGTGTTCTGTGATATACTCGATCTCATTAAAAAGCAAATTGTAATATCTATCGGCCTGTTCAACAGACCAGGTTTCAATTGTATATAGCCAAATATTTTCAATATCCTCAAAAGCTTTTTCGCTTATTTCAAATTTCATTGTGCAGGTATTTGGTGTGAAGATTGGAAAGCGCTTTTTCTCTGTCAAAATTGCTAATCATTCCCGATTTTTCTCCTGCTTTTAACTCTTTTACAAGCATTTTTGTCTTGTTTTCTTGTTGTTCAAACAAACGTAAAGCTGTTCTTACGACTTCACTTGCAGAGGCAAACTTACCTGATTTAACTTTCTCGCTTATAAAATTCTCGAAATATTCACCGAGTAAAATTGATGTATTCTTTGCCATACTTCTTTGTAATTTTTTGTTTTTGCAAATATACCAATAATTGGTATTGCTGCAATTTTTTTCTTCATTTTATGGTGGGCGGTCAGTGAATTATAAGAGGGGGGGCAGTCTGTTGAGGAGAGATAGTGAAAATATTGCCAAACAAGCTATTACTCCTCCAACCAAATAGACAATTGTCAGAATAAAAAAGAATTTGACCGGTTGAAATAAATAAGATGTTAAAACTTCTCTAAGTATTGGCGTTGATCTGAATTACGGTTTGTATGGTATATACTGCCTACAAATAGCTAAAAAGCACGAACAGCTCGAACCCTATACGCGTTGTTCTTACTGTCGAGGTTCTGGTCGCTAAGGCCGAAGGACTGTAACCAGGCGGCGTTGGAATTCCACTCGCTGGAACTCCAATACCAGGCTTCTTTAAAATTGCCCATACCTTTTAAGTGTAATTTTTTGTACATTAAACGTAACTCTTCTCTACTTGGCAAAAACCAGTCGTCATAACCGTTTAAGCTAAGATTGTAACAAACTTTTGCAGCAATACCTGCTTCTGTGCAACCTGCAACAATAGCATTTGTATTGGCTGCTCCTGTGTTTATTGCTGTTGAAGTACCGCCAATAAGTGTGCCATGACATCCCCATTCTGCTCCTGTGCTTTGGTCGCTTTCAGCACATACTAAACCGTGGCCCGCAACATCGATGTAAAATACTAAACCACCTGCATAGCTAGAGCCTATTTTAGGAACATCATCTTTTTTGCAACTGCTTGCAAAAATTAATAATAGTCCCATTACTAATAATGGAAAAATCAAATTGTTTGTCTTTTTTCTCATAACCTTAAATTTTAATGGTTAATACTTATTTTAGTTATCTGTTTCCCCCTTTCTCCTTTCACCTTTCTCACTGTTCTCGAGACTGTTCTAAAATCTGTGTCAAAAGGAAAATAATTAATTTTGAATTACTACTGTTGCGATAAAGTTTAATATATTTGTGTAAGTTATTTATATATTATAAAATACAAACGTTCTTTGATTTTTTGATTTGAAAAAAAAATTGTATTCTGCGACATAAAAATCGCAGATTATGAATTTAAGCCGTTATGTCTTTGCTCAAGTTGTGGACTTCATACCACGTTATCAATTTCAAAAAATAGTTACAAAATATAAAGGGGACTTTCATGCAAAGTATTTGAATAGTTACAATCAACTGCTGCATTTATTATTTGGTCAGTTAACTGGTTGTACCTCATTACATGAAATAAGTTTGTGCTTGTCTGCCCATTCTGATATCATATACAAGAAAAACAGTTCAGGTTTCATCATTAGCACGTGCTAATGAAAGAAGAGATAACCGCATCTATGAAGAATTCGGACAATATCTAATACAGACTGTGCGACCTTTGTATGCAAAAGAGAAAGTGCACGATTTATCAGTAGATAATGTGCTTTATGCCTTAGATTCCACTACAATATCCACAAGTATCAAACTATCCACTTGGGCTTTGGGAAAATACTCAAAAGGGGCTGTCAAAATGCATACTTTATTAGATTTTAGAGGCAATATCCCGACACAAATACATATTTCTGATGGCAAATGGCATGATAGTAATATGTTGGAACTTATTGATTACGAGCTTTGTGCAATTTATACTGCAGATAAAGCATACATAGACCTTGAGCAAATGTGGAGAATCAATTTGGCTGGAGCTTTCTTTGTCATTCGCCCCAAAGACAATATTATGAAGTTTGAGGTAATAAGCATGCTTGCAGAAGATTGTCAAATATCCAATATTTGTTCTGATTATGTTGCGAGACTGATTGGACCGAAGTCTAAAACGTTATATCGAGATGATATAAGAATAGTAAAAGCCTTAGATCCTGATAATTACTTTTGTAACCAACAACTTTATCTTCTCGGCTATTGAAATTGGTAATATCTATCGTCATCGCTGGGATATAGAAGTTTTTTTTAAGTGGATTAAGCAAAATATCTGCATCAAACATTTGTGGGGCTATTCTGAAAATGCCGTTAAAACCCATTTGTGGGTTGCAGTATGTGCCTATTTAATTATAGCGAAAATTAAACATGATTGTAAAAGTCCATACTCTATCACTGAAGTAGCAATACTCATCAGATTATCTGCACTTGAAAAAACATCACTTAGGGAACTCCTTGTGAAGCCGTCTAATTCTATAATTTCAAATCAAAATGTCAAAGAACCTATTTTATTTGATTAATGTAAAATTTATCGCAACAGTAGTCATCCTAAAAATAAAATATTGTGATTAAACCTTCTCATTATATTACCTGTGAATAGTAAATTTTTTAGTTTCAGTTTTATTACCAAAAGAAATCTTTAAGAAATACAGTCCATTAGACAATTCGGAAACCGGCACTTGATAAACATTGCAAGACATTTGAATCTTATCAATTCTTATTGCTTCTTTCCCAATGTTGTCATAAATTTGAATTGAGTTAATATTTTCTGTGTTAGAAGTTGATTGAACATTAATATAATTCTGTGCAGGATTAGGATAAATATTAATGGTTGAAGAAATATCTGTTTCCTCGATACCAGATGTTGGTGTCCTATTTATAGATAAAGCAAGCAAATAAGTTCCAGTTTCACCAGCAAAATAAGGGGTAACATTAAAAATAACAGTTCCGCCATTTTGAATATAAATAGTAGAAGGCATTACATCATCAAAATTATCTGACCAAACAGAATTGTGTTTATATGAAAACATGACATCACCTGTATAAGTGTTTCCATTACCACTATTGTAACTATCGTGAACTCTAGCAGTAATAGTATAGTTATAACCAGTAGGAAGATTTATCTTATAGTAATCTAGGTCACTCCCAATATGAATATTTGAACCCACTGTATTTTTTGTAGCTGTATTTCCAGAAAAACTTATACTTAAATTATAAGCAGCCCCCTCTGTATTATTTGCTTCATAAATATCAGATGATAATGAAGGTGCAGTCACATTTATAGTTATTGGATTTGGGTGATATTCACCTCCGACCAAATACCAATCCGAATAGCCATTTTCTAATTCTTCAATCGCTAAAATATAAGTACCCGGTGGTGCAGTAATAGAAGATGTGCTTAATGTAATATACGGATAACTATATAAATAATTTGCAGGTAACCCATCAGTTTCATTATAAGTACCAATTGTTTGCACAAAATTACCTTGTAAATCATATAATGCAGCTTCATATGTGCCATAATATGTAGCATTGTTGTCATTTATAAGATTAAAATTGACTGATGCTGGTTGTCCTTGTACAAATGTTGTCGGTAATGGTGTAATAGAGGAATAAAGCTGAATATAATCTGATGGCGAATTAATAGTAACATTTATTGGATTTTGATAGTAAGAATTCCCTGCTAAATTCCAATTTCCATTTGTATTTCGATAGAATATACCAACTTTATAACTACCTGGTACTGTTAGCATACCTGAGTTTGAAAATGTTATTCCTCCAGTATAATGATAGCCAGGCTGTAGGGGAGAATTACTTGCAGAAAGAATTTCAATATAATCAATAAAATCACCGGATGATGTGAAAAGTGCTGCACAAAAATCACCACTAAAATTACTTGATCCAGCATTCGTAACGTTTACGTTTACAGTAAATGATTGGGCAAAGTCAATCGGATTTGGATTTACTGTAATAGATGAATACATATTAATAATCGAATTACCCGTGCCTGATGTAGGTTGTATTCCTATTAGAGCTTGCTGATTCAAATTATAAGTGCCAGCACCTGATCCAGCACCTCCAGTGCCAGGATTTAATGCATCAAGACTAAAAAAACCGTCACAATTACCACCCCACCCCCAATTCATATGGAAGTAATTATTATTATCATAACCGTCACACACAAATGTATGACCACCTTGACCAAACCCCGCATATTGTATTGGTCGACCATTATTCAATTCGTTCTTTAATAAATTAATCCACGAAGAATTTGAATAGTTTGAACGTTCCAGCCCTTGGATAGTAGATGCATTGTAACCAAAATAAGTTTTAAATGCGTATTCGCAACTTTGCTCGGGAGTCGGTGATGAACTTATTATAACATATGAAGCACTTTCCATTGGACCATAGTCCATTTCTACCGCTACACCACAATGATACATTAATGTGGCAACAGCAGTATTCGCACTTGAAACATTATTTGGCATTGAACTCCAATTATATGTAGTAGATGCAAAATTTGCAGATAATGTTCCGTATGTAGAGTGATTATATGAATGAAAACCTGTTCCTGTCGTAGGATAATTCCAAAATTTCAAAATTTGTGCCATCGCTGTTGCCGGACAACCACTTACACAATGATATCCATTTCCAGAACCTGCTGCTACGTCATAAGGACACAAATCATTTACATATGGTGATTGATCCCAAGTTGTTGTAAGCAAAGGATTAACACTATTAATTTGTTTATCAAGGATGAGTGGCTCTACATTTTCTAAATTTTCCCATTTAGTTTGGATTTCTTGTTCTGGTTGAAAGTCGTTTAAAATAACATCAACAATTTCATTCTTGTATTTTTCTAAAAGTTTTCTAAACGCAGGTGGAACATTCATTTCTGAATAGCTTCCAGAAATAGAATAACCCAAAATAGGTGTAACATAATCGTCCGCTGCAACTATTACAAATCCGTCATTTTGATTTACATTGTAGATATAAAAAATAGATGTACCTTGTCCAATTGTTCCTTTTTGAATTGAAACATTTAAAGATTTTTCTGTAAAAGCAAGTGAAAGCGAGACCTCTGACAATCTTTTGTTTTTAACAACTTGCAAATAAAAATTCTTTGCAATTTTTGATGCCTGTTCTGGATTTACAGGATTAGCAAACAGGTTTAAGGTAATTGCAAAACCTAATAATACAAGTAAAAATTTTCTCATGGGATAAAATATAAAGGAGTATTATTAATGTGATTACAATTTAATAGCTTGTTGGCTAAGAATTGGTTCTTTGACTTTTGTAAAGATTTTTCTTGTGTGTCGGGCAAAAGGCAATGTGCCAAATGTTTTTGGGCTTTCCGCTTTTCTTTCTTGAGGGTCTGCAAAAAAACTAAATCTTTTTTCTTTCAATTTTTCTTCTTTATTTTTCATTCTCAAACCATTATTATCTTTCAGTTGTGTTATTATTGTCTTTTCCTTCGCCTTGCTGCCAACGTTGGTTGTATTTTTTTTGCCCATTACGAAGCATTTTACTTTCAAGTTACAACTACTTTTGATACGAGTTATGAAGCCCAAATACCCATTGTAACGGCAATTAACTATACCGCGTTTTAGGCTGGTTATCTGTTACCATTCATATGTTACATGAAATATAAAAGCAACTTCCCCCCCAGCATCAATTGTCATAGTGGAAGGAAATCCATTTGTGCTTGAATAAGGAGTAAAATAAATACCGCCCATCCAGTCATCATCGTCTATGTCATCATAGTCATATAAAGAAATTGTGTATTGGTCAGTCGGTGAAGTCAAATCTATTGATGGTGAAAGAGTAAATTCATAATTATAAGATGGATCTGCATTTTCAGCATAATTCGGTGAATCCCAAATGACAGTAGTCCCTTTTGTTATTATAGGATAAATATCAGGTCCACTAGTCAAATCCCAACCTGCACCACCATCAGTTGCAGGAAAACGAGTAATTTCGATTTTAGAAATTCTAATTTTCGTAGGTGTTACTTGTGTTTCACATGCAGGGCCACTATAACCTTGCGGACATGAACATGAACCATTAATACAAAATCCGCCATTATAACAAGTAACTCCCTCACAAGGGTTTGGGGCTTCTTTTTTACAAGAGTTAAACATCAAAATAGTTGTCAATATTGCAACAATACTGATTAACATTAAATAATTTTTTTTCATTTTAAATCATTTTAAATTTTTTCCTAATCTTTTGGTTTTTCGGTGTTACCCCGTTTTTAAAAGTGGTCGCTGGTCTCCACTATCCCATATAATTTCTTTATATCCATTTTCCCCTTTTATTACTGTTATCTCCTAATATGTAAAGACTAACCATAGCCTTTAGTTACATTATTTGTTCTTTTTTATATAATTCTTTTTATAATACTATCACTTTTTAAACCGATTAGCTCTATTTCTTAGTTAATATTCACTTATACTTCATAGGCTTTTTACGCAGCATTAAAATTAAAAAGCTATGGTGGCTTTTTAATTTTAATACCGCAAAGTTACAATTATTTTTCTTATGCTGCTTCATTAGTTTTCTTTTGATACAAATTAATCGGAATTAAATGATTATCAAGTCCTTGATGCGGACGTTTTGTGTTGTAATACTGAATATATTGCTTTATTCCATTGCATAAATCAGTTACTTTATCTTCAGGGTTCAGGTAAATATATTCTCTTTTAATGGTACGCCAAAAACGTTCAATCCAAATGTTGTCCAAGCATCGAGCACGTCCGTCCATGCTGACTTTTATGCCGTTTTTCTCGCATATTTCAATCCAATCTTTACTGGTGTATTGACAGCCCTGATCCGAGTTGATGATTTCCGGGCAGCAGTGTTCGCGGATAGATTGGGTAAGAACTTCGATACTGTTTTCACGGTCAAGTGTATTGTATAATCCCCATCCAACAATATAACGACTATAAACATCAATAATAGCCACTAAGTACATAAATCCTTTTCTCATAGGAATATAAGTGATATCTATACTCCAAACTTGATTCGGATGTTCAATTTTCAAATTTCTAAGTAGATAAGTGTATTTGTATTCTGGCATACCCAAATTGCTTAAACTCTTTTTCGGATAAACAGCATGAATATTCATCAGACGCATCAGCCGTCTTACTTTACGTTCGCCTACATGATAATGTAATGAAGCAAGCCAGTCCTTCATTCCAATAACTCCTTTGGTAGGGTGTTCTATATGCTCTCTATCTATCGCTTCCATTATTTTTTGATTTTCTGCGCTTTCTTCTTTTGGCACATAATACAAGGCACTTTTGCTTAATCCCAGTATTTTCAATTGTGTGTTTTTGCTTAATTTACTTGTAAGGGATATTAATCTTCGGCGGGCATCGGTATCCCCAATTTCCTTGATACCCGCTTTGCAAAATCCAATTGCATCTCAAGTTCACCTATCTTGGCATGAAGTTTATCTTTCTCCCTTTGGTATCGTTCTTCCGACATTACTCCATCGCTAAATGCTGCCGCCGAATTGGTTATAAATTCTTTTTTCCATCGAGATATCAAAATGGAAGATACTTCAAATTTTTCCGACAACTCAGCCAAGGTTGTCTTCTCTTTTAGAGCTTCAATTGCTACTTTTGCTTTGAACTCAGGCGTAAATTTTCTTCTTGTTGCTTTTTTCATAATGGTTGCAAAATTACTTTTTTTTAACTTAGCTACCGGTCTTAAAAAGCGGCAGTAATATATTTTATTCTTTTCTAAAAAGCTCACAAAACTAAGAATTATTCTTATCAAAAATCATTATTTCCCCCTTTTTTGTACTTTTTTTTGTGAAAAAAGGTCATTTTTCAATAAATGGGTCTTGGGGTATCACGCCAAAGGCTGATGGGGAGCGAGTTTGAGGGGGTAGTTAGGTGGAAATGGTTTTGTGGCTACAAAAATTGAATTTATTAGCCACTAAATTTTTTTTATTAGCTATGAAATTCTAATTTATTAGCCACTAAATTTTTTTTATTAACTATGAAATTGGAATTTATTAGCCACTAAATTTTTTTTATTAACTATGAAATTGAAATTTATTAGCCATGAAATTTTTTTTGTACTTATATTTTTAAATAAAATGATTTAAAAAAGGGAGTTCTCTTTCATCTTTTTTAAGGTCGAAGGGTAGGGTTTGGGGAGGTTGTTTGTCGGTGGACAAAAACATAACTGCGTTTTTTGTAAAACATAACTACGTTTTTTGTAAAACATAACTACGTTTTTTGTAAAACATAACTACGTTTTTTATAAAACATAACTACGTTTTTTGTAAAACATAACTACGTTTTTTGTAAAACATAACTACGTTTTTTATAAAACATAACTACGTTTTTTATAAAACATAACTACGTTTTTTATAAAACATAACTACGTTTTTTTAAAAACATAACTACGTTTTTTGTAAAACATAACTACGTTTTTTATAAAACATAACTACGTTTTTGAAATCGTGAAAAAATGGGCAAAAAAAAGTCGCAGAAATGAATCTGCGACTTCGGCTTCGCATTTGACTCTGTGATACTTGACCACAACCGGTAGATTCTTAATCCTTGATTCGGGAGTCAGACTGGGTTGGGGGTTATTTCTTTTTTACCAACGTGAAATACCAAACCATCTTCACATCTTCAAATTTATAAATCTACACATCACCTTCTCCGTCATCCGGCGACACATAATGAATGGATAATTTGCAAGGTTTTTCTTGTCGCCGGCTGCCACCTCTTCCTCTGCGAGGACGAGGAGGCAATGTTCTGCGAACTTGCCGGTAGCCTGCGACAAAATAATAGGTATATATCATTTAATCATTTGTTCGCTACGTAGCAGCGAGGTGGTTGTCAGGAATTATATTGACATCACCACATTCAAATGACGGGGTGTCCTTGGAATGATTGGGATTTCTCGCTTCGCTCGAAATGACGGTCGTTGAGCAGGAGTAGAGAGGGAGTTGTTTCTGGCGGCTGCGCCGCCAGAAACAACTCTAGTATAACTATCAATTGGCGTTCGTCATTCCGACCGAAGGGAGGAATCCCTTTATAAGGTATTATATTGATATCACCTACCCCGTCCTTCGACGACAGATTAAATGTGGCTGTTTTATAAGTATTCCTGTCGCCGAAGGCCACCCTTTCCTCGGCGGTGAAGGGGAATTGTCTCCCCGGCAATGTGCTGCGAACTTGCCGAAACATAATTTCCACATCTCCACCATTTTTAAATCTCCACATCCCCTACCCCGTCCTCCGGCGAATGTGCTCCCCGGGGGAATTTAGCGATTTCTTTAGAACTGGAAATAGATGAAGGGTTGCAGGTCGGCGGTAATAAACTGATACAAGAGAAAGACAACAGCAAGGACTACAATCGCCATGGCCCACAGAGGGAGGAGGGCGAAGTTTATTCGATACCATCTCTTCCAGCATTCCGGCAGCCAGTATACCATCTCTTCCAGCATTCCGGCAGCCAGTGGATGAACATTCCTATGGCAAAAAGGATAAAGACAAATCTGTATTCATAAAGTACTTTAGGGACAATGCCTTCAGTCCACTCGCCCCCAATTCGGGTGACCATACTTTTGGCAGTATTCCAGGCAGTTCGGTTTGCTTCAGCAGGGTCAAGGTTGGAACCGGAGCGGAAAAAGAGTCGTGTAAAAGTGATGAAGACAAAAGTGAGCAGGATAGACCAGGCCCTGTTGACCCACTTGAGTGGGTGGGCGGTAAAAATCCAGGAATAGATATTGTCAATAAAAGTTCCAAAGAATATAATTCCCATCCAAACAGAGCCAATGACGAAAGCAGGATTCGGGAAAAAATATTCAAGTCCGATAAAGGCAGCAAAGCACAGGAAGGTAATGATAGTTCTGCTAAATTTTTTAAGGTTGCGCCATAATTTGAAGATGAGAATGCCGACTCCATTCAAACCACCCCAAATCATAAAATTCCAACTGGCTCCGTGCCATAAGCCACCCAGCAACATGGTAATCATGAGGTTTATTTGGGTTCTCACCTTGCCTTTTCTGTTGCCGCCAAGAGGAATGTAGAGATAATCCTTAAGCCAAGTGGAGAGCGAAATATGCCATCTGCGCCAGAAGCTGCCGGGGTTGGTTGCCTTGTAGGGAGAGTTGAAGTTCTGCGGCAGGTAAAAACCCATGAGCATTGCTACTCCAATGGCGATGTCAGTGTATCCGGAAAAGTCGGCATAAACTTGCAATGAGTAAACAAATACTGCCATGAGATTTTCAAATCCGGTAAAGAGGTTGGGATTGTTGAATACCCTGTCGGCAAAATTGACGGCAAGATAATCGCTCATGATAATCTTCTTGAGTAAGCCGTTTAAGATCCAAAATACAGCAATGCCAAACTGACGGCGTGAAAGGAAGAATTTTTTGTATATCTGAGGGATAAACTGATTGGCTCTTACAATAGGACCAGCTACCAATTGGGGAAAGAAGGAGACATAGAAGCCGAAATCAAAGAAATTTTTAACATGGGCTACTCTTCTGCGATAGACATCCACAATATAGCTTATATTTTGAAAGGTAAAGAAAGAGATTCCTACCGGCAAGAGAATTCTTTCAGCATCAAAGTAGTTATTTCGGGTAACTTCATTAGTCCATTTAGCCAAATAATTGACCACTTCATAATCGGAGTTGAAAAGGTTGTTATGAAGATCGGTAAAGAAGTAGGCATATTTAAAATAGAAAAGCACCAGCAGGTTCACTCCAACCCCAAGGATCATGTAGAATTTACGTTTCCGCTGTTTTTCATTAACGTCAATTCTTTTCCCAATATACAAGCCGAAGAGAGTCGAAAAGACAAGCAGGAGCACAAACAATCCGGAGGTTTTATAATAGAAAAGGACGCTGACCAAAAAGAGGAAAGTGTTTCTGAGGAGTATTCTGTTTTTTACCAGAGCAAACCCGGCAAAGACAATCGCAAAGAAAGCCCAGAAATAGAATTGAGTAAAAAGTAACGGATAACGCTCATCAAAGGAGAATACAATAGTAAAGAAGCTTTTGAGGTTTTCTAAGTTCATGGATGAATATTTTGCCTAATTCCTACTGTTAATAATGATTTTGTTGTTTTTTTGCAAAAGTTCCATTTCCAAACGAGCGCATTTATTTTTTGCATGAATAAAGGCGTTATAGAAGAGATCTCCGAGGAGATTGTATCCGGTGTGGGTAAAGTGTACTCGGTCTTTTTGTGCCAATCCTGCGATTCGCCATTTGTCCATAGACTTGAGACCGCCCATAATTTCAAACTGATCCCAGACGGCACCACCTGTTTGGGCTGCCAGTTTGTAAAAGACGCCCCTGGCAAGAGGACCGTTGTTATTAACGCAATATTTCCCTTTGCTCACTCTTTTAAAGCTGTCGTTATTGGTCACAAAAACAAAGGCACAATTTGGATTTACTTGCTTAATTCTTTCAATAAGGAGCAGATATTCCTGTTGAAACTGTAAAGTATCGAAATCACGGTCGGCAGCATCATTAATGCCCAATCCAAAAATCACCATATCCGGTTTCAGCAGTTCCAGATCTTTCACAAAGTAGTCACATTTCAGATAGGACTCCACGGAAGCGCCATTCACCCCGAGAGAATGAAAGGTAATTCCCGGATTTTGATTTTCTAGCAGAATGCCTGTCAGTGTAAATACCGAATTGGAGTCACAAGGAATTCTAATCAAAAAAGAATCTTTAAAAGGAGCAGTTTTATAAATGAATCGCCTGGAGGCAGTGTCAATTTCTACCGGTTTATATTCAACGCTGTCAATCCAAACCGAGGGCACTACATTGCCGGTATCGGGAAAGCCTAAAATATAAATCATATCGGTAAGATAAGGAATCTCCTTATCATTCATTTTAATGGTTATATCAGTAATTGAATCACGGGTATAGACTGCGATGCCGGTAACTCCGAGGGGTTTTTCGATATTCTGATAGACATTTCTGATTAGCGAGAACTCGCGGGTTTTGGATACTTTGTAATCGGCCGGATTATTACACTTTTTAGCCGTCGAATAGGGGAAAATCATCCCCCTACCGGCTATTAAATCTGTATGTTGGATTAAAATATTGCGGCGAATTCTGTTTGAAAATGTCCCTGCTTGAATATGAGATCCTCCAATTTGTACAATATTAATATTCCCGGATTTACCGGTGATGACAGACTCATATTTAGCGAAGAAAGGCATTAACAGGGAAGTATCCTGACTGAAGCTGAAGGTGTCAGCTTGAAAATTGGCAAAATCAAGGGTATCGAGAAGAATATATTCCTCTTGTGCAAACAACGAGAAAGAACAGGTGCAGCATAATATTACTATAAGGGAGGCTATTTTTTTCATTTTTGGGGAGATGATTTAGCGACTTCGCTCCACATTTCATCAAACTTGGACTCACCCATTGATTGTTGAAGATTATAGAGGTTAACCATTGTTGAAAAAGAATTTGACAAGGCAGTTCCTATTTTAGTAGCTCCAGATGGAGAGAAGTGGATATAGTCAGTGCCGGCATATCCGCTGTTCACCCAAGTAATCATTGAATTATGACCTCCCATCACGGAGTACATATCCCAAAAAGCGGCCCCATTTTCGTTGGCAGCTTCTTTCAGAGCCTGATTTACAGCAGGCAGCCAAGGATAGGTTTGCAATTCTCCGTCAACTCTGACTGACATGTCGGAGGGGCCGATAAAGAGAATTTTTGCATTGGGATAAATAGAGGACAAGTAGCGAATTTGCCTTGCGACTCGCTGTTTATAGCCCTCAACACTTTTTTTTCCATTGATACCGGGGATAGAATTTCCTCCAAACTGAAGGATAATAAGTCCTACATCAGCCAAGCGGTATGATTCTGCAAGGATTGAATCACTTATTAAGGTAAAGTTAGTTCCCGAGCAGCCACGAAGGGGAATATTATCAACATTTACACCCGAACCGTTATCGACCATAACACCGTATATATCAGCTTCACCGCTAAGAGTCATAGAAATAGAAGTAGTGGGCGTATCCAGTTGCCATACAAAACTCTGCACTCCTTCGTTAAGGCTGTTTTTATGAAACACTTTGCGACTTTTCTTGTCGGTAAGAGAAGCACTAAAATGTCCGCTTCGGTCATTAAAAAGAAGCGTCACCTTATTAAAATGGTGAAGACGTTTATCAAGTTTCGCATTTTTAGTCGCAGTAACCGTAAAGTTGGCAGTTCCTACCAATCTGTGGCAACGGGCCATAATGCCATAGTTTTTATCGCTTGAACGGGTACCGTCACCGTAACTGCTGTAAACCGAAAAATCTCCGGAAGAATACTGATAGACGGATGAAGTTGGAATAGATTGCACGATGGGTAAAAGCCCGGGGCCACCACCACCGAAAGCTGACTGAAAGAAGATACGGAGGTCCGAAGTAATTCTATCCATTTCAATTTGAGAATCGCCGTAGTGAAGTACTCTGATTACTCTTTTGGAACGACGGGCATGGTTCATTTCATAAAAAAGGTCGTCAAAGAAATGAATATCATCATTTGGGAAATAGAATCTTGCAGGATGAGTAGCCACAATAGTATGATAGAAATTGAGAGTATCTTTCATTCCCGAGAAGAGATTCTCTTCCAGATCGGGGTCAATACCGCTCATAATATCGTCTACATTTTCTGACGGAGCTTCATTCCGTGTCAATATTTTTTCGAGTGAAGGGAAGCGAAATGTTACATTTCCTATCGGGATTCCGTCAGCCGGAAAAAAAGCGCTAAGCAACGCCAACCCTGTAATAATCAGAAAAATAAAAATTACTATTTTATAAGACTTCATTTCTCTCGTTTTCTTCACAAAAAGGAGTGCAAAAATAGAAAAAATATTATTAGAAAATTTTCAAAGCAATATGATTAGATCATATTATTTTACATTCTTAAGCATTTTAATCATTTCAGCCGGGTTCTCCGATTTAAAAACGGTATTACCGGCCACCAGAATATCCACTCCCGCTTTGGTCAGGAGTGATGCATTTTCCAAATCCACACCACCGTCAACTTCAATCAGGGCATTGGATTTATTTTTAATAATCAGCTCTTTCAGTTCTTCAACTCTGCGTAATGAGCGTTCGATGAACTTCTGTCCTCCGAAACCCGGATTAACAGACATTATCAATACTAAATCAACATCTCCGATAATATCAGCCAATCCTGCAACCGGGGTATGGGGATTTAGTGCCACCCCGGCGAGCATATCTTCATTTTTAATCTGATGAACAGTTCTGTGTAAATGCGTACATGCTTCCCAGTGAACTGTCAGCATATCTGCACCGGCTTTTTTAAAATCAGTGATATAATGTTCAGGATGTACAATCATCAAATGCACATCCAACGGTTTTTCGGCCATTGAACGGATAGCTTTCACAACAGGAATCCCATAGGAAATATTCGGGACAAAAACGCCGTCCATAATGTCAAGGTGAAAAAAATCGGCAACAGAGTCATTCACCATTTTAATGTCGTCAGCCAAGCAACAGAAATTTGCTGAGAGCATTGAGGGAGATATCAAAGGCTTCATAATAATAAACTTTATATTAGAAAGTGCAAAAGTAGAAAAAAATAATGAGAATTATCTCTTTCCTCTCACCAATTGATAGGAATGGTCAATCATCTCTTTAATCATAGAAGAAGAGAGTGTCCCGTCAAGGGCGACCGTATTCCAATGGAGTTTATTCATGTGATAGCCTGGAGTTATTTCGGAGAAATGTTCTCTCAGTTCAACTGCTTTTTCCGGATTACATTTCAAATTGATAGTGGAAGGATTATTAAGAGAAACCAATAAAAAAATCTTTTTATTTACCCTAAAGACAAGAGTATCATCATCAAAAGGCAGCGCCTCATCTGCGCCTTCCTTAGCCAAACAATAATCTCTAATTTCTTCAATATTCATAATCCTAAAAAATCAATTCTAACAAAAATACAAAATTAATCAGAAAAAAAGTCAATATCGATAATCAACAAATATTGTATATTTGCCGGTTTAAATTTACGATCATGTCGAAAGAAAGATTTGCTATTATCGGTGCCGGTCATTTCGGGTCTGCCATTGCTATTGCGTTGTCGCAAAGAGGTGCAGAAGTATTGGTTATTGACTCTGATATTAATGTAATTCAGGACATTTCAGATGATGTAGCCTATGCAGTATGTATTGATGCTATCAACAAAAAAGCTTTAATTGCCGAAAATATTGAAGATTTTGATGCTGTCATTATATCCATAGGAAATGATTTTGTTGCACGTTTGCTATGTGCTGCCAATTTGTTGGATTTAAATGTCAAAAGAATCATTTGCCGTACCATGGATGCCAATCAGCAAATCATTTTGGAAAAGATGGGAATAACTGAATTTCTCTCTCCTGAAAATGAAATTGGAACTCTTTTCGCAGAGAGATTGATGAATCCCACTATGATTTCTTACTTACAACTCCCTGATGAGTATAAAATTGCAGAAATCCTCACTCCCTTGAAATTAGTAGGGATGACTCTTGCGGATATTGATTTTCGTGACAATCACCGTTTAAGTTTGATTACCATTCGGCGGGCTTATGAAGAAATTGAATCTAATAAAATCAATACCAAGGAACACATTATCGGAGTTCCCGAGAACTCTACTGTTATTCAGGAAAATGATTGCTTTGTCCTGTTTGGGAAAAGTCAAGACATTGAAAACTTTATCAAAATAAATCAATAAGATAAATGAGCAGTAGAACTGTTAGCAATTACAGGAGAAAACTGAATTTACATATTGTGGTTAATCAGGACAGAGTAACCAGAATCATGCAAGTTCTTAGTTTTTTTGTTTCCTTAGGGACTATTGCTGCCATTGTCATTTACCACGGCTTTTATATCACTGTAGAAGTGAAGGAAACTATTCGTACTATTGTCTTTGCCAGTATATTCTTTTATGTAATCAAGTACTTCCTGTTGTTATTTTATTCTTTAAATATTAAAAAACGAATTAGGGAGACCTTGTTTGAATTTGTGGTCATCATTTTACTGATAATAAATCTCCTATCAAATTTATTCCTACCTGACAATCTCAATATTCTCCAGGGAAAATTCAGCGATTATTACTTATTGTTGATTCAACTCTTTTTTCTTGTTGTGGTTACTATTGAACTTTCAAAAGCAAGCACTTTTTTAACAAAGATTCATCTCAGTCCTTCCTCTTTGATGCTTTTATCCTTTTTGATTTTGATATCAGTAGGCACTTTACTATTGATGCTTCCTCGCATGACCACCAACGGAATTTCATTTATTGATGCTCTTTTTACTTCCACCAGTGCCACTTGTGTCACCGGATTAACTGTAATCAATATCGGGTCTGAATTTACTCTAAAGGGGCAAGTCGTGATAATGATTCTAATTCAATTAGGCGGGATTAGTATTTTAACATTTGCCACTTTCTTTACCACTTTTCTTTCCGGGGCCAAACAAGGACTCCGCTACCAATACATGATTAAGGACTTACTATCTACTAATAAGCTTTCAGAGACCTATCTTTTATTGAGGGAGATTGTCACTGCATCCTTCTTCATTGAAATTGCAGGAGCCTTATTATTATATATGTATTGGAAAAATATCGGAATTTTTGACACCGAGGGGCAAACCGTTTTTTATTCACTTTTTCATGCTGTATCTGCTTTTAACAATGCCGGATTCTCTTTGTGGGATGCCAACCTGATGGACCCTCAAGTCACCTTCAGTTATTTTCCTCTTTCAATTATCATGATACTGGTATTTTTAGGTGGAATTGGGTTTGTGGTTATTAGCGACTTTTTTAATCCTCAGTTTATCAGAGAAAGAAAAAAATTTAGGTGGAAAAAATTGCTTCCCGGAACTCAAATAGTATTGATGACCACTTTCATGATTTTATTATTTGGAACAATCGTTTTATATTTTTTGGAAAAGGATATTTCCCTGGCTGAAAGGACAACTTTTTTCGATAAAGTATTCACTTCCTTATTTCATGTTGTAGTTGCACGAACAGCAGGATTTAACATGGTTAATTTAGCAAATATGGCAATCCCGGGCATGTTTCTGCTTATTGTAATTATGTTTATCGGAGCATCTCCCGGTTCTACCGGTGGTGGAATTAAAACTACCACGTTTTTTGTATTAATAAAATCTGTACTGGCTACTATTCAAGGGAAAAAAAGCATTGAATTTAATAAAAAAACCATTCCTTTTGAACTGGTTGACAAAGCTTACTCTATTGTCTTTATGTCTCTGATGATTGTCATTCTCTCAGTATTTGCTTTAGCAATTGTGGAACCCACTTTTGATTTTATTGATATCCTTTTTGAAACTGTTTCTGCCTTTGCCACATGCGGATTAACATCGGGCATCTCACCCGAATTTAGTTCTGCCGGAAAGACCATCCTGATTATTGACATGTATATTGGAAGAGTCGGGACACTGACACTTGCCTATGCTTTAAGTAAAAGAGTAAAAGAAAGCAGACATCAATATCCGGACACTTACTTTATGGTGGGATAAAGAGATTATTTTTCGCCGTTTAATATGTCGGCAATATGAATAACTTCAAGCCCGATTCCTTTTGCCTGAATAAAGGCATCCATAGCTTGCAAACAATGAATATCGGTAGAGGTAACATATTGCGCTCCGTGCATGTATATTTTATTAATAATTTGCTCAAGCATAATATCAGAAGTTTCGGGATTTGAATAAGGAAAACGACCATTGGCAGAGCAACACAAATTCATTTCAGGATCAGTCAACAAATCAAGTCCTAAAGTATTACGCAACAATATTTCCGGTTCATCATCCAATTTATAAAGATTTCTTGCGGAACAAGATTTAAAATAAAAAACCCGATGATTAAACGAATTTCCCAAATTGGTTATTCCTTTAAAATTAACAATATAATCAGTAAGTTCGTAAATATTATGGGTAAACATTTTCAATTCTGCGGGCACACTCACATTTTCAAATAACTGCTTGTAATAATTTTTGATAAAACCCACACAGGCAGAAGAAGGTACCACCATCGGATATTTACAATCATACTCTGACATAAGCTTTTCTCCAAGGATTTTGGCATTGTCAATAGCTCCTTCAAAATAAAATCTTCTTCCACAACAAGTAGAATTTTCATTATAGTAACATTCATCTCCGATTTTATTCAATAAAGAAATAACACTAAAGGGAATATTCGGACTGAACATATCCATATCACAGGGAATAAATAAATTTACCTGATTCTTATTAGCTTTTTCTGACATTATTTTTAGTTTATAAATCGCAAAATTACACTAAATAATTTAATATTGCTTTCTTATTTTAAAAATAAGTAACTTTGTAAATTAAAAAAAATCCTTTTATAATCTGCGAAACAACTGTTATATATGTCTCAAAATAAAATTCTCCCTTATCACTCGATAAATGAGCTTCAGGAATTTCTTTCGAATAACCCTTACTCTTCTCTTTTTTTTATTGTAGATCATAAAGTAGCAGCCTTACACTCTGATTACCTAGCAGGCTTATCAGTGGATTGTCCTATCTTTAGTTTTATAATAAAGGGCAGTGAAGTAAGCAAAAGCATAGAATCTGTTAACACTATTTGGAAAGAGTTACTTAAAAACAATATTCACAAAAACGCTTTGATAGTAAATCTGGGAGGTGGAACCATCTGTGATATAGGAGGATTTGTTGCGGCAACCTATAAAAGAGGTATTCACTTTATCAATATTCCGACTACACTTTTAGCAATGATTGATGCCGCAATCGGAGGTAAAAATGGGATCAATGTCAACCACATCAAAAATGCTGTTGGAACAATTCAATTGCCCCAAAGAGTCTTTAAAGATGTCTCTTTTCTGACTACTTTACCACATTTGGAATTGATGAGCGGATTCGGAGAATTGATAAAATATGCTTTGATTGGAAATGTTTCATTATGGAATGAACTTCAAGATATTCCCCAAATTAATATAAATTCATTAGAGTTTGAATGGATTTCCAATGCTGCAAATTATAAAAATCAAATAGTTGAAGAAGACCTTTATGATGAAGGGAAGCGTCATCTTTTAAATTTCGGTCATACCATTGGCCATGCACTTGAGAGTTATTATCTCACCAAGAAAAGGAAGCTCTCTCACGGGCATGCAGTTGCACTGGGAATTTGTTGTGAATCCTGGATCTCTCATTTGCACCAATTTATTTCAAAAGAAGAGGCTATTGCCATCAGAGATTTTATAAGCCGCCATTATTTTATTCCCAGGGTCCCTAATGAAGATTTTGAATTAATCTTTAATTTAGTTTTAAATGATAAAAAAAACAGAGCTGACTTCATCAATGTCTCCCTGCTTTCAGCAATTGGGAAAGGAATTCCCGACCAATCAACCAATGAACAAGAAATCAAAGAGAGCCTTGCATTTCTTTTTATGTAATATCTCATAATTTATCTCCATCTATGAATAAAATCACTAAACAGACGATCCTTATTTCAGGTCTTGTCCTAATACTGACAGGAGTATTTTACTTTGCTTTTTTCAATCATGATTTTGTAGAGACTATTAAAAGAAAGAGTGCTGAGATACTGGTATACGAATATATACCGAATCAGAATTATGACATTGCCACGCGTCTTGTTTCACAAAAGAGCGACTCGGTATATAAAGATTTTAGGAACAAATATCGTTTTCACTTTCAAACTATTGGGGTTTGCAGTTTTGAAGACAGTAGTAAAATGATTTTAATTTCCGAACCTCCCCCCTATTTTGAAACCGACAGTCTCAAATCCATTTTTTCAAAATTCACTCATCAGGTCAAGACAAAATATCACAGAATGGGTTATGACGGGAGAGCAACCGACATTGTAATCTCTTTGGCAAATGCCACCAATGAGAATATTGACAATCTCGTTGCCAGACTTTCCAAAGAATTATATCTGTCAGACTATAAACCTTTTCATATAACATTACCTGCAAATAATAAAAAGGTATATTTTTCAAAATCAAACCTTGATTATCAAATAAGCCTCAGCGAATTCAATGACTGGTTTTTAGAGCAAGATGAACAGTTTATTCAGGGGAACGATACCACCCGAAAACTAACTGTAGAGAGTATCTTTAAAAACAAAAGGCGGGGAGTATATTTCAGCAAAATACCAGGCTTCGTAGCTTGGGCAATTGCCAAAAACAGCGATTTAAAATCACAACTTCCCTACATTCGTCAATTCACTTTGGATGCTGATCTCATTCTGGGAGCTTTAGCCGACTCTGCCACATTGGTAATTATCGGACGCGAACGCGAATCTTCCATTTATGAGTTGCCTCCTCTCAACATTGAATCTATTCTGTTATTAGCTTCCATTACCGAAAAGGAGCTTGCCCAAAGTTTGGATATTAATGATTTTTTGGCCGGCAAAATGATGAATGGAAAAGACTGGTGTCCCACCTATCTGAGCAAAGAACTTGAAAATACCGAATTTGGTCATTTGATGACCATTACCGACATTTTGCTAAAGGATTGGTCCGAAAAAGGGACTATCAAAGAAGAGTA
>JAGVVH010000500.1 GCA_019135895.1 Bacteroidota bacterium | reverse complement strand
ATTGACAGCAAAGACATTTCCCGGAGCAAGAGTATCCGTTGTTCGGGTATAAAACTGAACTTTTGTCAAGCTCTTATTACTAAAGCTAACTAAATCAGCCGGAACATAGCGATGCACCATGATAACATTAGCTAACCTGAAAGCACTTATAGAAGCACCATGAGCCCAAGAAAGCCATTGATCGGGTGCATTTGCACCGGTTGGATAGCTCCAGTTAAATGAAATATCATACCATGTAGGCGCCAAAAACAAACAATAACATTAAAAAAATAAGTTTTTTTTTCATAATAAATTATTTTGGTTAATACTGCATTATATATTGTTAAAATATATTATAAAATCAAATTTCCAAGAGCGAGTCATCTAAAAATCAAGACGACAAATATAATAAAAATAATACCTTAAACCACATTAATCAAAATAATTTAAAATTTTAAGACTATAAATCCAATCATTATAACAATCATTTAAGTTAATACCTTAAAAAAAATATAACTTCTCTATTTTGCAAGATAATCATATTACAATTTTGGGCGCCACGGCGCATTAGTGCAATGAATAAAAAATAATGTGGTTTTACTTTTTTATCACTTTTAATGCACTATTTGACCTGTCATTTATTCTAATTATATAAACTCCTGAGGAAAATTTCTTCAAATCAATACTAGTCTCCGCTGCCCTTATTTTTCCTTTCATAACAATTTCACCAAAGAAATTAAAAATCATAAACGAAGAACCAAAGAAATTAGAATTTGCATATAAAGTAACACTACTGGAAGTAGGATTAGGAAAAAGTTTCAGACAGGGGGGATTTTGTTCTTTAATAGCCGAATAGGTTATTGTTATGGTTTGTTCTGAAGAATCACTTAGGGAACAATTATATGCAAAAAGTTTTACCAACTCATTTCCTTCCATTGAATAGAAATGAGTTGGATTGGAAAGTTGTGAAAAATTACCATCTCCAAATTCCCAGAAATAAGAAGTAGCATGTAAGGAATGATTTATAAAAGCAATATTGCCACTATCCAAGTCTGTATAAGTAAAATCAGCGTGTGGGTCATATTCACCAATATGCCACTTCATCAAGCTATCATAGACAATCAATTTAGTGGCAGTTCTAATATTAGCAGCCTCTCCCGGCGAAAGTGTAGAATTAAAAGTAATTAAAGTTGGATCTTTACGCAAAAAAGTAGTATAAAAACAACAAGCTGCTGCATAAGAGCCTGCAACAGAAGGGTGGCTTTCATCAGTTTGATATAACTCGATAGAGGGAAAATTATTTCGAATATACTTCCAAACCTCACCAACAGGAGATAGAATGGCATTGTTACTATCTGCCATCATTCTATATCTCAAGTTCAATAAACTATCCATTCCGTTGTAAGTGCAAACCGGAGGCCAGGAAGCACAATTTTGAGTATCTCCATTTTTCCTGCCCCAGGTCATATAAAAAACAGTTTCAGTACAAGCGTTATGCCTATTAATAATACTGTCTAATAGCTTAGCATAAGGGAATACTTCTGCTTCAACCTGTGCAATTGGGAAGGAAGGGTATTGACTCTGTTCTTGCAATACAACAAAATCCCAATTTTCGGATGCAATTTTTGCCAATGATGTGGGATTGGTTGAATGTTGCATAAGGGTGCATCCACCGGGTGTATTGCTGTCAAAAACAATGGTATCTCCTGTTGATTTCGCAACATTTGCAATCATTTGGGGTAAATTATTAACAGAAGTATAACTATTTCCAAGAAACAAAACCTTGATTGTATTAGTTTGTCCCATACTATTTATTGTCAATCCCAAAATTGCCAACAAGATTATAGTTGTGATTTTTTTCATTATTTTTCTTTTATAAAGATTGTTACTACACATTACAGATTTAAAAAAGTTATTCATATTTAACAGACTTTACAGCATTACTATCACTCTTTCTTTTTTGCACAAAACGCCCAAATAAAAACAAAAATCCACAAGGCTACTGTCCACCCCCCAAAAAGATTAATCATGAATATTAAAAAAGTGGCAGTAGTATTTCTACCGGATGCTATTATGGTGGGTAAAAAGTAGACAACTAAAGCCACAATAACAATGAAAATAAGAAGGAATATATTGATTGCTGGGTCTAACATTATGGTGATTTATTTGGCATTAGAATAGCTAACAAGTTAATTGACTATTTTTTATGGGCATACAAATATATATTATTTTATCAATAAATATTCATTTGCCTAAAATAACATATTGCGCAATTCATCCAAATCTTCATCGCTGATAATCAATGGCGGTGCCACCCGCAGGGCGCTGTCGCAAAAGAGAAACCAATCAGTGAAAATGCCTTTGGAGAGCCATTTTTTAATTTTAAAGGTTTTCAAGCTTGTGACAGAATCTGCAAATTGCACAGCCATCAGCAGACCGATACGTCTCACTTCAACAACATCAGGAAGTTGCAGCATCATTTTCTCAAGTTCAGCTCCTTTTTCATCAGCATTTTCCCAAAGGCGGCCTTCCACAATCAGTTTCAAGTGCGCCAAAGCAGCGGCGCAACTGACGGGATGTCCCCCGAAAGTGGTAATGTGTCCCAATGCCGGATCGTGCAAAGCTCCCAATGGCAGACCTCCGCCTAAAGCTTTTGCAAGTAGCAGAATATCCGGTACAATATCATAATGTTCAAAACAGAACAACTTACCTGTTCTCCCCAATCCGGTCTGTATTTCGTCAAGAACCAGCAAAGCACCGGTCTCATCACAACGTTTTCTCACTGCCTGCCAATACTCTTTGGAAGCAATTCTCACTCCTGCTTCACCCTGCACAGCTTCCACAATAAAACAAGCGGTTTTACTGGTTATTTGTTCCAGATCTTCCATAACACCAAATCTAATGGCTTTAGTTTCAGGAAGGAGTGGTTGAAATGCTGCTTTGAATGATTCACATCCCATCACACTCATAGCCCCATGTGTACATCCATGATAAGCTTTATCGCAGTAAACAATTTCGTGGCGTCCGGTAGCTCTTTTAGCCAATTTTAGAGCTCCCTCAACCGCCTCGGAACCGGAGTTAACAAAGAACACGGAAGATAATGACGGAGGTAGCTGTTGGCAAAGCAAACGAGCCAGTTCAACCTGGGACTCCTGGATTATTTCTCCGTAAGCCATCACATGCATATACTTTTCAACCTGCTTTTTGACAGCATCCACAATGACCGGATGCGAGTGCCCCATATTGCAAACGGATATGCCGGCAATCAGGTCAAGATAACTTTTCCCTTCCGGAGAATAGAGGTGCATTCCGACAGCTTTTTCAATTTCGATATTCATCGGATCATCTGATGTGCCTGCCACATATTTGTGAAACCCATCAAAAAGATATTTATTCATTAGTGCTTAAATTGTTAGATTTTTATTCATTATCTTACTTTCTTTTCTCGATACAACCACTATACTGAGCGGTACAAGTAAGGATAATTTCGTTAAGGCACACATGTGGAGGACGCGAAAGGACAAAATCGACAACATCGGCAATATCCTGGGCTGTCAGAGGGTCATAACCTTCATAAACCTTATCGGCACGCTCCTTGTCGCCGTGAAAGCGAACAACCGAAAAGTT
>JAGVVH010000122.1 GCA_019135895.1 Bacteroidota bacterium | reverse complement strand
AAATGGTGACATCAACCTGTGGAAACTGTACGGATTGTTCACAGGGGCCAATAAGAGCTCGTATATCGATACATTCCTTGACAGGTCAGTAAATGCCTTCTCCTTTACAGAGGGCCTTCTGCAGGCCTTAGAACACAACAGCAACAGCTGGTTTTTGAGTTGAAGAAAGGGGCAGGGAAAAGGGTAAAACCGGATTCCTGCCCCAACTCATCATTTAATAATGTTGTATATGACAGAAAAAAACCGACAATACATTCTGGAGCTCTTCAAAATAGTAAGTCCAACGAGCATCCTGGTAGTGAATCAGTACGGCAGGGTAAAAAGACTTCATTGTCCGTTCACGGTGGTAGCCCTGGTAACTATCTTCCCCGATATTATCGAAGGGCAATTCTACATGGTGGATTTTGTAAAAATGACCTTGGTGGAACTGAAGGAGGTGTTCATCATCGGGGGGAAAGGATATCTCATCTGCTATTTCCGTATTGTGTGAAATCACACCTTGCCAAAGGCCTCAAGAAGAGGAAAATGGGAAGATTGTAAATCCACTGTGTCCAGGCTGAATCCACACAAACCATTGTAAACATTGACATTGGGCGTATGGGCGTAGGAAATGTGAAAAACAATTCTACCTGAAATGAAGAATAATCAAATCTGAGAATAACGTCAATTATGACTTATTTTTTATTTGAAAAGTTTATGCATTTTGTAAATCCATACGCCCAAAGCCTTTATTGATGGGCATTTTGATGGGTTTTACATGGGCGTAATGGTTTTATGAATAATTGGGGATGGCTTGTTGGGTAGTATTATTATCGCTTCCATCTTGAGGTATCTGGCTTTTATCCCAGCACATCAACCAATTCAGCGAGTTTAACATCTAATGCTATGCTTATCTTATACAAGGTGGAAATGGTGAAGTTTGTTCTGCCTGCTTCAATTCTTGACATATTGGACTTTTCAAAATTACAGGCAGCAGCAAGGTCCTGCTGTGAAATACCCTTGCTTTCCCGAATTTCTCTGATTCTTTCGCCAATAATTTTCTGAAGCTGAATATTTTTCATCAGTTATCATTTCCGACAACTAAGATTTTTGTTTACTTTTGAAAAGCGGTTATCATATATGATAACTGACTAATGAAAATGAAAACCTTTAAGACATCAAATATTGATATCTGACACTTCATTTATTAACCTAACTTGAGTTCAACTTGTAAATGCAACTTTTAATTTATGATTGTTGCATAGGAATAGATACAATATTTTTTCAGAGAGGAAAGAGAGAGTTACTCTCCTTCGCTCTGCTGAATGGATAAATATTACTATCTTCGCCTGTGTCCGTCCAAAGATTTAGTTGCAGATATGAAACATTTAACCGTAGAACAAAGATATACCATTTTTGCGATGTTGCAAATAGGTTATACACAAATAGAGATAGCAAAGACTATCGAAGTAGATAAAAGTACTGTAAGCCGAGAGTTAAGGCGTAATTGTGATATGCGTAGTGGTAAGTATATTATGGATTTAGCACAGCGCAAAGCAGATAAACGCAAGGCAGATAAGAGACGTAAAGAGCTATTTACCTTACAGATGCAGCGTAGGGTTAAGAAGCTCTTAAAAAGAGGTTTTAGCCCTGAACAGATTGCAGGTAGGAGCAAGAATGAGGATAAGCCAATGGTCTCTCACGAAACTATTTATCGCTGGATATGGGAGGAGAAGCGAAAAGGTGGCACGTTACACAAGTATCTAAGGCGGCAGGGACGTAAGTATGCTAAACGTGGCTCAAAGAACGCAGGACGTGGATTTATCCCTAACAGAGTAGATATTGATGAGCGTCCAAATGTGGTTGATAACAAAGAGAGATTTGGAGATTTAGAGATAGATACAATAATAGGTAAGAATCACAAGGGTGCAATTCTTACCATTAATGATAGACTAACAGGTAGGGTTTGGATACGAAAACTACAAGGGAAAGAAGCCATCCCAGTAGCTAAAGTAACCGCTTGGGCTCTACGAAAAGTAAAGAACTTAATTTATACTATTACGGCTGATAATGGAAAAGAATTTGCAAAACACGAGGAAATAGCACAAAAGTTAGAACTAGATTTCTACTTTTGTAAGCCATATCATTCTTGGGAGAGAGGTGCTAATGAGAATACTAACGGACTAATTAGGCAATACATTCCAAAGGGTACGGACTTTAGTGAGATAACCAATAAGCAGATTAAAAGGATAGAAAATATCCTCAATAATCGACCTCGTAAAAGACTTGGATACCTCACACCAAATGAAAAATTTAAACAAATTATTAACCAGAATTCAGTTGCATTTGCAAGTTGAATTCAGCTAAAACCAAATACCATGAAAGATTGCAACAGTTCTTAGGCTCAGGGAATTCTTTTCCTCAATTGAAGGTGGAGCCAGTTACCACCATAATAAACGGGGCAGATTCCGAAAAGCCTTAGGAGTAGGAAAACAAAAACCATTATTATGAAAAAAATACTAGTCACCTCAATGTTGATCATTTTTGTGTCAGCCTTGTGCTTCTCCCAGGATTTGATCACTAAGAAAACCGGAGAAGATATTCAGGCAAAGGTCCTGGAAGTAGGACAAACTGAAGTGAAGTACAAGAAATCGGACAATCTTACCGGTCCAACATTTTCAATATCAAAATCCGATGTTATAATGATCAGGTATGAAAATGGTACGAAAGATGTCTTTGTCGAAGAAAATACAAAAGCAGCGAACCTTCCGGCCTTTTCAGTAGAGAATTACTTGCGGCAGGGTCAAATGGATGCCAAGAAATATTACAAAGGGTATAAACCTGCTGCTACAGGTACATTGGTGAGTAGTTTGCTGATTCCGATAGTCGGACTGGTTCCAGCAATTATTTGCTCAACAAATGAGCCTGATGAAATCAACCTAAATTATCCAAACCCTGAATTGATGAAGAATCCAGAATACTCCACCGGTTATACTCAGCAAGCACAAAAAATTAAATCAAAAAAAGTTTGGACAAACTGGGGGATAGGTTTAGGGGTAAATGTAGCTGCTTTGATTATCTTAAATGCAACAGTCCAATAATTTTAGAAAATTAATATAAGTAGGGGCAGTGTATATATTTGCACTGCCCTCTTCTTAAGAAAGGTTTTTAATAAATTCCAATGGCAAAATAAACGGTAATCCATGGCACTAGATTATACTATCATAAAAAAATGATTAAAAATTAGTTCAGTAGATTTGTTTAAAGATATTAACTTTCGAAAATTACATTACTATGAAAACGATACCTAAGGCAACATTAATTTTGTTTATTGTGTTTTGGTCTATTAATACTTACGCGCAAAATTTCTATTTAAAGGTAAGGTTTTATGAAAATAGCTGTACAGAAGAACGAGTATATTGTGATTTTGAAACTCAGTTGAATTGGAGCCTAAATTCAAACATGGCTACACTTTATTATGGAACAAATAAAAGAGCCGTCGAATCTTTCAAAATTATAGAAGTTGAGTATGATTATGATAATGATTATTATACTTATACATTTTATGACCGAAAGAGAGATAGATATGGAATTATCATTTATTTCAGACCTCGCAGGTATCTGAGTATGCAATATGTCAATCAAAGGTGTTCTTTAGATTATATTTTTTAAAACAGCATTATATGAAGAGCATAGTCCAAGTACTAACCTTTGTGTCTGTGACTTTAATAAGTTTTGAGTCAGCCTCACAAGATTTTCTACAATATGAAAGGGATGTTGAAGATATTGCCATACAAATTCCTGGTAATATCCATAATGAAGATGTATGTGATGTATTAATAAGCCAACTGGATGGCATTGAAAGTGACATTGAAGAAATATTTGAAGAAGACATTTCCTTATCGGCAGATGCTGTTCATTCATTAAAAAAAGCTGCTATTCAAAGTGATGCATTGTCTTCATTTTTAAGGGCGATTAGCGCTTCATCAAATGGTGGATTCATTACGAAGAAGCAACTAAACATAGTAAGACAGATTCTTGATTTTATGATGTTTGATATTTATATGGGAAAGTTTTGTGTTAATCTATATGAAATTAGGATAGGGCTCTACAAAGCAATTATTGCCCTACAAAGAGAGGGAGACAAAGATCTGAAACTAGTTGCTTATATAAAATCAAACGAAGGATTAAATTTTACAAAAATGGAAATGGGTTTAGCATTCCACGAATATAGGAAGATATGGTCTAATGAAGATGACTTAACTGACATAAAATATGAGGTTATCAAGATTGAATGTAACTATTTAAAGGATTATTGATGATATTTAACGCTGTTTGGATATTCCGGTCAAACTGACCCCCTGTTCCGGTGATATTGACCCCCTGTAGGGTCATAATTCAAAGAACACAGATACCTGTCCTTTTTTCTCCATCACTTACCGTTGAGGGCTTCCATGATCTCCTTGAAGCTCTCGATTCCCGCCTCCAGGTTCTCAATGATTTCTGTGGCCAACTCATCAGAATCAGGGAGATTGTCAAGGTGCTATTATTCAATATTAATATTGTCGATCTCCCGCATCAGCCTTTTAGTCTCAACAAGGGCAACGATGATTTTCTGGTAATGCAGAATATCTTCAAATAACAATGTTCTACCCTTCCGGTCCTTCAGCCATTTCTGGGCAGGCTGGTAATCACCAATGTAAAACTCCCAGGCTGAAGTCGGTACATCAGCAAAGTATTGCGTGTCATTGATGTATACAGCACCTAGATAGTCGGGGTAATCAAACTTTCCTTTCTCATTCGGTAGGGTGGCTTCGTAATCATAAGTTTCAAACCTGACTTTACCCACTTCATTACTGCCAGTAACCGGATATTTGGTAATGAGCTTATCCAGAATGGGACTCTCCATCAAATGAATTTGCCGTAGTTCACCGCCCAGCTTTACCAACTGCCAGAAGGTCACCCGGTCTTTGGGATAAGGCACCCGCGGGAAATCAATCTTCAGGAATTCTTTGTATCTCTCCCGGTAAGTGGGGGAATGCAAAACGGCATAGATATCATCGAGCAGGTCGATGGGCGCAAATTCCCCTCCGTTGGAGGGGTGGTCGCAGACCGAGGTGGTGGATTTCTCCGGCACAAAGGTTAAGCCCAATTTCTCTGCTATTCGCTTTACAATTTCCATGTTTAAATTGGGCGTTCTATTTCCCTCCGTTGGAGGGGCATTGGTGGTTTCTATTGTTTGCTGGGCGGAAGATTCAGTATAAAGATAGAGAGGGAAAACGAAAGATATCTCTTTGGTCTGAAGAGATATAGAATTGATGTCGGATATGTACTTTGTAATAAAGATATGCTGAAAATCAAATGAACTAAGTTGTCTTGTTGTAATCAATGAATAGGTATCCTGCCGTATGTTTTTCATGACATCATATCTTGGATAACCCATTACACCTTTTGTTTTACCAGTGTAATTCATAGATCGTAAATCGAAGACTCTATAGTTGATTATGTCAGCTATAATCTTATTTTGCTTTAAATCAGACTTTGCATTTTCAATCGTCCAATCTCGAACATCTATAAACCCATATTTCTTAATCAAATCATTGTTTGATAGGTTGAGAAAATCTTGTTTAATTTCTTGACATTCTTTTTTTGTGAAATTTATTGAAGCATCATCTCTTTGAGTCTTAATGCCACTTGCTTTTACAAGAAAAAGGTCATCAATCTTGAATCCCTTTTCATATTTTTTACTTCCTCCGAAATCTTTCTGTACCAAATAATAGTTTGGAGCTTTCGGGTTCAATTCATTCCATTCACAGGATTTCAAAGAATTCGCCTGTAAATAATCGTACTTGGATTCCCGTTTCCCAAACAAATCTGAATGAAATACCTGACCCAATTCATTCTTTTCTTTCTTTCCGGTTTTCACAAAAAGATTGATGGAAACTCCTTGCATAATGTCGAACACGTTCTGATCAAAAGAACCATCAGGGCAAACCTCCTTTTTCTTGCTGTTCCCGTGTAAGTCCAGAATGTAAATAGAGTCAAAACTTTCTAACAAGTTCTTCCGCATCTGACGGTGAATAATTCCATCAATAAAACTGTTATTAGAGATAAAAGCCAAAATGCCACTTTCATTTTTGTCAATCAAGAATTGTCCAAAGCGAATAAATTTGATATAGTCATCTGAAAGTGGTTGAATGTTCCTTTCGTTTAGGTCTTTTTTATAGTCTGCTATAAGCTTTTCAATCCAATCACTTTTATTATTGCTACTTACCGAATAAGGCGGATTCCCGATCACCACCATAACCGGTGTATCCCGTTTAATATGGTTGGCTTCATTGGCTTCAGCACTGAGCCAGTTGGCAAAGAGGGTACCTGTATCAGAATGATATTCTTCCAGACTATTTGTAAGGTATATTTTGAAGCGCTGGTCTTTTGTTGGCTGATATCCTGTTTCTCTCAGGAGCAAGTCCATTTTCAGATGGGCAATTGTGTAGGAAGCCATCAGTATTTCAAAGCCATTCAGCCGGGGGATCAGGTGTTCTTCCACATAGTTGTTCCAAAGGCCCTGCTGACCTTCAAACTGCTTATATACCTGCTTTACCACTTCAGCAAGGAATGTTCCTGTACCTGTTGCAGGATCAAGAATCTGGACCTTGTGAACCTCCTTCTTCACTTTCTGCCCCTGGACATTCACCGTCACTGTGGTTTTGGAAGTATCTGCCAGCCCCATCGGCAGTCCAAATTCAGCCTTCAGAATATCATCCACAGCCCTTACGATGAAGTTAACCACAGGTTCAGGGGTATACCATACCCCTCTGCTTTTGCGCAGTTTAGGGTCATATTCTGAAAGGAAGGTTTCATAGAAATGGACCAGGGGGTCATTCTGCTGGGTGGATTTGCCAAAGTCTTTCAGTAGTTCTGCCACATTGGTCGCTCTGAAAATATCAGCCAGATCATCGACAATCCATTTAATCCGGTCATCCAGGTCATACCCCGCGATGTATTGAAACAGCTTCCTCAGAAATGGATTGGACTTTGGAATGAGTTCCGCTGCTTCCTGCCTTGAGAAATCCGTCAGACTTGGATCATGCAATCGGGCAGCAAACATTCCGTAAGCTATGGTCTGGGCATAGATGTCGGCAAACTCCTTTTCCTTGATGTCGTGCAGCAAAACCTGTTTGAAAGAATTGAACTGATCATGAAGGGTCAGGTTTTCCGGTTCACTCAACAGATTCGCATTTTCTCCCGGTAGTAAAGCCCGTTCAATGACATTGGCCAGCAAGCGGGCTTTTGCGGCCATCAATTTGCTGAGCTTTGCGGAGGATTTGATGGTTTGGCCGGTATAGGTGCAGAAATCTTTTATGAGCAATGTGAACTCCTCATATTTTTCAGGTTTCCCAACAATTTTGTTGCCCTGTACCTGGCCTATTGAAATTGTGTTGACCAGTGTACCTTCCCTGAACAGTTGGAAATTCAGGTAATCGGTAATTATCAGGTTTTGCAAGGATTGCTTATACCGGTCAAACTGTTCTTTGTAATTCTTACTTCCCAGATCAGCTCCTATGTCCTTTGCTTCGATATATCCCAAAGGGATGCCCTTCCGGGTGATGATATAATCAGGGGCTCCGCATTCCTGTCTCTTAGGCTCATTGGTGGCTTTCACTTCAGGCGCCAGCCCTTCAATCAACTGTTGTAAATCTCCACGGAATGAATGCTCAGTGGCATTCCCTAGCTTGAAACGGTTATTGATACTGACGATATACTGTTCGAGATTCATATGATTTGGTAGGTAATGAACTTCAAATATAGCACATTATTCGGCAGACGGGGATTATGTTTTTCTGATTAACCATTATCACTTCCCCGAAATAAATGAATCATAAAATTCGAAAACCAATAAAATCTTCAACAAAATGATCAATGATTTTTCCAACGGCAGGCTGGATGAAATTAAAGCCTATGCCACAGAACACAACCTGACTGGAAGTTTCAACAAGACTTTCGCCAGATTTGAAACCTACTCAGCGAAAGGCTGTGAAGTCAACCTTTACAGCGACTTTGCTCCTATTTCTCTCTATTTTGAAATCACCAGGGATGGACAGTTTGTCCTGAACGGTGGGTTTATATTTCATGGGCCTTTTGATGGGTATGGAAATGGTGGTGCTCCTTCATTTTCTGTCTGCATTGATCCTGAAAAGCAGCCAGGATGGTCAATTCACACTTAACAACCAGCACTATGAACAAAACAATTCAACGTAAACTGCCATTCACAAAAGATGGTAACACCTTCCCTGAAGGTATGGTACCACGAATGAAGGAAGAACCAATGTTCCGTGTTTCTGAAATTGGAATCTCATACAGCCCTCCTGTCAAGTCCTCAGAAAGAATTACCATCACCGGTTCTGCTGATGCAGAAAGAGTATTTCGTAGAATATGGGGCCAGCCAATTGAGCTTAGGGAATGTTTTTATGCGCTTTTCTTGAACAGGGCCAACAGGGTGCTGGGGTATTATCTTGTCTCTGTGGGAGGCATTACGGGCACTGTTGTGGATCCCAGATGTATATTTCAAGCTGCATTGAAAGCTTCAGCTACGGGCATCCTATTGGCTCACAACCATCCGTCCGGGAACCCCCAGCCAAGTGATGCAGATATTCAAATTACCAGGAAGATAAAAGATGCTGGCCAACTGCTGGACATCAATTTACTCGATCATCTGATATTGATGCCGGAAGGGTATACCAGTTTTGCTGATGAGGGGATGATGTAAAAAGGGAGGATAGAGAGTCTCCCTTTTAAACAATAGCTTTATATGGGTGGTTCAAATAATGGAATCAACATAGTCAGGCAATTTTGAAGATGAATATTGTCGGACTATTTGGTAGTAATCTCGCATCCAGGAATAGTCTGTAATTTGGCTTGACATTATAGCAAGCCGTTCAAATTCCTCTGCGTCCTTTTTATTCATATATATCTCTGCAGTATGAAAATATGTGCTACCAATCAAATCCTTATTTACAGGATCCAAAGTGGTTACGCCAATAAACCATTCATAAGAATCTACCAAACCTTTACTTAATAATTTTAAATAATGATTCCTACTTATTAGCCCGACAGCATCTCCAGGCGAAATTAGCTCATTAAAATGTTCATCAATTTTATGACATTCTTGTAAAAACGTGCTTTTTTCATATTGCTCTTCAGAATATCCATAATGAATGTGGGCCATACCATGGGATTTACCTCCCATAAATTTGTTATTGACAGGTATTAAAGAGTTTAGCAAATATCCTTTCATTACCTTAAGTGAACCAAGTGTTGTGAACAAATCAACATATAATGGATAATCTATTAAAAATGTTACAGTTTCTATGGTCTTCTTAAAATATGAATGTGTGCACTTTCTTAAGCTGTTGGACGTTAATATCAAGTTACTTAAATGATCATTTGTGATTTCTGAAACATCTTTCTCTGGAAATAATTCCTGAATTGAATCCTCTGGCAGATAATTAACCAAAGGCCTATCTAATACTAATTCACTAAGTGGTACAAATAGATTTTTATCTCGATTAAATTTTTCTGCATATGCAACAACCTGAATCCCTAATTCATTGGTTTCTTGTAAAACTGCAAGCATTGTCTTTGTTTCTCCATCAAATTCACCAAGATAATCCATATCTTTTAATGAATATTCCTCTTCTCCCCTATTACCCAACCCAATAATGAATTCAGGTACAACCACTTGGTTAATCCTATTTTTACTACTGCCTGTGAGATAAACCTGCAACTCGATTGGATAAGAAAAATGTTTTGCTAATTGAACAAGTACTTGCTCAACCATCCCACTGGGAAATACTTTGCATTCTTGAGAAGAGGATCTGCGATATATATTACTTGATAATGTTGATTCTTTATTTATTTTCTTAGCCATGTCTATTGGGTTTTAATATTTACACAAACAAAAATACCATAAGCAACCCATTTTCAAAGGAATTGCGAGGAACAAATTATAGTTTTGTTTGACCACCTCTTCTAAACGTAAATTGATGGTTCTCCTAATCACCATAATTGATACTTTTGTAAAAATGACATGAAACCCGATGACCATAGAACAATACATTAACAGTATAAGTAACCGTTACAAGCTGGGGAATTCCACCGAACATTCCTTCCGTGGAGATCTACAACAACTTATCGAAAGCTTGGTTCCGGAAATCAAGGCAACCAATGAACCCAAGAGACAACAGTGTGGTGCACCCGACTATATCATTACCCGTAAGGAAATTCCCCTGGGCTTTGTTGAAGCAAAAGACATTGGGGCTGACCTGGATAATAAACTCTATAAGGAGCAGTTTGACCGTTACCGTCAATCTCTGGATAACCTGATCATCACCGATTATCTCTCATTTCGCCTATACAGGGATAGCGTTTTTGTAACTTCCATCACCATCGGCAAGGTTCATGGCAACAAAATCGTTGGTATTCCTGAACACTACGATGAATTTGCCCAGCTAATCAGGGAATTCTGCACATGGTCTGGACAAACCATCAAATCAGCATCGAAGCTGTCAAAAATGATGGCTGCAAAAGCCAGGTTACTGGCCAGCGTGATAGAAAAGGCCCTTACCCCGTCAGAAAGCGGAAGTATGCTTCAGGAACCTGGTGACATCACCCTGTCAGACCAATACAATTCCTTCAAACAGATTTTAATCCATGATATCAGCATAAAGTCGTTTGCCGATATTTATGCCCAGACAATAGCTTACGGCATGTTTGCTGCCAGGTTGAATGATCCATCACTTCCTGATTTTTCAAGGCAGGAAGCTGCTGAACTGATCCCCAGGTCAAATCCCTTCCTGAGAAAGCTGTTCCAGTATATTGCCGGTTATGACCTGGATGATCGTATTAAATGGATTGTTGATGCGCTTGCTGATGTTTTCAGAGCAACTAATGTGGCTGATCTGCTGAAGGACTTCGGGAAAGCAACCCAGCAGAATGATCCCATTGTTCATTTTTATGAATTAAGAAAGAGCAGAGGGGTATGGTATACGCCGGAACCTGTGGTGAATTTCATTGTAAGGGCTGTTGATGATATCCTCAAAGAGGAATTTGGTCTGGCTGGGGGTCTTGCAGATACTTCCAAAACGAAGATCAAAACCATTGTCCAGGGGCAGAAGATTGAACAAGAGGTACACAAGGTACAAATTTTGGATCCTGCTGCTGGTACAGGAACTTTTCTTGCGGAGATTATAAAGCATGTCCACAAACAGTTTGAAGGCCAGCAGGGCATCTGGAACAGCTATGTGGAAGAACATCTGATCCCCCGGCTTAACGGATTTGAGATATTGATGGCCTCCTATGCAATGGCTCATCTGAAACTTAGTCTGCTGCTAAAGGAGACAGGTTACATCCCGAAGAAAGAACAACGCTTCAGGGTTTATCTTACTAATAGTCTGGAGGAATACCACCCCGATACGGGAACCCTGTTTGCGAATTGGCTCAGTACAGAGGCCAATGAAGCAAACCGGATTAAGAAGGATACTCCGGTGATGGTGGTGCTTGGGAATCCGCCTTATTCAGTGAGCAGCAGTAACAAATCCCCATGGATAGAAAAATTACTTGCTGATTATAAAAAAGATTTGAATGAGAGGAATATTCAACCACTCTCCGATGATTATATTAAATTTATTCGCTTCGGACAGCATTTTATTGAAAAGAACGGAACTGGAATATTAGCATATATTTCAAATAACAGTTTTATTGATGGACTCATTCACCGCCAAATGAGGAAACATTTGATGGAGAGTTTTAATAAAATCTACATTTTGGATTTACATGGAAATGCTAAGAAAAAAGAAGTATGTCCTGATGGTTCCTCTGACAAAAATGTTTTTGATATTATGCAAGGTGTTTCAATTAATATTTTTATAAAAACAGGCAATAAAAAGAAAAATGATTTGGGGCGTATTTTCCATGCGAATTTGTTTGGCCTTAGAGAAGTGAAATATAATTTCATTCTCAAAAACAATTTGAAAAGGATTTTGTGGAATGAAATAGAATTTAAAGCACCAAATTATTTTTTTATAAAAAAGGATTTCTCTGAAATAACTCAATATACAAAAGGTTTTAAAATTGATGAATTATTCCCATTAAATGCAAGCGGAATCAAAACACAGAGGGATGATGCATCAATAAAATTCACAGCGCAAGAATGTGATGATATTAAAGATGATTTTATAAATCTTTCAAAGGATGAATTATTAAAAAAATACGGCTTTATTGATGTTCGTGATTGGAAAATTGAATATGCAAAAGCAGATTTGAAAAGCAACAAGATAATTGCTAAAATAATAACATACAGACCTTTTGACTTTAGAAATATGAATTATACAGGCAAAACAAAAGGTGTTATGGGTTATCCTCGATTTGAGGTTATGAGTCATATGTTAAATGAGAATTTAGCACTTTTAACTTGTCGGCAGCAATCTTCTTTCAATTTCCAACATATTTTGGTTACCAACAATATAGCTGATATGTGTTCGGTTTCACTTCAGACAAAAGAAACTGGGTACTCCTTTCCTCTCTATTTGTATTCCACAACAAACAGAACATCCCCTTTCATTTTAACAGGACAAAGGCTACCCAATCTTAATCCAGAAATAATACAAAAAATAGCTGACAAATTATGTCATATCTTCACCCCTGAAAAAGAGTTCAGGGAAAATACTTTTGCTCCGATTGATATCTTAGACTACATCTATGCTGTTCTCCATTCTCCCACCTACCGTGATAAATACAAGGAGTTCCTAAAGATTGACTTCCCCAGGGTGCCCTATCCTAAAGGCCAGGACACATTTTGGCAGCTGGTGAAGCTGGGAGGAGAACTGCGACAGATACATTTGCTGGAAAGCCCGGCGGTGGAGAAACGTATCACTACCTACCCTCAGGCTGGAAATAATCAGGTGGAGAAGGTGTTGTTTGAAATATCGGAAGAATCATCAACAGGAAAGGTTAGGATTAACCAGGACCAGTACTTTGAAGGCGTTCCGAAAATTGCCTGGGAGTTTTACATCGGAGGTTACCAGCCTGCACAGAAATGGTTGAAAGACCGTAAAGGTCGCACCCTGGGATTTGAAGACATCCTCCATTACCAAAAAATCATTGTAGCCCTTACCGAAACAGACAGGTTGATGAAGGAGATTGACCTGATTGAGATTGAATGAACTCGGACCATTCTGTTACTCTGAAGTGTGGTTCGTGGTAGTATTGTAAGTGGAAAGCAAGATTCCCCAGATTTTCGCAATTTAGTTTCCCCAGGGTAGATTATAAAAGTACGATAAATTTCTCATCAGGTTCCGTTTTAAGTATTCTGATTTAAATGAGGAGAACCAATAAAAATCTGTTGATTAAGTGGCTCTTTCCCATAAAACCAGATATCATCATTTTTAAGATGATTGAACAACATCGTTAAAGATGGTTTTTCTGTTTTCCAACCGGTAACTTTTACCAGCGAGTCTGAGTATTTCACATTTATAAAGCAAGCGATCCAGCAAAGCCGTGGCAAGGACTTCATCTTCCAGCATCTCTGCCCACTGTTTCGGATTCTTGTTGGTCGTAATGATAAATGAAGCAGACTCATGCAACTGATTAACCAATTGAAAAAGCCCCACTGCGGTTTCCTTGTCCAGGGGGAACATCATAATGTCATCAATAACAAGAAGATCTATTTGAAGCAGTCTTTTATACTCCCTGGCAGCCAGGGTGGTCATTTCCTTCATTTTAATGGTTTGCGCCAGTTGGTCCATTGTTCTGAACAGACAACGGTAACCTTTTTTCAGGGCTTCGAAGCAAAGTCCACCGGCGATGTATGTTTTTCCTGTTCCGCTGGGACCGGTCAACATCAGGTTGAACTTCTGGTCAAGCCAGACGAGTTCTCTGAGTTGACGCATTTGAACCGGAGATATTCCATTCATGAAAGCATGGTCATATTGGTCCAGGTCATGGGCAAGAGGCAGCCTTGCAGCCCTGATTCTACGGGCCAGGTTGGCAGCACGTCGCCCAAGGATTTCTTTTTCAAGCAAGGTCAAAGAGAAGTCGCTGTAGGAAGGCTCCTTGCGAAGAGCTTCTTCAAGAAGCGGTTCTATCTGTGCCGCCAGGGAGGTGAGGTTCAGCTCACGGGCATAGGCTTTGATTTGATGAACACTTTCCATGGCATTACTTCATTAAGCGTTGATAATCCATCACATGACTCTGCTGCGGCTTAATAAGAAGTATCTGGTCCAGTTGCTCTCCGGGCATCATGGGTTTATAATCAGCCAACATGTGAACCAACTCTTTCTTGCTGCTCCTATTCAGATATTCAAAGACATCCTTAAACTCTCCGCTGGAGAAAAGCTGAAGATCCAGGCATTTGGCCAGGGTTTGATCCACCAGCCCTTGGTCCTGTTTCTGTATGGTTTTGCGAATCTGTGAAAACTGATCCCTGGCATATCTGGGGAAGCGTTTTCTGATCCGGTCAGTAAAGGAAGCAGCCAATTCCTGGTTGGAAAAGCAAAGGATCAGCTCTTTTTCAAGGGTATCGATTTTGGCGGTTTTATCCCTCCGGTGATCGTTGTTAATAATCAATTTCCCTTTACCCTGTTCCATTGCGAAGCAGGCAAGTTGGTTTTCATTCAGATCGGAGATATGTATAAACTCCTGGTCAATCTTAAGAAACACTTTGGTGTCAGGCCCCTGATAGGTGCCGGTGGGCACCGTATAACGGTTGCCCTTGTAAAGAACCGTATTGTCTTTTCTGACCCCATACGTAATTCCGGGGACTTCCCCAACGGGAATAGGTACAAAGGGCTGAAGATATTCAAGCTCAGTCAACCACTCCATGTGAGGGACCAGATGGGTGGTCCCGTGTATCTTGGTGTTGGCGGTTCTTTCCAGCCACGCCAGTCCACTTTGATTCAGGGTCTCAATGTCGGAGAACAACCTGCCACGAAGGAAGTTGTTCTTGACATATTTAACCGAACTCTCCACCTTCCCTTTGGTTTGAGGGTCCGCCTTGCGGCACATGAAAACCCGGAACTTCCGCTGAGCCTGATAGAGCATGAACTCGTGGGAATAGATCAAATCCCCATAGTTTTCATCTTTCAGAACGGTGGTATCCTGGTCGAAAACAATGGTTACCGGAAGGCCTTTAAAATAGGCAAAGGCCTTTTCCATGGCATAAATCAGGAAACCGGAGGTAACGGTATGGTTGGTGAATATGACAAACTTCTGGCGGCTGCGTGACAAAACCATAACCATAAAAAAGACTTTGACCCGGTTCCCGTAATGATCCCTCATCCAGGATACCCCAAAATCAACCTGAGCCTGTTCTCCGTAAGGCAGTTCCTCAACGGCTTCGCATTGCCTGATGCTCACCGCTGGTTTGAAAAGATGATACTTTTTGCGCACATACTGGACAAAAGAAAATACCGTCCTGGAACTGATAACCGGAAAATTCTCAAAACGTTCTTTGAGCCAATCCTCCACTTGTGCTGCAGAACATTCAGGACATAGCTCAATTCGTTGACGGACAAAATCCTCGTAATAATGAAGTTTTCTGATTCGATGTTTCAGACGCTCAATGGCTGCCTCAAGGCTGTCAATATCCATTCGAAGATACTTCCTCACGGTTTTCCGGTCGACTTCAAGTTCCCGGGCGATTGCACTTTTAGTTTTGCCCTCTTCGAAAAGTTTCTTAATTTCGTTGTACATGGATACAATCTTGTAAAGAGTATTCATAGGCCTTTGTTTGTTTTGGTTCGCACCTTAAAACTACAAAGGCCTTTTTGTATTAACCACTACCCATGAAACTTTTTATACCGAAAAGTGGGGATTCTTATTTGCGAAAAAGTGGGGAAAGTTATTTTCCATTCACAAGTATTCTATTCCGGCAAGTGGCAGTGGTATATTCCGGCAATCATTATCAGACATCTAATTCCGTCTGGCCGGTATTTGTGCTTTAAATGGCACTCAGGAGCACCAGGACGGACCATTTGTCAAATCTTTATAAATACAGCAAAAGGAGTCAACATTGTCCGGAATATCGTTGTAGCCCCAAATAACCAGCATGAATCCACTTAAATTGCTAACAACCAAGGCCCTGGTCACTTGGGCGTAGACATCCCCGAAAACATATTATCGGGAAATTATATAACATGAAATACCAGACCAATTCCACTATTTTTTCTCAGAAACTTTCCGAAAAACATAAAACCATGTGCCCAGCACCCTCATTTTCAAGTGTTTTGATGAATTCAGGCAGGACACATGGTCTTATTTAATTCAAGCTTACCATTCCGGTACGAGTTCTATTTTTTCATCCATGTCAGACACCCGTTATCTTATCATCTCCATAATGGCACTTACACTTTGTAGT
>JAGVVH010000490.1 GCA_019135895.1 Bacteroidota bacterium | reverse complement strand
AATAGAGTATGACTTTAAAATCAGTTTTAACGAATAGCCCTCACAGGCACGCACCCCTCAGGCTGGAGAAACTCAACTCCTACGCACCTGGGGGCTTGCTGTTTGTGGGGGCTTCATTTTAAAAATCATGGAGACAATAGGGACAATTGAAGAACAGGGAATGTTAAAGATTCTTGAACATCTTTATATTCTTTTGATGAATAAAAGGCGTATCAAATATGATGATATATATAAAAAAACCGGAATAGAGAAGAGGTATTGGAATAAATTAATTGCCGGTGGTTTAATAGAAAGAATTGGATATCCGAGTAAACCTGTTTATGAATGGGTGGGAATGAAACCTAATATATATATGGCTAAAGAGACATTAAAAGACCTTTGTGATTATGAAGATTTAAAAGATATTAGGACTGAAGCTAAAATGATAGAGAATGGATATTATCAATCAGAGCATTTAATGATATGTGATGATAATATTATAAATAAAAATGTGACAAAGAAACAAAAGTATAACAACATACCTCCAACGCTTAATGAGGTTTCAGAGAGAATAAAACAAAGGGGTATTACTTATTTTACTGCTGAAAGTTTTTATGCTTATTATCAATCATGCGGATGGTATGTTGGTAATAAAAAAATGAAAGATTGGGATGCTTCTCTTACATATTGGAATACAAGAAAATCAAAACCAGTTCAAGCGCAACCGCAACAAATGCAAATGAATTATAATCAAAAAAGTATTTTTGATACTATAAACGAAATTGCTGATTGGTGCAAGAGAAATAAGAGAACCTTATTTATCTCCGGTAATGGAGATGTAACTCTCAAAGATACTGAGAATAAATAAATGATTATTAATGCCTGGTTGGATAAAAATACATCGACAATTTTTAGATCATTGGCTTTGCAATGAATATAGACCATTGACCAAAAGGGAGGCGTGGGAAAATATGCTATTATGGGCAAATTACGCAGAAGTTGATGTGCTTATAAAAGGTCAGGTAATTAAATGTGGAAGGGGGCAACTTGTATACTCACTTGAAACTTTATCGGAGAAGTTTAATTGGTCAGTAGGAGCAACACGCCATTTTTTAAAACTTCTACAAAAAGATAATATGATTTTAGTTGAAGGATTGAAATATACAACACGGATAACAATTTGTAACTATGACAAATACCAAGATGAACAACAAACTGACAACAAACTGAAAACATTCTCACAACATTCTGACGACAAACTGGAAGCAACAAGAAAAGAAATTAAAGAAGGGGAAGAAGTCAAGAAGGTAAGAAGTAAGCCGAACAAGTCGGCTGATTTCATAGATGAGATAGTTGATCAGTTTGTTCAGGCGCACGGCAGTTATGAAGTAATTAGTATAGGGAAGGAGAGAGCAGCGGCCGGTAAATTACTCAAAGTATATAAAGATAAATATCCCAAAGCAACTTCAGATGAAATAATAAAAAGTTTAAGACAATATTTTAATCAATGCGTAGCCATAAATGATACATGGTTAAAATCAAACATGAGTCTTCCAATAATAATAGATAAGTTTAATCAGATTAATCATATATTAAAAAATGGATCACAGAAACTTAAATTTACTGAAGCAGATTTCAAATGAGATCGCCAATATTTATGATTTTCATGATTATGATATGTCAAAAGAAAAAATAATTGAGTTGGCAAAGCTCATGATTAGATCATGTCCAAAGTTAACCATTGAACAAGCAAAGGAATTTTGCATGAATGTTAACTCTGGTATCTATGGTACTTTATACAAAGCACCTTCGTGTTTCATGGCAATGTTTCAGAGGTATATAGTTGAATTAAATGAATCGAATAATCAACCGCCTTACTACAAACCCCTCCCTAAACTATGACTCCGGAACAAGCTATATTATCCTGTATGTTGAATGATATTGTCATTGCTAAAGAAGCAGTATCACGTTTAGAAGTTTATGATTTTGTTGATGACAAGAACCGGAAGATATTTAATGCTATCCAAAGAAACATCGCTGACGGAGTTATACCTGAGATAATAACCGTAACCAGGCATTGTAAAGAATTAGCAGTTTATATTACTGAGCTTTCATCTGAGCTTTCATCTACGGCTAATTACCAGGAATATATCTCTATTCTGATTGAAGAGGGAAGTGTCCGGAGGTTTCATGAGAGTGCGGCACATATCGTAAACTTAGGCACTACTGAAGAAATCATTGAAAGAATAACCGAA
>JAGVVH010000376.1 GCA_019135895.1 Bacteroidota bacterium | reverse complement strand
ATTTGACAAACAAAATAAAAAGAGTCCGAAAAATAAATAAAAGTTTTTTCTGATGAAGTCAAAGAAAGAGATTGTCGATAATTGGTTGCCCCGATATACAGGTCTGAAAAGAGAGGATTTCGGGGAATATATTATTTTGACTCATTTTTTGAGTTATGTGGAAAGATTTGCTAAAATAATGGAGACAGAAGTATTCACTAAAGGAAGTCCGATGGCAGCTACAATTATGGATTTGCTGACTTCTATTCAGCCAAAGGCAGTTTTATTTCTGGGAAAATGCGGGTCTCTTAAAAAATATATCAAATTTGGTGATTTGGTTCTGCCAATAGCTGCTGTCCGTGGCGAAGGAACATCTGATGACTATTTTCCACCGGAAGTGCCGGCACTCCCTGCTTTTAACCTTGAAAAGGCTATTTCTACGACCGTTCGGGATTACCATCAGGATTATTGGACAGGCACTGTCTATACTACCAATAAAAGAGTCTGGGAACATGATGCTGATTTTCATCAATACCTTTCCAAAATTAGGGTTACTTGTATTGATATGGAAACTGCAACTCTTTTTTCAGTGGGTTTTGCAAATCGTATTCCTACGGGAGCACTTCTGATCGTTTCAGATCAGCCTTTTCTGGAAACCTGTATTGAAACGGAAGAAAGCGATGAACTTCTTGAAAATAAATTTGCAGACCTTCACCTTCAAATCGGAATCGATTCTTTGAAGCAGCTTATTAACAAAGGACTTACTGTCAGACATCTTCGTTTTGATTATTATGAATAGCGTATGAAGACAAAACAAGAAATAGTTGAAAACTGGTTGCCAAGGTATACGGGATTGCAATTAAATGAATTCGGTCAGTATATACTTCTGACAAATTTTAAAAATTATGTCACCTATTTTGCCCAGGTGATGAATACAGAAGTAAAGGGTCTGGAAAATCCGATGCAAAGCGCCACTAAGGACAATATCACTATAATCAACTTTTCAATGGGTAGCCCAATGGCAGCTACTATTATGGATCTTCTTACTGCTATCATGCCGAAAGCAGTCCTTTTTCTGGGCAAAACAGGGGGCTTGAAAAACTATATCGGCTTGGGAGAATTGCTGCTTCCTATTGCGGCAATTAGAGGAGAGGGAACCTCAAATGACTATTTCCCTCCTGAAGTTCCCGCACTGCCTGCATTTAACCTTCAAAAAGCAATCTCAGCTACTATCCGGGATTATGGAAGAAACTATTGGACAGGGACTGTTTATACAACAAACCGGAGAGTCTGGGAACATGATCAGGAGTTTAAGGATTACTTGAATAGGATTCGCTGTACGGCCGTTGACATGGAGACCGCTACTCTTTTTTCAGTGGGATTCTATAACCGTATTCCAACCGGTGCATTGCTGCTTGTTTCTGACCAGCCAATGCTTCCCGATGGAATTAAAACAGAAAAAAGTGACCAGGAAGTAACAAAAAAATTTGCTTTGGAGCATATTCAAATTGGAATCGATTCTTTAAAACAACTTATTAACAAAGGATTAACAGTTAAACATTTAAAATTTGATTATTACGAATAGATATTTATGAACTACGAAGAACTAATTAAGAACTTAAAGAAAAGAGAGTATGCACCGCTTTATCTTTTAATGGGAGAAGAGCCTTTTTACATTGATCAAATCTCTAATTACATGGAGGAAAATGTAATTGAAGAAGCTGATCGCGATTTTAACCAGATTGTCATTTATGGTAATGATAAAAATACCGATGTTTCTCAAATTATTGGTGCCGCCAAAGAATTTCCTTTTGGAAGTCAATATAAACTCATAATTGTTAAAGAAGCCAAAGAACTTAAAGATATCGAAAAACTTAAAGGATATGTTGAAAATCCTTCCAAGACAACGATTTTGGTTATTGCATATAAATATGCCAAACTGAAACCGGCACAGACTAAGTTATTTGAAAAAAATGGGGTGGTCTTTGTTTCCGACAAGATAAAGGATTATAACTTATCCTCTTGGGTGCAAACGCAGGCTAAATTGCATAATTTTAATATTAATGCACATGCAGCTTCAATCATTGCCGCAAATATTGGCAATGACCTTACCAGAATTAATAATGAATTTCTTAAACTGAAGATATTCCTCCCTGATAATATTGAAATTACCCCTTCCATTATTGAGAAATATATCGGAATAAGTAAAGAATACAACGTTTTTGAGTTGCAAAATGCCTTAGGAGAACAAAACGAGGAAAAAGCCTATAGAATAACCCTCAATTTTTGCCAAAATTTAAAAGAAAATCCTAATGTTAAAACAATTGCAAATCTCTATTCATTCTATTCCAAAATGTTGGCATACAGACTTGCTCCTGATAAGTCTCCCGAAACATTGGCAAAAATTTATGGCAATGTTCACCCTTTTATAATGAAAATGAATACCGATTATGCACAACGTTATTCTATTATGAATCTGACTAAAATAATTTCGCTACTGCGCGAATATGATATGAAATCTAAAGGTGTTGACTCTTCCTCTAGTGAAGAAGAGCTTCTTAAGGAATTAATATATAAAATTCTTCATTGACCTTAACTTTTTTTAATAGTTTTAAATAACTGAAATATAATTTTTTAAGATTAAAAAATGCTCAAAAATATGGAGAAAGGACTTTTTTATGAAAAAAAAAAGTAATTTTGCCAGCTTTATTCACAAACTATATAGAAAAATAGGATTTAAAGAATTTGTATGAGATTTAATGTTATAAGAAATTCAATTTTTGCCTTAATATTATTATTTTGCCTTAATAATCAAGCTCAGAATATATTAAAAGGGACCATCAAAGATGAAATTGAAGGATTCCCGATTCCTTACGCACAAATTAAAATTGACTGTTTAAAAGCTATGTTTATGGCTGATGTCAATGGTAATTTTAATATTGAAATCAAACCGGATAGTTGTGACGTTACTTTTCTTTCCAGTTCTTATTCTCCGATACAAAGGACTATAATTTTCACTCCCAAAAATCGTGAGTATAAGCTGGATATCAAATTGACTCCCTCGGCAATTCTGTTGGATCCTGCTAAGGTGGTATCGTCAAAATATGAAACTAATCCTGAAAAATCGACTAATTCAATACTTGTATTATCTCCTAAAGAAGCTGAAAACAAGAATTTAAATACTGTTGATGGTTTATTGAATACGGCAGGGGGAATTGCGGTGGTTGATAATGAACCTCAGATTAGGGGAGGAAGCGGTTTTAGCTCCGGAATGGGCAGCCGTGTGATGATTTTACTGGATAATATTCCAATGCTTCGTCCTGATGCCGGTCGTCCAATGTGGAATTTTATTCCAATGGAAGATGTGGAACAAATTGAAATTCTGAAAGGTGCAGCCTCGGTGGTTTTTGGCTCATCTGCCCTGACAGGTGCTATTAATGTTCTGACAGCTTATCCCAGAACTAAACCCAAAACTAAGGTCATTTTATTTGCCGGAATATACTCAGATCCTAAAAATCCTTATCAAACAAGTTGGAATCATCAGAATCCAATTAAATTCGGTGTAAGCTTTCTTCATTCTCGAATAATTAAAAAGAATTTTGATTTTGTTATTGGTGGTGAATATTTTGATGATCAGGGATATATTGGCCCTGAAGAAAGTATCTCCTCAACCCGAAATACTAATGGAAGCACAAAGGGTAAATATGAGCGCAGAGCAAGATTTAATTTTGCTACTCGCTATAGATTTCAAAAAATTAAGGGCTTGTCAGTTAGTCTGAACGGAAATATTATGGCATCTGAAAATGCCCAGTCATTCTTTTGGTTTGATGCTGATACCAACCGATACAGGACATATAAAGGATCTCTTTCAAAATTTAAGGATTTTACCGGCTATCTTGATCCTTCTGTAAAATATATCTCTAAGGGTGGATTCGTTCATACTTTTAGAAACAGAATTCTTTATAGTAAGAATATTGAATCTACAGGTGCGCAAAGTGCCGAATCAGGTTCTGTTTTTGATGAATATCAGTTCAATAAGAATATTCCTAAAATTGGGATGAATATTGTGGCAGGAGTCATGAATAATTTTGCCATCTCAAATGGAAGGGTGTTTAGTGGAGATAATTATTCCGACAAACCAACCAGAATGAGTTATGATAATTTTTCGATTTATACTCAACTGGAACAGAAATTCCTTAAAAACAGAAATCTGACTATAATAGGAGGGGGGCGCTGGGAATTTTATTCCCTTGATAATGTCATTGAGAATAAACCAATTTTCAGAGCCGGAATAAACTACCAACTTAATAAAACTAAAACATCCTTTAGAGGTTCTTTCGGGCAAGGCTATCGATTCCCAAGTATCGGCGAAAAGTTTATTGCTATCTCTGTCGGAAGATTCGGCTTTTATCCAAATCCTGATCTCCAGTCTGAAAATAGCTGGAATGCCGAAGTGGGTATTATGCAGCCATTTTCACTCTTTGATTTTCAAGGCTTCTTCGATGTGGCTTTCTTTAATCAGGAGTTTGAAAACTATATTGAATTTGCTATGGGGCCCTGGGGAAATTCAGGAAGTATTATCGATAGAATGGGGTTTAAATATCTTAATATTGGACCGGCCAGAATAAGCGGTCTTGACTTCTCTTTTATGGGCGAAGGTGTTATCTCTAAAAATGTTACTTATAGCTTGATGGTAAGTTATACCTATAGTAATCCTATTACTAAAAACAGAAATTATGTTTATTATACGGACCCTGTTACCCATAAAGAATATACTTTTCTAAATTCATCTTCTGATACCTCACGCAATGTCCTTAAATATAGAATTGAACATATGGGCAAGCTTGATTTGGCATTCACTTTTTATAAAAAATTCACAGTCGGTCTTTCTGCAAATTACTACAGTTCAATGCATAATGTTGACAAATTCTTTTTCGATTATGATATCAATAATCCTAATAATACGCCCCTTCGGATTGCGATTCTGAAACTTATGGGAGATCTTCCATTTAGTGGCTATTATAACTATTTCATGGAAAATAAAAAAGGGTCTGTTGTTTTTGATGCCAGAGTTAGTTATAATATCAATAGAGTAACCTTGTCTTTTATTGTTAAAAACCTTCTCAATAAATCCTATACACTTCGTCCTATGTATGTTGAACCTCTGAGAACTTTTACAATTCAGGTAATATATAATATTAATTAGTTGACTATTAATAATTAAAATAATAATTTATGAAAAAATCTTTAGTAAGTTTATTGTGTATTATTTCAATGGGAATGCTTTCGGCCCAGACAATAGAAGATGGCAGTTTCGAAACGAAATGGGCTTCTTATGCCGCCGAATCAGGAAATTATTTAGACTATAGTTATGAAGATTCTCTTGATTTATTGATGACCTTAAATGTTTTATATCAGCTTCCAGCAGATCCTCTTCCCGGAGTACTCACTGCTTTCAGAGAGACAAGTGCACAGGATGGAAATTATGCCATTCGTTTGACTTCCCATTACTTGGGAGGCTTTTTGCTCATTCCTGGTGCTTTGGGAACAATCAGTAATAATTTTATTGAACAGTTTTTGAGTTCTGAAGGTGTTATTTCTGTAAAAAAAGAATTTCCTTTCAAGCCGCTTGCTCTTAAAGGATATTATAAATATTCGCCTGTTAGTGGGGACTCTGCCGTTATAGATATGGAATTGTATAATGGTTCCACTTCTATTGCCAAAGGAAAATTGATGGAATATAATACAGTAAGTTCCTGGACTTCATTTGATATCCCATTTATCTATAGTGATACTACTCTGGCTGCAACCCATATTAAACTGCTTTTTATTGCAAGTGCCGGATATAACTTCGACGATTTGATGAGTTGTGTTGGGCAAGAAAACACTTCTCTTTTCATTGATAACATCTATTTTGATTATGGAAATGGACTCACAGAACCTCTTCTATCAAACGTGAAAGCAACTGTATATCCTAATCCTTCTTCTGAATTTGTTACATTCGATTTTAATAGAGAGGTAAAAGGAGAATTGATAATTTATAATATTTCGGGAGCACAGGTTGCATCTATTAATGTTAATCAGCCAAAAGTGGAATACACAAATAACAACCTTTCTGCCGGGACCTATTTTTACCGTTTAATTGATGCAAATAAAATTTTGGTAAGCGGCAAATTTATTGTAAAATAAACTATTTCTATTATAAATCTTCCTAAAAATAGACTATGTTTCATAGTCTATTTTTTTAATGAAAACCAAGTAACTTTTAGAGACTATAATAAAACTTCAAAACGGATGACTTGTACTTATTTTTTTTAACTAATTTAAGAGCAAAAAAAGTTTATTAGGATTGACATTACTTTTATTAATTAATACTATCTTTGCAACCTGAATAAATTTGTAAATAATTATATCGAAAACATCAAAACATTTAAAATGAAAAAAGTTATTTTATTATTGGTTGGATTGACTTTTGTCTTTTCACTTTCTTTATTTTCCCAAAAAACATTTTCCGGAGATATCAAATTGAAAACCTATGTTGAAGGGACTACAGATGCCAACATTATATCGCAATATCAAATGGAAATTGATAAAGTGGTTTTAGGCAGTAAATCAAAGCAAACAATGAATCAAGGTGGTATTGGGGTTACCACAATCCTGGATGGCGATACCAAGATTATGACTATGATTATTGATTTTACTATCAGTGGTTATGGTAAATATTACAACATTGATACTGTTGATTATTCATTGATGAAATATGATTATACATACGATGCAAATGATACAAAAACCATTGCAGGGTATGTTTGCCATAAAGCTCATTGCGTTGTAACAAATCTGGAAACTGATGAGACTGACGAATTTACGCTCTATGTGACAGATGATTTAATGAAAGAATATAATTCCTTTGAATACCCGGGGTTGAAAGGTTATCCACTTTACACTTCTGTAGCCATGGATAACAGTGGAACTCCCTTTAACTTAATTGTAGAGGTTACTCAAATTACTCCCAATAAGAAAATAAAAGATTTACATTTCTTCTTACCTGATGGAGCGGTTACTTTTGATGAAGCTCCTGCTGAAATTAAACAAATGTTAGGGCTTTCATCAGAAGAAGACGAGGAATAACCAATATGTCACTTATAAAAAAGGAACTTTATAAAAGTTCCTTTTTTTTTTATTTAAGATGCAGATTGTGCCCCATTTTATCCTGTTTGGTTTTAAGATATTTCCGGTTATTATCATTGGGTTGGATAATGATAGGAACTGTTTCAATAATTTGAATGCCATGACCCAGTAAACCTGCACGTTTAGTGGGATTATTGGTAATAAGTCTCACTTTTGTAGCATTCAAATCTCGCAAAATTTGTGCCCCTATACCATAATCCCTTTCATCTGCCTTAAAGCCGAGTTCAATATTTGCCTCTACAGTATCTAATCCCAATTCCTGAAGATGATAAGCCTTTAACTTATTTACCAGACCGATTCCTCTTCCTTCCTGATTCATATACAATACAAGTCCTTTACCTTCTTTATCAATCATCTCCATTGACTTATGCAATTGCGCTCCGCAATCGCACTTGCATGAACCGAAAATGTCTCCGGTAGCACAGGATGAGTGAACCCTAACCAATACTTCCTCATCTTTTTCCCATTCACCTTTTTTAAGAATAAGATGCGTATTATTATTGTTCAATTGAGTATAGGCAATTAATTTAAAATTACCCCATTCAGTCGGAAGAGATACCTCTTGTTCTCTTCTGATAAGTTTTTCTGTTTTTAGTCGATAGGCTATTAAATCAGCAATTGAAATAATTTTAAAATTAAATTTTTGTGCAATCTCCATTAGTTGTGGAAGTCTTGCCATTGTTCCATCATCATTGATAATTTCGATGAGTGCCCCGACAGGTTGAATACCCGCAAGTCTGGCCAAATCTATTGTTGCTTCTGTGTGTCCGGCACGTACCAGTACACCGCCATCTCTTGCCCGTAATGGATTAATATGCCCAGGACGACCTAAATCATCCGATTTTGTTTCGGGATTGGCAAGCGCCTTGATGGTAGAAGCTCGGTCAAACATTGAGACGCCGGTAGTACAACCATGGCCCAATAAATCGACAGTCACCGTAAATGGAGTTCCCAACAATGAAGTATTATTGGATACTTGCATGGTCAATCCAAGGTGTTCACAACGCTCTTGGGTAATAGGAGTACAAAGCACACCACGACCATGTTTCATCATAAAATTAACCTTCTCGGGCGTTATTTTTTCTGCTGCAATAATAAAATCTCCTTCGTTTTCACGGTCTTCATCATCAACCACAATTAAAAAACGTCCGGCTTTAAATTCTTCTAAAGCCTCTTCAATAGTATTAAATTTGATTTCCATTATTTATTTATAAAATTTAAGGCTCCTTACACTCCATCTTGCCGCCTGTATGCCGGTTGAATTATTATAGCGAATAGCAATTCTAAAGCTGGTGGCAGGGATTGTTGATACATCCAAAGCATTACTTAAGCCATAATCTGAAGAGGGGAATAAGGATAAATTAGGGTTAAAAGCAGTCCAATCATTTTCATTAAAATCACCCCCTTGATAGGTTGTAGAATAATAGACTCTAAAGAAATCCTGAAGTCCCTGAAGTGTCATTTTATGGTCTAAATATAAAACAACTCCGTCCAGATCAGCAAGTGTTATTTCAGGTGAAATAAGCCAGTCGTCGCAGACGGCAGATGTGGGGTTGTGAAACATGATATTATTATTAGATAAGTCAGTAGTAAAATACCATGCTGTCTGGCTTTCAGGGTCAGAGAGACTCCAACCTCCGGAAGTCAATGAATTGGCGTCAAAAGTCATGTTATAAATAAGCTCTTCGGGTTCAGGTTGAGTATTATCAAACTGAATATCCTCGGCAGTTCTGAGCATCATTTGGTAAGTAGAATTATAAACCGTCAATATTCCATATAGCGTTCCTGTTCCGGAAGGGCAAAGAATACTTCTGAATTTTGCATAATTGGAAGTTCTGACAATGATAGAAGCTCCGTTCACTGTAATTTCATGTTCCGTGATAACATCACTTGATGAAAGCGGTTTCCCAACAGATTCTTCGGCAAACTGACAATTTTCAATTTTCACCAATTTGCTCACATTTTCTGCACTTAAATCAGCAGAACCGGTAATAAGAGTTGGCTGTGGCATGTTTTCTAAGTCAGGAAGACCGTCTTTTGAAATATAGTTATCAAGAAACATGGAGTTGATTCTTCCCACTGCACCTTGATAAATCCAACCTATTTGATACATATTGTGATAATCTCCGACGAGGAGGCCTTTGCAATTCAAATAAATTTTTTGTCCTACAGGATAATCGTTATATAATCCTGTTTTATCGATTTCGATTTCGATAGCGCCGGTTTCATCCTGAATAACCATTGATTTATAGAAATTCCCCCCTTCATCTGAGCTGACAACCCAGGCATCCACAATAAAATATTCGTTAGAATTGCAAATGGAATCAGGAGTATCTGTACCAAGATCATGCATTGCCTTAATATCGGCAATAGTTTTGTTGGCGGGTCTTCCTGTATATTCCGGAATCACAAACTCGGGTTCTTCCCATGTATTGTTGCATGAAAAGAGGACGAAAACCAATCCAATTAATATTGATGTAAAAAACAAACTATTTCTGCTCATAATGATATTATTTTTCTGCAATAAAACTTTTAAATGTAACTCCGCCAATTGTCCAGTTGGATGTTTGATCATCTGAGTATCTCAAGCCTATTCTGAAATTTGGACTAGATATGGCTGCATTGGGGATATCGATAGATACAGTTGTAAAACTGGAAGGATAGGAAGGCATTGTCAGTTCGACCCAATTGGCTTCATTAAACGGAGCTGATGGATCTGATACTGAATAGTATAATCTCATATTGGAAGCATTTCCGAGATTATTGGGAATTCTGTGATTCAAATATAGTTTAATGTCCTGATAGGAAGTTAAATTGATAGTAGGGGAGAGTAGCCAGCAATCTGAAAATTCACTGTTATTACCCTTAATACTCATCCTTTTCACCCCTGAAACATATTCCCATAGAGCAGTTCCTGAAACAGAGTGATTACTCCAACCGTTATCAAGAGGGTTGACATTTAAATCCAAAGAATAAATTTCTTCTTCTACACCAAAATTGGAAAGATCATCCAAAGAGCGGATAACCAGTTGGTTGTAATTATTATAACGAGTCAGAAGTCCCACAATATTTCCGGTTCCTTCAGGAAGAATATTTTGGGCAAAATCGGCATAATTGCTGGTTCTGACCTCAATGGTCCCTCCTCCTACAAGGGTAATGGTTCTGCTTGTAGCTGTTGATGGTTCAGAAAATGTAAGTTGTCCACCGTTATTGAAATAACAATTCTCAATTTTGACAAGCATATTATAATAAGAATCATTGATTTGACCAGTTGAAGTAATTGATAAAGGTTCCGGTGCATTGCCTACAAGGCTGTCTCTGAAAATATAAACTGCTTCTTTGGCTGTTGGAATGGCTTCCATGGCTCCGTTTACCCACCATCCCAATTGGGGTAATTTACGATAGTCCCCCAATACTAGTCCATCACAATTAATATAAACTCGCTGACCAACTTTATATTTATAATAGAGCGCTGTATTTGCAATTTTTATCTGAATTGCTCCCGTTTCATCCTGAATATTGATGAATTTGTAGCAATTTCCATGTTCATCAGATGAAGTAACAATTCCTGTGATAACTGTTCCTGCCGGAATGGAATCATAAGAATCCGAAGAACCAATATCGTGATAAGACAATAACTCCTCAATTGTACAGTTAGCTTCTCCTTCGTATGTAAGATAGGGAGCTACATCATATTCCGGATTACATCCTCCGGCAAAAAAGAGTGCAGTCAGAATGATTATTACTAATTTAAATCTATTATTTTTCATTGTTTTCAGAATTTTCCAAGATTAATTAAATTGAAAATTGATGCCGGCATAAAAAGTAGTGCCAAAGGCATAATAATATTTATTTTGAAATTTATCTACATTATACTCTTTGTAATCAAATCTGTATTGTTCCCATGCAGTAGTAATTAAATTTTGATTATTAAGAATATTGGTTACACTTAAATTAAATCCGATAATGTATTTTTTGATTTTCCAGGATTTGCTGATAGAAGCATCCAAAGTAAATTGACCTTTTAATCTTGTTTGGTCAACTATTTGGTGATACAACTCTGAATTTTCATCCAATGTGCCGCGAGCTGTCGAAGTTCTTCTTTCGGGATTCAAATCACAATAAATCTTGTCAAAATAGTTGGCATTAATATTAACATACCAGTAATTGTGATTAAATTTAAGACCGACAGTACCGGCAACCTGAGGAGTTCCTGAAACATGGTAATTTTTCCAGTAAACAGT
>JAGVVH010000436.1 GCA_019135895.1 Bacteroidota bacterium | reverse complement strand
ACAAGTTTTATTTGAAGTTCACCTGCAATAATAGGACTATTGGTTTCTAAATTGTTACCCTTTAATAATAAAGCCATTCCTCCAAAACCTCGCAATACTCCTATTACAATCATAAGAATTGAGGCAATGATCAATAAAACCTTTCTTTTCATAGTTATAAATATTTATCTATCACGCTAAACTACAAATTAATACTTACCCGGCAATAAAATATAACGTCCGTGGGCAGGTTCTCTTGCTTTGCTGCAAATCTGTTGACAGCGTAAGTCTGATCCATGACGGCTTTTGGTGTCAGTGTTTTCGACACGTCTTGTTTATCCGGACTGCAAATGTTATATTTACAGGCAGTTCACAGCTAATAAATATTTTGTAATATTTTTTACTACGTCGTGTTTTGACGGAGTAAACAGATATTTTTGAACGACTTTACTAGGCGATCTATAATATTCAGAGGCATGAGATTTAAAATTACTTTTAACATAAATGGGGACAAGAAGTTGCTTCCTTTTAATTATCAGTACTATATAAGTGCCTGGATATACAACGTAATAGGTTCTGCTGACAAAACTTTTGCCGATTTCCTACATAATGAGGGATTTCGTGAAGGAAACAAAAAATTCAAGCTGTTTAATTTTTCTCCGCTTGATTTTGGAAAGCCAAAAATATGGAAGGAAAAGGACCTTTTTGAAATTTTTCGCGATCAAATAACACTAAAACTATCTTTTCTGTTGAATGATGTAGCAGAGGCTTTTATCATTGGCCTTTTTAAATATAAGGAAGTATATTTTGGAGATTCTTTTAACGGACTTGATCTGAGGGTGACAGAAATTGAACGGCTTTCAGATAAGGTTCTAGAAGAAACAATGCGGTACCGGGCCCTTTCGCCGATCGTTATAAGTTATCAGTATCCCGGTTCGTCTTTTGCCAACTATTTATCACCGGAAAATGAAGAATATCCCAAATTACTTTACAACCATTTACGGAATAAATACCAGACTGTACCCAATACCACACCGCTGCCCGATTTTTTCCCCTTTCGTTTTACGTTGATCGGAATTCCCCGCTCTAAACTGATAACCATAAAACAAGACACTCTGGAACAAAGCAAGATCAGGGGTTACCTCTTTGATTTTGAACTTACTGCTCTTCCAGAAATACATCACTTAATACTCTCTTGCGGCGCCGGCGAGAAAAACTCATTGGGATTCGGGTGGGTAGAAGTATACAATCAAACTGACATTTCTGCAAGACCTGTCAGCGTTTAAAAAGTACAATTCCGAAACCGGAACAGAATGAAAAAACAGAACAAATACGAATTAAATGAAATAAAGCCACAGAACAATTGATTATGAATGGCTGATCAGGCTAACCGGCGATGCGTTAGCCGATGTTGATAAAATCATTAATTTCTAAAAATGAATGTAGCTTATGAGAATCCATTTGAAAATTAAGACAACTAACAAAATTGTACCATTTGATCATCAGCCTTTTTTGACTGGGACAATTCATAAATGGCTCGGATGGAACAATGAGCATGGAAACGTCTCACTTTATTCTTTTTCATGGCTTGAAGGAGGGAAAAGAGCAGAATCAGGATTACGATTTGAAAAAGAAACATCCTTCTTCTTTAGCTCATACAAATCGGATTTAATAAAAAAAATGATTATTGGGATACAAGATGATCCAAGTTTGTTTAATGGATTTATTGTATCTGAGATCATTATTCAGGAAGAACCTGATTTATCGGATCGTGAACAGTTTCTTACAGCAAGTCCCATTTTTATTAAAAGAAGGATGGGCGATAAAATTGACCATATCAGATATGACGATCCCCGGGCAAGTGCATGCCTGAAGGAAACCCTTCAAACCAGAATGAAAATTGTCGGTATTAACAACGATATGTTTAATATTCGTTTTGATTTAGAAGCTCCACATGCTAAAACTAAAAAAATCACTTATAACGGAGTACAAAACAGAGTCAATTGGTGCCCAGTAATTATTGAAGGTGATGATGAAGTAAAGCAGTTTGCATGGAATGTGGGACTGGGAAACTCAACCGGAATTGGATTTGGTGCGATTAAATAAAAAACGAACAACTATGTTATACATCGTAAAATATTCAGGTCCATTCGGGTTTATTAAACCTTGGACCGCCGTAAGAGATAGTGAAACTTATAGCCAACAATTTTTGACTCCATCAATAATTGCTGGTATTGAAAGAAAATTATTTCCTGAATTGCTGAATGCTGGTTTTGGAATTTATAAAATCAAACGTCATCGTTTGACTTATCAGCAAGTATCGCAACAGCAGGAACAAATACAACCTCGTGGATGGAACACAAAAGGAACTGCTCGAAATCGCACCTATGAGCGACCGCGTGCCATTTTAATGCGTGGTATAATGGTCAATCCTGTTCTATATTTGGCCTTTGACAACTGTGAGGATGCGGAACAAGCCTCCAAACAGCATATTTGTCTGGCCCGAAACGAAGATATTCTCTATCCTAATGAAGAAATCCTGGAAGTAACTGAAGAAGAATTCAACACTAATGATGAACTGTTTTATGGTTTTGAACTGATACTAGAGAAAAATGAGAAATCGTTTTTGGTTGGCTATAACCGAATGGACGAAAACCGACCAATGTACGGATGGCTAAAAATTGTGGGCAACCCGGTTAAAAATGAATTTAAATGATTTGGCCGGAAATTAAAGCAAAGGGCAAACCCGATTTTACCCCGTTGATAACCCATCTTCAACAAGTTGCAATGGTCGCAGAAAAAGTTGCAACGGGAATTGGAGCGGATGTCGATCTCGCCTGTTACGGTGCAATATTGCACGATATAGGAAAAGCCCATCCTGAATTTCAGCAGCGATTGGATAAGGAATACCGAATTGGTGACTTGCCTTTCCGGCACGAAATTACCTCCTGCCTATTTATTTCTTTATTTGACGAAACAATCCGACCTACGTTAATCGATATGATAATTGCCCACCACAAATCTATCCGAAGAGATGCGAGGGAGAAAGGGTTACTCGATTTGACAGAGGAATATGAACCGGAGGAAATTTTTGAGTTTCATTCTTCCAATTGGGAAATATGGAGCCCAAAGGCATTGGATATCCTTTCAAAATTAGGAATAAAGGTAAAGCCGTTATCCCCAAAAGAAGCGGAGGAAAATTTCTTTTACGTGTATGATTATTGCCGGAAACGCTTTAAAGAAAAAGGTTATTCCATCGATCGTGGATTACTGGAGGCTGCCGATCATTTCGCATCGGCATTGATTGACAGGACAGAAACGTATACCCAACGTCTGTTTAAGAGGCCGAACCTGAATTTTTATAACCGGACACATCCGCTATACCCTCTTTCTTTGAAGTCTGCCGAATCGAATAAACCACATACTATTGTAGTTGCCTGTACTGGTGCGGGGAAAACCGATTTTCTCTTTCGTCGCTGTAAAGGGCGTGTGTTTTATACCTTGCCATTTCAGGCATCCATCAATGCCATGTTTCAACGGGTTTCGGCCGATTTGGCAAATGACAACCCCGATTTGGATATCCGGCTGTTGCATTCGGCATCATCACTGACCATAAAAGGGAATACTGTCGAAGAAAAAATAATCCAGGGACATATTGGCTCATCCATAAAAATATTGACCCCGCACCAGATTGCCGGGATTGTGTTCGGAACAAGTGGGTACGAAGCTACATTAATCGACATTAAAGGATGCGATGTCATTCTGGATGAGATTCACACTTATACCGATATTACACGTGCCATAGTGCTAAAGGTTGTACATGTACTGAAAAATCTGGGATGCCGCATTCACATAGGAACGGCAACAATGCCAACCGATTTGTACAATCAAATTCTGAATTTGCTTGGAAAAGACAATGTGTTGGAAGTAAAACTAACCGATGAAGAATTAGACCGGTTTGACCGGCATACCGTGTATAAAACCGATTCATGGGAAATTGCTTTTCCTGTGATAAATCAAGCCATTAAAGAAAATAAGAAAGTACTGTTGGTTTGTAACCGGGTGCAATCTGCTCAAAAGGTTTTTGAGCAGGTGAAAGAAAAATATTCGATCATTCCTTCAATGCTTTTGCATAGCCGTTTTAAGCGCTGTACAAGGGAACAAATGGAAAAACAGTTGATAGGGAAAGATAACAAAGGTCAATCAACAGGACAATTCAATACTTCCGAAAAAGCCTGTGTGGTTGTATCCACTCAGGTCGTCGAAGTTAGTCTGGATATCAATTTCGATTTAATGGTAACCGAATGTGCACCGCTCGATGCTCTGATTCAACGCTTCGGGCGGATTAACAGAAAACGAAACGAACAAACCATTGGCAGATTGAAACCGGTATATGTAATTGTCCCGCCGGAAACAGAAAAAGAGGCGAAACCTTATGATTTGAAAATATTGCAGGATAGTTATGCTCAACTCCCTAATGGTGAAGTTATTCACGAACGCGACATTCAGAAAAAAATTAACGAAGTCTTTCCGACAGTTGACATGCCGGAGATTGAAGAACACGCCATTTTCAAAAAATCGGGCGAATGGACAATTAATGAATTAACACACCGGCCAAAATCGTTCCTACTCGAAACGTTGGATATAGACAATGTGGCCTGTATTGTTGAAGCCGACGAACAACGCTACATGTCATCCAATTTCGAAGAGCGTATGCAAATGGAAATTCCTGTCCGGTATTGGTCAGTACACAAATTTAATCAATTACAGGAGGGAAACAGGCCATTTGTTGTACCCGACTCTGCTTATACCGAAGAGGCCGGATTAAATCTGGAAAATTTGAAAACAGCTAAATCAGATATTAACTATCAAATACTATAAACAATGATTGCAGCAACTATTGGACGTACATTTTTAGATGTATGGAACAGCAAATTCCAAAAGGAATACTCAGCCAAGGAGTTCTTCGAAAAAGAATTTTTTCCTTTGTTTCTCGATCATCCAAAATATTTATTGTGGGTGCAAAATTCGCCTTTTGTGCAGATGAAAAAGGGGCAAAAGCCTGAATTATTAACTCACGAAGAACGATTAGAAAAGTTAAATGATTTACATGCAAAAATAGATTCCGGACTACGCGATGCCAGTATTGCCATTGGTTTTCCAGCATCGGAAGAAAAAGAATTTGCTACAACTTCGGGATTGGTCACAGACTTAGCCCTCCAATCTGATGCCGATGAAGTTTACTTATCGTGGATTGGCGGAGGATTAGGCATTGGTGTTGCAGGAGGATATTCCATCTTTTTCAATCATCCGCAAATATTACTCACATTATATGAAGGATGGAAAGTTTACCGAAAACTGTTAAATGATCCAACCTTAGATAAGCTTGCAGGGAATAAGATTAATTCATGGAATGGACAATGGTTGAATTTTTCTTTTAGCATTGATTACGAAGAAAATCCAGATTTTGGGCATTTGACTAATTGTAAATTTTTCAAACAAGATGAAAAGGAAATTGTAATTGAGACTATTTTTTGGGCTAAATTTTACTTCAACCTTTCTGAAAAACTGAGAGACGAAACAGTAACCGCTTATGTTTATAGCATTGGGCAAACTAACAAAACGATGGGATTTATTCCTTTCCGGTTTCAGCAAGGGCGTTCAATTCTGAGTATTTACAAAATACTGTTTGGTGAAAACGATGCGTTAACACAAAAAAAAGATTATGAAAATTTATACGGTATCCATATCAAGAGAGCTTGTGAACTGGGAGCTGTCGGATTACAAGCCTTGGAACCTAAAGGCCTGCGGGAATTTTTCGATAAAGCCAAAATGCCCGATTATTCTTCGGTAAAAATTGCTCCCAAAAATGGAGAAGCTCCGGAAGTTTATGAGGAACGCCAAAAAAAAGCATCTCAAAAAGAATACGAGAATTTAATTTCATATCGAACTTATAAAACTTGGTTATTAGCAATGATTACAAAAAACAAACAAGAAGACCTCCATTATTCCGAGGAGGTATCAAAGGCTTTAGTTGCATATCGAAATGCAGATAAAAAGCTATCAACTGGCAGAAAAAATAAACTTGAAAACTTACTTTCTGCAAAAACCAAGAAAAATTTCTTGGAAGTACTTACCGAACTTGTAAAAGATTTCGATGCAGATAATTCTGCCTTATTGAAGGAATTGGAAACAAAGGTCTATTTAATGACATCTGAAGATTTTGGATACTTTATTGTATTGTTAAAATTTGATTATGCTTATCAAGGAAAAATTAATTAAACTTATAAAAAAAGAATATTATGACAACGATTTATGTTAGGACTCTTAAAAGAGCCGAGCACACGGTATTCTGTGTTCAAGATGGACAAAAGTATTATTACGACTCTCAGTTTAACAGACGAATTCCTTATTCCAGTGGGCAACAGGTAAAACGTTCTATTTTGGATAAATTGAGTTCCGTGTTGAATGAACAGCCTGCTCCGACTACATTCTTATTTGACGTAAATAATAATAAAGAGTTAAAAGAAGGGGAGGTATTTGCAACCTGTGATCCTGCTTATCCCGATCAATTGTTTGGCGGATGGATGAAAGCAGCCAAAGGGGGTAATGAAAAAACTGTAAAGCGCCGCAGTCCGCTTTCTATTTCAGCAATGCGTGGGTTGCATCCATTATTAGCCGGTGTAGAAAGTGAAAATGTATCTTTTGATAGAAGTGATCGATCTAGTACTCGGGTTATTGTACGTAATGAAAATGGAGAAGCGTTGACGACAGAAGAAATTGAAGCATTATTGGAAGGAAAAGATCGGAGTTTAAGTCGCAAATGGATTCCTGATAATCGTCGTGCCGGAGGATTATTTATTATGGATATTGCCATAGATTTACGTCGTTTATTCTGTATCACTTTGAATCCACTTGAACCTGAAATATCTCCAGAAATAGAAGCCCATTTACGCGAAGCCGGATGGATAGAATCAGAAAATGTATTTGGCCCTTGTTTGGTTGCTCCTGGACTTATTCGTGGAAAATTAATTCCTGCATTGGCAGAGGCCATCATTGAGTGGAGTATAACTTCAAATCAGGCACGTACTTTCAGTTTAATGGAGACATTAGCTATAACCATTAGTGATAACGCCAATAAAATAGCTGCCAGTATTAGGGCTAGATTATCGGAAGAAGAGGACAATAAAGCCTATCCGATTATTGAGGAAGACCTCGAAAGTGTTTCGACTTATGTTACATTAGCTGCTGGTGGTTATGTTCGTACAAAGTCGGAAACTTACGATGCCTTGGAAAGGGCCAAACAACAACTTGTCAAGTTAATGACAGCATTCCCATACGAAAGTCAATTGACCAATGTGTAATTCTAGTTTTCTAGTCCTGACAGGTTTCACAACCTGTCAGGACTAGAAAACAAAATAAAATGCCCAAAAATATCATCATCATAGACATAGAAAACCTGTTGGAAAAATCGCACAAAAATACCGTGAGCAGAAGTATTGATTATTATGACCAGCCAAGGGAAGTGGCATAAAAAAGAAATTGTCGGGCATAAAAGGAAAAACCTTCTGTAATACTGTTAATCCAACGTAATGTTCATTTATTCACAAATATTACATTTCATTGTTATATAAGTATTATATTTGCACTTTACTAACTATAATATGTATTCAATATAATTGAGTAAAAGATATGGCGGAAGGCAATATAAACATTATTAACATTTTGTCTGATAATGATTTATCTATTATCGACAGTGCTACTTTGAGCTCGCTAACGGGCTGTACTTATGTTGAAATGAAACCGTTTATCAGGAAGCTCATTTGTGAGGAGCAGCTTTTTATAATAGAAAAGGGCTTATATTGCGTCCGAAATTTCAGAAATCCGTATGTTATAGGCAATGCCATAGTGAAAAATGGTTCTGTTGCGTATTGGTCTGCCCTGAACCTGCACGGGCTTACAGAACAGATACCGAATGTAGTATATGTGCAATCGGATGGCAGGAAAGCTGACAAAAAAGTATTTAATGTACGGTACAAATTTATTCAAGTAAAACCTGAAAAACTTTGCGGGATAACACAGATGGGATATGGGAACGAACAATTCAGGATTACAGATGTGGAAAAAACCTTGCTAGATTGTTTTGATTTACCGCAACATGCAGGAGGTTATGAAGAACTGATACGGGCTTTTTATTCTGCAAAAATCAAAGACGGCAAATTGCTGAAATATGCCATTCAAATGAATAACCTTTCGGTAATCAAGCGGGTAGGCTATTTGTCGGCACTTTTTGAAATGGGAAGCCTCGGCAAGTTCAGAGAAAAGGCGCAAAGGCTTATCAATAAACGTTATGCATTATTAGACCCAATGGGAGAAGATACCGGAAAATTCAATTCCAGCTGGAGGTTACGCATTAATATACCGGAAGAAAAGCTATTGGGAATCATTCAAAAAATGTATTGATGTTGTTGCAAAGCGAGATATTGCGTATTGCCGAAAAGGAAGGTGTTCCTCCTGATACCATTGATAAAGACTGGGTACTTGGGCATTTTCTTGCTGTTTTGTTCGAGGAAAAGTGGGCACTGGAGAACCTGGTCTTCAAAGGAGGAACGTGCCTGAAAAAGTGCTGTTTTGAAAAGTACCGCTTTTCGGAAGATTTGGACTTTACATTAAAAGATAAAGATTTTCCGGTTACAAACCGTATGTTACAATCGGTTTGTAATACGATTACCGGCAAAGTCGGTATCCTTTTCTCAAAAGTAAAAATTGGACCGATCAACTGGGAAAACAATCAGGTCGGATATGAAACAAAAATCAAATTTTGGGGTGCAAATCACAAAAGAAATCAACAACCGCCTGCTGCACAAAGATGGCAAACCGAAATTAAAATTGAAATTGTGCATTATGAAAAATTAGTTAACTCTCCCGTCAATAAACCACTGTTAAGCATTTATTCCGATAGCGGACTTTTTGCGTTACAAACAATTCCATGTTATCAACTTGTAGAAATAATGGGAGAAAAATTGCGAGCCTTATTACAAAGAAGTTATCCAGCACCGAGAGACTATTACGATATTTGGAAATTGTCGCAGCAGCCTGAAGTCCTGAAAAATTGGGATTTGATCGTTGAAACATTTCTACAGAAAGCCTCATTTAAGCATATCACATTCAATGATTATTCTGATTTATTCAATATTGAACGAATCAACAAAATGAAGAAGGAGTGGAATAACAGCTTAAGAGGCCATTTGAGGGAAGAAGATTTTCCAGACGTAAATCAGGTGATAAATGAATTGGAAACCGTTTTTCACAGAATGAAATAGTTTTAATATGGAATCATCAATTATGTACATCACCGGAACTCATTTCAATTACTTTCTCATCTGTCACCGGAAGCTCTGGTTGTTTGCGAACGGGATTAATATGGAGTCAAATTCCGACTTGGTGTATGAGGGGAAGTTAATCCATGAGACCTCTTATCCCCGAAGGAGTGAAAAGTATCAGGAAATTGAAATGGATGGGATAAAGATAGATTATTACGATCCCAAAAAGAAAGTTGTGCATGAGATTAAAAAATCGGACAAACACGAGGAGGCACATGAGTGGCAGGTCAAGTATTATTTGTTTGTGCTTGAACAACATGATCTTACAGGAGTGACCGGATTGCTGGAATATCCCCGTTTACATAAAGTCCAGGAAGTAACACTGTCTGAAACAGACAGGACAACAATAAAGGAATTAATGGCGGAAATGGAAAGCATTATTCTTAATGAACAGTGCCCCCATATGCTTCCGAAGTCCAAATGTAAAAATTGCAGTTACTATGATTTCTGCTGGAGTCAGGAGGTAGAATTATGAAAAAAACCTATTACCTCTTTAATCCGGGAAGGCTGCAACGCCAAGACAACACCCTGAAATTCACGCCTTATGACGAGGAGGGGAACGAACAGAAGCCTCGGTTTTTACCGGTTGAAAGCGTCGAGGAGCTTTATTGTTTTGGGAATCTCGAGGCCAACTCGGCCCTTTACAGTTTCCTGGGCCAGGAACAGATCCCCGTTCATTTTTTTGATTACTACGAAAACTACACCGGTTCCTTTATGCCTCGGGACACGCTGATTTCCGGGAAAATGCTTATAACCCAGGTCCGTTTTCAACAAAATAAAAAGAAACGTATTGACCTGGCACAACGTCTCCTGACCGGGGCATCATTCAACATGGTCAAAAACCTAAAATATTATAATACAAGGGGTAAAGATCTCGAGCCCATAATTTCAATTATTGAAAATCTATCGGCCCGAATTGCAGAGACAACCGATATTGACGAATTAATGGGTATTGAGGGTAATATCCGCAAAAATTACTACGAAGCTTTTGACCTGATAATTAATGATTTTGAAATGGATGGCCGTAGCTATCGTCCGCCTTTGAACGAAGTAAATGCTTTGATTTCATTTGGGAATATGATGTGTTACAGTCAATGTCTGAAAACTATCCACCAGACACAACTGAATCCGACCATAAGCTTCCTTCACGAACCGGGTACACGTCGGTTTTCTTTATCTCTTGATCTGGCCGAGGTTTTTAAACCGTTGCTGGTAGACCGGGTAATTTTTAAGGTTCTCAATAAAAAAATGATCCAATCCCAGGATTTTGAAGAAAACATGAATCGTGTTCTTCTCCGGCCCTATGGGAAAAAAATATTTGTCCAGGCATTTGAAGACCGTTTGGCAGAAACCATAAATCACAGGACACTGAATCGTTCCGTAAGTTATAAGCACCTGATTAAGTTGGAGTGTTACAAGCTTCAAAAACATATTTTGGAGATAGAAGAATATAAACCGTTTAAAATGTGGTGGTAATGTACATAATTGCAGTATATGACGTGGGAGAAAAACGCGTTGCCAAAATGCTAAAACTCTGCCGCAAATATCTGAACTGGATTCAAAATTCGGTATTCGAGGGTGAAATAACCGAAGTAAAGCTTCAGGAACTGCAGTATAAAGCACTTGAGATAATGGATGATAAAAAAGACAGTTTTATCTGTTTTAAATCCCGTCAGGAAAAATGGTTGGAGAAAGAAATCATTGGCTGCGAAAGGCAAACATTGGACACCATACTATAAAATGGTTGTCAAAGTATGATTTTTTGGCACTATCCAATAAATTGTGTAAACGATAATGCAAAAGAAAAAAAGCATTGTTAAATTTAAGGATTAAACCAAATGGAAACACAATTTATGGTCAAGCAAAAATCAGGAGTGCCACCGGAATTGTTGTCCAAAGAATTTCTACAACAG
>JAGVVH010000338.1 GCA_019135895.1 Bacteroidota bacterium | reverse complement strand
TTACTTCCTGGGGGTTAATTTTATGAACGGAATCATCATTTCTTCCATGGAAATACCGCCATGCTGAAAAGTATTCTTGTAGTAATTTACATAATAGTTGTAATTGTTGGGATAAGCAAAGAAATCATTTTTTGTGGCAAAAATGAATCGGTCTGCCAGTCCTTCCTGAGGAAGAAAAGCTTTTGCCGGATCTTTGATTTCAAAAATGGCATTAGAATTATAATCCATATTCCTACCCACTTTATAGCGAAGATTGTTGCTGATGTTCTTATCCCCGATAATTTTTAAAGGTCGGTCAATCTTGATGGTTCCATGATCCGTTGTTAAAAATACCGTAATTTGTCTTTCAGCAAGGAATTTAAGCATTTCTATCATAACAGAATTCTCAAACCAGGATGCGGTCACACTCCGATAGGATTTCTCATCTTCGGCCAATTCTCTGATCAAATCTACATTGGTGCGTGCGTGAGAAAGCATATCTACAAAGTTGAAAACAATCACATTTAAAGGAATATTGAGCATTTGATGTAAATTTTCCAATATTTTCTTTCCAAAATCTACATTCAGCACTTTAGAAAAGGAAAATTTTACATTTTTTCCGTAACGCTTAAGATACTCCGAGAGTAATTGTTGTTCAAACTGATTCTTACCACCCTCTTCATTTTCATTAAGCCAGAATTCGGGGTATTTTTTTGCAATTTCAGATGGCATTAAACCGGCAAATAGGGCATTTCTGGCATACAGAGTGGCCGTCGGCAGAATGCTGTAATATACATCTTCCTGATCAGCCCTATAGTAATCATTGATAATAGGTTGAATAGTTTTCCATTGGTCATATCTCAAATTATCAATGACAAAAAGAAAAATTGGGTTATTGTTGGAAATTTGTGGGAACAACTTGTCTTTCAGTATTGTATGTGAAAGTAAGGGTTTCTCCTCGCTTTTCCCGCTTAACCAGTCTAGGTAATTTTTGGAAATGAACTTTGCAAATTGGATATTGGCTTCTTCTTTTTGATTTGATAAAATATCCGAAATCCCTTTATCATCAATCTTTTCAAGTTCCAATTCCCAATAAACCAATTCTTTGTATAACTGATCCCACTCACTTAGCGAAAGACGATCTGACAACCGCATTGATATGTTACGGAATTCCTGTTGGTAGGCAAGAGTACTCTTCTCTGATACGATTTTTTTGTTGTCAATGTTCTTTTTAATACATAGTAGTATCTGATTTGGATTAACCGGCTTGATAAGATAGTCTGAAATGTTGGACCCAATGGCATCCTCCATAATATGTTCCTCTTCACTTTTGGTGATCATCACTACCGGAATATTTTGATGATGAGCTTTTATCTTTTTCATAGTCTCAATACCACTGAGACCCGGCATCTGTTCATCTAAGAAAATAATATCAATCACTTCTTTTTCAAGTACTTCCAAAACTTCATTTCCACTCACTACTGCAATTACCTCATAGCCTTTATTGTTGAGAAACAGAATATGGGGTTTTAATAAATCTATCTCATCATCAGCCCACAGAATTTTAACACTCATAGTTGTAGATTATAATTATGTTATTAATGATCAATCAATTATTTAAGATTTTTCAGGTAAAATCGTTAGTATAACGAAATATTGTAACGGGTTAGTATAAGTTAATCTTTAAAAATAAAATAGACTGCCATTATCAGACAACCAAACCCAATCAGATGATTAATTTTAAAAGTCTCATTTTTAAAAAATAGCACGGTAAAGAGTGTAAAGATTACCAGCGTGATTACTTCTTGTATAACTTTCAGTTGCCATAAATTAAACGGGCCTCCGTTGTCAATATAACCATACCTGTTGGCAGGGACCTGAAAACAATACTCAAAAAAGGCCATTCCCCAACTCAGCAAGATAATGGTTGGAAGCGTTATGTTATTCAGAAAACTGATATCCTTAAATTTTAGGTGAGCATACCAGGCAAATGTCATAAAGACATTAGAAATTACTAATAGGAGAATGGTGGTTATAATTTTCATAGTTTTTATTTTTTTTGATTTTTCTTATCTTCTATCCAAGCAAGATATAAAATACTATTTCTCTAAGATTAAACATGCAAAAATATAAATTATATCGCCTTGAGAATTAAAAATTAAAATAAAACTTGAATCGACAGTGGATTTATTTATTTCTAAACAGGGTAGAGGAGGATATATTATTTAAATAGAAATTTAAATTATTAGAGCTGGAGAAAGAGCTTAAATAAAGT
>JAGVVH010000225.1 GCA_019135895.1 Bacteroidota bacterium | reverse complement strand
TCTATAACATCATAAATTAACTCTACATTTGATGTTATAACTCCATCATTTAATTCAATTTCATTATCTTCATCTTTCCAAAAATCATCTCCATACTTTAAAAGACAATCTTTGATGATTTTGATATCTTCATTTTTCATTTTTACTTCCTTTTATCAGCTCAATTAATTCTTGCTCATTTATTATTTTAACACCATTTTCAATCGCCTTTTTAAATTTGTTTGAATCACTTGGTGTATTACAAATTAAATAGTCACAAGAACTGATACTTGTATTTGATCCACCAAATTTTTCAATTATTTGCTCATCATAAGCCTTTCTCGGCTTACTTAAACTACCGGTTATACAGAAACTTTTACCAGACAATGGTCCGATATTTTCTGTTACTTCCCCGGCAAGAGCTATAAAGTTTTCTAAAAGAGTTTTATTTTCTTTTAGTCCTTTAACGATAGACGCTACCTTCTTTGATCCAAGTCCTTTAACCTGAATCAATTTAAATACCATTTGTCTTAATGCATCTGGATTATCCAATGTATTTAGAATATCAGATATTGAAAAATTCTCCAAAACTAATTTAGCAGTGGTTGTTCCAAGATTGTCAACGCCAAGTGCTGCTAAAATTCTTTCTGGTTTAGCTTTTTTAGTTTGTTCAACTCGCTTTATAAAATCGTCTGCAGATGTTTCCGCCCATCCTTCAATTTTAATAATATCCTCTTTCTTAAGATTATAAATGTCCATAACATTTATACACCCTAAAGTAGATATCATTTTTTCACTAAAGTTCTCAAGTCCTAATTTCTCAAAGAAATACGCAATCTTTTTCTGAACTTGAGTTGGACAATTTGGATTTGTGCAATATATATGTGTCTGAGTATCATCTGTTGATAATGGATGATAACCACATGATGGACATATGATTAATTCCCCCACAACATCAGATTTTTTAATTACATCATCAATATATGGAATCACATCTCCAGATCGAACAATCTTTACAATTGCGCCTGGACCAATCTGATTATCATAAATGAATTTTGCATGAAATCCTGTAGCTCGTTGAATGGTTGCTCCACCAAGTTCAATTGGTTTAAATTTTACAACAGGAATAATTCTTCCAGTTCTGGAAGTTTCCCATTCAACTGTTTCAACTTCAGCTTCTGCCGACATCTTATTAAACTTAAAAGCAATCTTCTTCTCAGGAAGTTTTATATTTTCTACTTCTGAATTATTAACCGCAATAACAATTCCATCTTTGTCATATTGAGTTTCTTCTTGAATCATTTCAGTTGCAGCTGAAATAACCATTTCTTTACTGTCTACATGTGAGAAATTAATAACATTATTATTTAATATTCCAAATGCTTGACGAGCAAAATGTAATCTTAATGTTTCATAGGCTACATAACCATCTGATTTAAAAACATCTGGAACGAATGTATGAACTATGAAATATAAGTATTTTAATTTATCAAAATCATCTCTATTTAAAATGCCTGCGACGGAATTGCGCTTCGTTTTATACCCAATTGTATCTGGTTCACAATTTAGAAGTGCTTCACCTTTGAAATAAAGTTTTTTATGTCCTTGATGATCTATTTCATTTTGAATAAACTTAAGAGCTTTATGAGTAATATTTTCACCCTCTATGTGATTTCCTCTTAGCCAAGCTCCTGTTAATTTACCATCTGTGTATTCAACCTCAATAGCTACACCATCTAGTTTGTGAGATAATACGAATCCACTTCCATTATCATGTTTATCTAACCATGTTTGAATATCATTTTCAAAATAATTTGTTAAACTACCCAATATGTATGGCAATGTTTCAACATTTCTTTTTGGTTTATTTCCAATTTTACTAAGAAATTTTGAATCCGGCCGAAGCTTCTGAAGTAATCTTTTATAATGATCATATTGATTATCTTCTATTTCTGGATTACCTATTTCATAAGCAGTTAGCCATTGTTCTAAATGATTTTCTAAATCATCTAGTTGGTCTGGTGTATACACTTGTTCCATTATGTTTCCTCGTGTAATGGTTCATTTAATATTTCTATAATTTTATTATTTGTTATTCCACAACCAGCTTCTTTATTTAAGATTCGAGTAACTACTTCTACAGTTTCAGGATCAGAAGACGAAATCTTATCAAGAAAAGATTTTTCGTCTTCTGACATATCATCTGATTTACTATTGATATAATCTAACATTTCGAAGATACTATCAGTATTCTGATGTTCTGCTGCGACCTTATCTTCAAAATATGTACAAAAATTAACTCTTTTAATTTTGAATTGTAGTTCATCATTAGTTAAATATTCTAAAACTTTTCTTAATATTTTACCAAAGATTGGTTTTTTTAGACCTCATAAAAATTGCCAAATATGTCACATTTTGCATTAGCAATAGTATATACTGTTTCTCCTGGATTTTGACTGGAAACACTTATAGGACATATCTTTTTAAAATGTGTTGGATGTAGATTGGCTATAACACCAGGAGCATTTTCTACATTTGGTGACAATAAATGAGTTTTGTGAGACAACATTGTATCAAAGGCATTTACGTTATCGTAAATAAATTTGTTGTGAAGATTTATATAAAAATTCTTAACAAGTTCCATTTGATCCATGCTTACTTCATTTATAACAAAACCTCTTGAAGCTTGCGACGCAAGACTAGCTATTCTTTTAAAGATTGGAGAAAGAAGAATTTCAATAAATACTAAACGTTTTTGTGTGAGATCTATGAAAGCATCATCTTCAGAATTGCGTTTAATATCCAAAGCAAATTTTAATAGATTTGAAATTGTTAATTCCTCTTCTTTTAAGTTATAACATTGTTGATATAAAATTTTTGAGAAACTATCAAAGAAGAGTTTGTGAAAATGTTCTTTGATTACAGATCTATATGGATCACATTTAAATATATTACTAAAATAAGCTAATAAATCAGTTTCTGAGATCATAGTTGGTACAATTTCAAATGTTGTCGCAAAATCTGATTTTAATTTAGCTTCTTCTGGGTCTGTATTCGATAGAAATATATCTAGAAAATACATTGCTGGAATATTAACACCAACAAATGTAATCAATTTATCATATATCGTAATAGAATTAAATGTACTTGTTAATTTGATAGATTTCTTTTTAATAATGATCGGTTTATCGAGAATATATATCGTTGGTACAAAATAATTCTCATTTAAGATAAAAAATGTATCATCAACTAGTGTTGGAATTAAAAATTTTATAAAAATAGTTACTTTATCAACTTTCATGTAATTTTTATTTTGTTTTGCAACGTATTCTACACACAAGTTCATGAAATATTCAATTAACTCATATTGAAAAGATCTGAAACTGCTAATGGTGAACAAATTATCACCATTAGCAGTTTCATTAGAAAGATTTTTCTTATTTAAAAGATTCAATATCTTTCTCCTTATTAAACTGGCAATTGCTCCTGAACTGGTTTGCCATTTTGGTTATTATTTGATTTTTTATCAAGCATTCTTAATTCATTAGCAATGATTTCATAGGCTTTGCGTTTGATACCAGGAGTTGAAGGATCTTCATATTCTCTAGATTGAATTTTTCCTTCCACATAAACATGAGAACCTTTTTTAAGATACTGACTAGCAATTTCTGCAAGTCTCCTCCAGAAAACGATTCTGTGCCATTCAGTTCTATTCTGTGTTGAACCACTCTGATCTTTCCAGGTTTCACTTGTTGCTAAGCTAAGATTACATACTGGTGTCCCATCCGCAGTGTGTCTGAGTTCTGGATCTTGTCCAAGATGACCGATAAGCGTAACTTTGTTAACCGACATTTTCAATTCTCCTTTTTTAGTTTAGTGTTATTCTTTCAGATATTGTAATTGGAGGTCTACTACCTCTCGAGTTCTACTCTTAATCGTTCTATTTTCTGGTAATTTATATTGACAATCTGTAACTAGTTGTCTGAGAAGATCTTTTTTCCCAGCAGACCAGTCACTTTTAACTGATAGTATTTCTTTAACTGCGAGATCACAACCAGCTGCTAGTATAGCTTCTAATTCCATCTGACCCACTCTGGAGCCGCCGCCGGATGCTCGTCCTTTTGTTGGTTGACGTGTGATAGATTTAACACTGCCGAAATCTCGAGCATTAATTATTTTAGATACGATTTTTGATAGTTTCTGAATATATATTGGTGAGCAAAAAATATTTTTTAGATAGATATCTTCCTCTGGAAAATTTATATCAACTTTTAATTTTTGCTTCATATATTTAATTAGATCTTTCTTTAACAATACAGTCTCTTTACAGTTGATAGAATTTTTCATAAGATTTTTGATATCAACTTCAGCAAAGCTTGGAGCTTCTATAAATAAATTACTTTGCTTAATATCTTCCACGAACATATTATGAAAATTTGGATCGTCTAATTTTTTGATTATTTCATCATTGATTCTATCATAATATGATTGGTCGATAAATTTTAAAACATTCTCATTTAACCATTCTATAACAACCTTTGTGTTTTCAGAATGATTTTTGATATGTTCATTACAGTACATTACAGATTTAGATATTAATCCTTCCAACACTTGTCCATGATTCATCCTTGAGTAGACACCGAAGGGATTGTAGATCAAATCAATCGGTTTATTACTTTCTATTGCAATTGGACGCAGTTCGTCAGGGAGAATTAAGCTTACTATACCTTTATTTGCGTAACGGTTAGCGAGTTTGTCCCCGATGTGAGTATGCTCTTCTTTACTAATTTCCAACTCTATCAAATAACAAATATCTGTTAAACTTATATCTCCTTTTGTTCCTTTGCCCTTATCCCGATAAATGTAATATTTTTTTAATAATAACTCAATATATTGTCTATGAAAATATTTTCCAAGATCATTTAAAGTTTCTGAAATGAATGCAATATATTTGAGATAAATTTTTTCTAATGTATCTTGTAATTTTTTATCAATCATATCAATGTTTTCTGGTTTTTTAAATCTATGTATTTTTATTCCAGTAATCTTTCCATTTATAAGTTTTGATTTAATTCTGTCTGTTAAAAACTTTGGGTTTTCAGAAGCTCTAAAATTTAACAAATTGGAAAGCGACATATTTTTTAATGACATTTGCACACGATTTTTCAGATCTGTGCTATTTGATGTTGCACTTTCTCTAGGAGAAATTACACATGCAATAATATCATTTTTAATTGTTTGTCCAACGCTCGGAAAATATACATATGAATTTTCAACATCATTATAAAATTCTTGCATCAAAGTATATTCATAGATTGGAATATATACTTTATCAATAGAATTCATTATTGTTTTCTTTGAAAGAGATTCGGAAATAACCAATGCATCTTCATGATTATATCCAAACCAAGGCATATACGCTGTGAATACATTGTAACCATAAGATGGTACACCATTCATAAAACAATCGTATTCTGCCAGAATATCTCCTTTTTGAAATTTCTTTCCAGATTCTAATGAATTTCTTAGTTTTGTTCCAAATGAGCTACTAGTTTTCTTAATAGGGGGAATATGAATGTCTTGTGTTTTATTTAAATTATTGTATTTTACTATCAATATGTCCCGATTTTTATAAATGACCTCTCCATCATCTTTAGCTAGAATTATTCCCATTCTACTAGTTTCTGTAACTGTTCTATAATCAGAACCTATTACATATGGAACTTCGCAATTTAAACTAGTGAGTGCTTGTTGTATTTGTTTAGCACTCATACTAGCTCTTGTCGAATCCGTTGAACTTAAAAATGGGATAGTGTTCAGACTCACTGACACAATCATATCTTATTTCTCCTTTTTCACCGGCTTGAATCTTATAAAAGCTATACCATTGATACACACCCAAACTCTCCCATCATCAGCAATTTGAATACCTAGATCCCCTTCTATTAATTTATTTTCTGGTAAATTTTCAATACTTATTCTTCCAAATTGGTGAGTTTCAGGATAAGAATCAATTGAGTTTTTCATTATCAGACCTCTCTGTTTGGAATTTCTTCAGGTTTTTCAAAGGGGTATACAACCCAATCTGAATTTTTAAATTCTTCAATATAATATGTTGGTCTTACAATAGATCTTGGTTTATAGTATAAAGTAGCACAATCAAATTTGTTAAACCCTTTTAATGTATTACCAGTATCCGCAATATCATCAACGATCAATACTGATTCTTTATTACTATATTTCTGAAATTTCCGAAAATTTTCAAAATCCATCCATGTTAGATCGAAATAATGACTTAAATATACTGCAATAATATATCCACCTCTTGGTATTCCTACCATGAGAGTATATTTATCTTTAGGAATTAATTGAACTAATTTTAAAATATCATCATGAAACTTTTGTGGTGTTATAAAAATTTTATTCCATTCTTTTGTCATTCTTTCCACCTCCAGATATGAGATTAAATAAAATATAAATTATAAACATATTATTTCTATATAAAAAATGTAAAATTAAAAATTATCAAGAATTACTTTTACATAAAATTCTGTACATGAGTTTAATCTAATTTTATCTTTATTTTTATTATACCAATTTTTACATTCTTGTGAATCATTAATGCCAGTGATTGCCCGACCAGCACCTTTCCAATCCGCTACCATTTCTTCAATATATTTCATTGGCATTGGTAATCTTTTTAAATCCCCATCATCTTCTTGTAATAACCAATATTGCCAATGATGGGGGTTTCTATGTTGATGTTTTAACCAAGCTGTGTCAAAAGCTTTTTGAATTCCTTCTTTTGTATAATTATTATCGTGAGTTATCTGAGATACTTCTTTATGAGACGGCCAATTTCCATAAAAGTATCTTGCATATGGTATAAATTCATCCGGCAAGAATTTTGAAAGATCATGTGTAATTCCTCTCCATATTTGTCTGAGTTTATAACATTCAATGAAAACAAACCATTTATGTTTGATAACATATTTGAAATACTTCCAATACATTTTTATTTTCCTTTCAGTTTTGCGGCCGGCAAGATCTAGTTTAAGATCTTGCCGGCCATTTTTAGCGTCTTTAATTAATTTTTATCTCGTTGATATATGGTATCTCATCAACTGAATAAAACACTTTCCTAATTCCTACATACTCTAAATACATTTGACACCATCTACATGGTCGTGCTAATCTTAATTGATTTTTACTATTAACTCTTACTACCAACATCGACAAATTCTTAAGATTTGTCTTCGCCTTTATAATAGCATCAACCTCAGCATGCACTGTTCCTGGCCATCTTTGAAATTTACTTTTCAAATGCCGAACAGATCTTTGAGGATGATTAAATCCTCGTGAAACTATCTTTGATTTATCAAAAATAATTGCGCCTACTTTTTGTTTGTGTTCACTTTTGTTAGCTTCTTCGACTGCTTGTTTCATGAATTTGTGCATTTTTATTTTCCTGGCATTTAATGCAATAATCCCTACCTTCTTGCATAGCTTCAATAAAATTATTGATATGTTCAATATCAATTAATACAAAATCGCTCTCCAAAGAGATCTCGCCGGTAAAAATTAATTTAATAATCTTCTTCCATCTATAAGCTAATCTTTTAAAGTAATTAACAATTCCTGGTTCTGGATACATCCAATAATCAAATTGAACATCTTTATAAAAATGAAGTTCAATTAAACCAAGTTCTGTATCACATTCAACCGTCATTGTAGTACCACAAGATTTATCACCACAATCACATTCAATATTATAATATAAACATTTATCAAATTGATGGAGTAAATTAACTCCTTTTTTGAACTTGCTCTGAAACTCTTGAGATGTCATATCCTTCTCCCGAAAGATGTTTAAATAATAATTCCTCAACTACAGTATCATTACCTGCCAATATTTGATCATAAGTCTCTTTGGTAAAAAAGTCAAACGCATCAAAAATTACAGGCCCTATAATTCTTACATTATTATATTGTCTAAACATAAAATTACTCACATTCTATAGAAGTTAGTAATTTGCAATAATTGCTTTTGCTAAATGGGCATGGATTGATTCATCATTTGATACTTCTACTTTAAATTTTTCAATAGAACCAATATCTGACAATTTAACATAACAACTTCTTGCAATATCTTCTACAAATTTAGAATTTTCGTACATACTCTCTGTGACGACCTTTTCATCCGGACGTTTTAATACCGAATAAATTTCACAAGAAGATGCTTCTTCTGCTATCTTTATGATATCTTCTATCCAAATAAATTCATCTTTTCTTCCTTGACATGTAATTTTAATTCTACTTTTTTGATTATGAGCGCTATATTTCGAAATCTCTTTGGAACAAGGACAACTCGAAGACGCAATTGTTTCAACAGAAAATCTAAATAAATGATCATCTTTTGTTTTAATCATATTGAACCATGCTTCATACGGTAAGATTCCAGGCTCACAACTGACTGGAGCATGTTTAGTTAAAAAATATGTAAAATAATATCCTAAATCACAAAGATCTGCTTCTGTTGATCTTCTGATATTTTCTGATATTTTAATCATCATTTTACTACTCAATTGTTCTTTAGCGAATTTCATAAGTCCAATTGGTATTCTAGACATGCTTATGCCTTTTATATTCGGCGCGAGATCCACATAGCAACTGATATTTGCTACACTATGTTGGACTCCACCATCTTTTTTTGATATAAATATCGGCATTTTAAAATCAGAGATGCCAACTCTGTTAATTGCAATTTCATGTTTCGGTTTTGTTAGCTGTACATCTGGTAACTCATTATTTGACATTATTTAATTCTCCTTTATTATTCAAATATATTTCAAGTTCTCGTTTAATTAATTCTCGGGATAAAACTCTATCTGACATATATTTACTAATCTCCCACATAAATTTCTTGATTTTATCATATAACAAGTCACATAATTTTTCATTGACTTTATGAACTTTATCTCTATATGGTGAATACTCTTTTTGATATTCGTTAACATATAATAAATCTCTTATAGAAAACCATAAATATGAATCAAAATAGGGTTCTTTCGGATCAACTGGTTCACTAAATAGAATTTCAAAGAATCTTTTTTGTTTAATCTTAATGTTATTTTTAATTTTTGGTTTTTGGGTTCTCATCAAATTATTAACAATCTCTCCTTTCCAATGATCAAAGTCTCTTGAATTTGGAAAAAGCTCAAGTTTAATTAAATGTTCTATAGTGGTGTCCACCAAGTTTTCAGTAGTAATCATGATACTTCGTTTAGGTTTTGAAAAATACGAAATAACATATTCAATTATTGATAACATTGTTTTCTCCTTTTTTAGACAGTCAATGCCCTTACCAAGTGATTTTTTACTCGTTCTTGAATACCTATATTTTTAGACGCTCTATTACCAGCACAATTTAAAATTCTAATATTATTTAAATTAATCCATTCTCGTAATTGATTTACGCTTGGATTAATTATATATGGCTTATTCATTTGTTGACAAAATTTAATAGTCATTTTACAACCTGGACTATTCATATTTCCAAATAAGACAGTTCCATCTGAGTTTTTAACATTAGCAGCAGTTCTTGGAGGATATTTGTCACTAGAATGTTCTGATAAATTAAAAATGTCTCGTAAATCAAAATTCGAACCCAATTCTGTTCGATATCCTTTAGGAGCTGTTCCACCAGTTGGGATATTTAGCTCTTTTGCCGCTAATAAACCACCAATGTCTGCTCCTGTTTGTCCTCCCGATATGATTTTATTTATCATGTTTCAGACTCTACTATAAAATTAAGATATTTAATTGATGAGTTATAGTTTTTTATTGATTTATTTAAATAGGTTTTGTCAAATTGAATTAAGTTGGCATTTTTTACTGACCACAAAATCGGGTTATGTGTAGCTAAAATGATTTGGCAAAATTCACTTAAACGTTCAAATAATTTTTTTATTTTATATAAATTCGTTCCATCTAATGCTAATTCTGGTTCATCCAGTATAATGCATGATGGTTCTTTGATTCTATCTAACGTTTCAATTAATGTTAATCCAACTTCACCATGACTTTTGAATCTTGAAGACAAATCAAAACCAGGGGTCTTTGAAAATTCTATACTATTTGCTATTCGTGGATTATCTTTTTCGAAATCTTTAAACAGTACATCAAAATTTCCAGTGAATTCAATATCTCTACATTTTGTAAGATGTTTTAAATTAGGATTTATTGAACTTGAAAGTAGCTGTAAAATTGTAGATTTACCACAACCATTCGGACCGATTAATATATTCGTTCTATTAGTAAATTTTATGTGAGATAATTTTGATCTGTTTTTATAGGTTTCATCTAATATTGTGATTGAATCTATCATATGCTTTTTTCCTTTTCTTCACAAAAACATTGTTTACATTTTTTTAATTTACCGGCAAGATCTTTATCTGTAATCTTTACCCAACTACTCCATCGTAAACTTAAACAATTTAAAGATCTATGTAACGTTCTTCCCATCAATCCTGTCTTCATACTAACTGAGACGATTCCATATTCTTTCATCCTATTCTCCTTTAAAAACAATAAAAATGGTGGGTTGATCAGTGGGAAGAATTTATCTTTTACCCGATCTGACATTGACCCACCGAATATAAAAATCAACAATGTACATTGTCAATAATATTATTTCTATATAAAAATAGAAAAAATAAAAATATATAAACCAGTGGAAGTAGTTAGCTTCCACTGGTTTTATTAATTTTGCTCAAATCTATCTTTTAAAAAAGTTCGACAAGGGGGTTTTAAGTTTATCTTTCTTAAAATCTTCTATACACATTTTTCGTTTATCCTCATCACACATATCACAACAAACATATCCAAAACCTGGATGAACCTTCCACGCATAACATTTTTATAGTTCTTTATGCCCTTTGTCATATAAAACCCTCAGAATTTATAAACGACATTGCACGCAACAATTAAGTTGTCTGCCAAGTATATTTTCCTCTTAATCTTAAAAGGAAATATTCCAAAAGAAATATCAGTTGGAGTAATAGAAATGCCTGCTGCTTCTAAACAAATAACAGATAATTCATGGCAATACAATTTTGTCGGATCATTAAAAGTGAAATCATATTCTATAGAGTTATTTAAACATTCTTTAGCTTTTGTTACTGCTTTCTTTCTGTTATCCGCTGATGAATATATTGGTCTTAGAATAATAAAACCATCTGTGTCTTTTACAAAATCAATCGGGTGAATAAACTGAATCCCTTCAGCTACGGCATGAATGATTTCATCATTGCTTAATACAACACCGGAATGAGTGTATTCACCTGGAATAAGTATGCTGTCCAAATAATAAGTGTATTTACGACAGATAATATCTCCAGGTTTAATAATTTGGCTCATTTGAAGAATTTGTTCGGCTTTTGTTTTTGGTGGCTTTGTTGCTACCATAATATCGCCGACCCATGTCATAAAGCGTTTATAAATGCTATAAAGTTTAGCTTTCATTGTCCAAGTTTTTAATCCTTTCATCTAAGATTTTAGTTCGATACCTCCACTTCGGAAACCACCTGCTTCAGGCGGTGGAGGAGAAGCGAAAGAATTGTAAATCTAATCTGAATTAATCACCCGCTTTAGCGGGTGGTAGTTAACTATAATCATCTTTTGTTGGATAAACCAATTCAATATGTTTTATATCAGTAATATCTAATACTATAGGAATTTGATTATTTTCATAATAATTATCCATCAAAGATTGTAATAAATGATCAATAAGTTTGGTTACTCCATCTTCTGATATAACTGCTTTATTATTATCAAAGGTAAAATAGTCATGATTGAGTTCTAATAACTCCATCATGTCATAACCGAATATATAATCGATATTATTTTTATAGATTTCTCGTTTTATTGCATCTTTAAGATCTTTGCCGATTAAGATATTCCAAAATATAGAATCTTGTGCAACAATCAATAGAAATTTTTTGGTATTTTTTCTATTTAATTTATCTAATTTAAATGTAAATTCGATAGATTTAACAGCCTCTATTTTCTTTTCAATTTCTATTTCTTCTTGTTGCTCACACCAAATTTTTGCGAGGGCATCTGCTCTATTTTTTTCATTAATCCATTTTATATTATTTAAATTGGAAATATTGTCTAATAATTCTCCAATATCTGGTGCTGGATATGTTGTTGATCTACTCCATAATTTTTCATTAAACTCACAAAGATTATTATTAACTCTTATGACGTTTGTCTTAATATTCCACCCATGCTCTTTGAGCATTTTAGAATATTTTGGACTAGTTACGTGAAGATTCATGATTATATCCTTTCTATTTAAAAGAGTGTGGCATAGTTAGATTCGTTTGACGATTCCTTCTATGCTTTAGTCTTTCAACTCACACTCATATATCAAAACTAGTGAGATATTGTTTATTATCTTTTAATCCTGCCCACTTATAGCAAGACCAGTGTGAGGCACTTTGATAATTTTGTTTTCTAGCTTGTTAATTCTAGAATCTATTGTCGCTTCGAGTTGTTTATGTATATCATCGACATATTTTATTATCGATTCTTCTCGTTTATTAATTTCCTCTTCAAGTTGCTGTACATTGTTTGCAAGATCATTTTGTCCTATCTCTTGATAGGCTTCTAAATCTTTTATCTTCTTTGATAATTTATTGATTTTGATCATCATAATGACCAACCCCGCTACCATAGCTATTATAAATATAATACCCACAGCATGAAGCCAGCCTAATACATATTGTTCCATTGCTAATTCCTCCTAGAGTATTGTATCTCACTAGTTTCATTTAAATAATTTTATCGGCAAGACCTAAATCAGATCTTGCCGATAAAATCAAATTTGACCAAGATAAATTTTCTCATAAATTGTCAAATTTTTCTGATCAATTTCTTCCAATTCATCTAGACTAATATTTTCTATTGTATTTTTATTTGGTTGATATAACAATCCAATTCTACTAGAAATATATGCAGCCAATCTCTTATCACCAAGTTTATAAGTTGGGGTTTGATCTTGATGATATCTCCAAAATAATTTATTATTATAATCAACCACAAACATATTAGCAAGTAAAATCTCAATAAATGAACTGTAAATAGTTCCAACTTCGAGAATTGCTGCCATTAAATTAGAATAATAATCTTCAATTGGTTGAAATACATCACCCTGTTTTAGAATATTTTTAATTGTATTAACTACAGCAATTACATCTTGATTCTTTATTGATGATTTGTCTTGTGTAAATATTAATTTATTGTTACTAACTTGAGTCAGACCATAAATTAATGGATTTTGATTTGTTATTAATTTCTCCGGAAAAGAATCATTATCAAAAATTAATGTAGTTCCAGATTCATCTGTTTCAACATCTACTAAATGGTCTTCAAAGAATTTTAATATTTCTACATCTGTTGGTAGATTGGCTCTTCCTGATTCGTGAAACGTCCTGAGCGTAAGTTGAGTCAGACGCTCTACTACACACTGTCCAGCCACTATGCCAACATACTTCGTTTTAAGTTCTTTTTCACCAAAGCATTTTTTGCATATTTTAAAATTTGGGTTTTGGCAAGTCATAGGAGATCGAATTTCAATTTTTCTATTGATAAATCCAATAGCGGTTTTTAAATCAAGAACTTTCCATTCTCTATCTGTTGAATTTGGATCTCTGTGATATTTTCCTACTAATGTTTGAGCGTGCTTATTCGACATCACTATAAATTCGAGATGATTATTTGTTTCACAATCATCAAGATCGAATTCGATCATGGACAGAGCCATTACGAGAGTTCTTTCTAAGTATCCTGAATTGGGCGTATGACGAGATTTATCCTTGATACTTTTCCGAGTCGCAGGAGCTACCATAAAATATTGTTCTTCTGAAAGACCTTCTAAAAGACTTGTTTTGATCGGCCTTGGAATAACAACATTGTCCGCGTCTGCACTGTAACCGATTGCTACTGCAGATCTTGCTAATTGAGCTTTACTAAATCGTGATCCACTCTTATACAATTTATATAAACTTGAATTTTCATCCATACTGTCTAATGCTCGATTTGTTAAAGCTTCAACAATATAGTATCCCAATTTAATATTATTATTTGGTAGATTCTTAAAGATCTTATTAGTTTGATCATTTTTAAGATTAACCATATCTTCTACATCTAAACTCGGTGCATGTGAAGTAGAAGATATAAAGAAGAACAATCTTTTTTCCAAAGCTGCTAAAGAATCATAATATTTTTTATTGTCTTTATTAAAATAAGTATATATCTCTTCGCTAACGTAATCTATCAATTTTTTTGAAAGACTCTTGGTAATTATAACTTTATCAAATCCACAGAATTTATTAAATAAACATCTTCCGTAGCTATGTAATTCACCAGACTTCATTTGAACTGTAGAACTGTATCATATAAATGATCGTTCCAAAGTTTTGGGGATTCTGGTAAATCTTTTAAAGAATTTAGATTCTTAACAATTATATTGTCTTTATTAAATTTTTCTTTTGTTAGAACAAATGCAGCATATAGTGCTTCATGTCTAATTGTCGCTAAAAAACTATTGTTTTGATCATAAGTAATCGAATTTTGTAGAAAAGCTTTATCTTCACATTCCAACAAAGCTTCTCTATCATGAGCGTTAAGCGGTTCTAAGAACGAAGGACTAACATGTATTGTTTCATCTTCTGAATCATCTGTCGGTTCAATTAGAACTACCGGAGCACTATGTCTACTTAGACTTGGTTGGCGATTAATAAATCCTAACCGTTTTCTCTCCTTATCAGATAATCTTGTTTGCATTCATATCTCCTTAATCAAATGCATCTTCTAACATTTCTTGTTCGATTTTACGTCTTCTAATTAAAGATTTAACTGATGACATTTCAAACTCATCATCAATATTCTTTTCATCACTTTCCGGCTGGCAAAACCAATTTAAAAATTCATCAAATATTTCTTTGTTATCTTCAAAATTTCTTTCTTGAGTATGAATATCGAATATATCATAAAATTCATAATCTTTAAATTTTGAAAGATAATATAGAAAATATGGAAACCATAGTCTGTATAGTATCTTTTTACTGACCTTAATTTTGTATGATTCTAAGCTCGGGTCGATAACAATTACAGATCGAGCACTAAATTCAATAGTCTTTCCAAGAATCGAACTTCTAATCAATCCTGTCTTTCCAGATATACCTTCAAATATTGATTCATAGATTTTATCAACGTAATATTGACACCTTGCTGTGGCAGCATCATATTCCGGAATTGCTACATCAACAATTTCATCAACAATTTCATTATTTAAGTTATATCTTATCTTATCAAACCAATCACTTTCTTTTTGCCGGACAATATCTTTCATTGGTTTATTTTGATTGTTCTGATTGATTAAACTTATATAATGCTTATTAATTTCAACATATCTTAATTCTGATCTTTTTTTTGGATCTCTTACCACCGGACGAATATCTGGTGGGAGAATTTTTACAACATCTATTATATATTTCTTTTCAAATAATTCTTTAGCAATATCAAGACCCAACACTTCTGCGACAAATTTTAATGAGAGTATAAAACTATAAAGTCCAGTAATTCTAATAGGAACTACAAACCACCCTTGAACGAAATTCATAGTGTTTACTACTTTAAGAGTGTCAGCAGTATGAGTTACTGCTAGATATCTTGATGTTGCGGCAAGAGCATCTGCTTTCTTCGGATCTAGCAGATGTTTATGTTGACTACCAACAATCTTTTTAAAATATTTTCTTTTTGTTGATTTTATAACTGGAAACACTAATGTTATTTTTCCAAATGTTCTTAAACGAAGATCACTTGGACCGCATAGAACCCCACACCTATCACACACTTTTCCACCATCTATAGATTCAATATTTAATTTTCCACAGCGGCATCTAAAGTCATGAATTGGTCCGAAAATAGATTCACTTAGTAATCCATTCTCATCTATATTTGAATATTTTCCAGTATAAAATTTTATACTTGTTACTTCGCCTCCCAAACGTTCCGTCATTTTCTCCTCCGACTCTAATCTTTGGATATCATATCATTTATAATGTTTAATACTATTCTCTCTTCGGTTTTCTTTTTTCCAAGTTTTTCAGCTTCTTTGGAAGCATCTATATTAGCTTTGCTTTGGGGTTTCTTATCTTTTGTTTTATTTTCATGCATCTCTGCAAACACATTTACAGCTTTTACAGGTATATTATTAAGCATATATTGATCATTTTTAAGCTTATTGATTAACGCATTACTAATTTTAAATTTAAATCGTATAACATCTTGCCCAACCCTATTCGAACGAGTTTTAAATGATACAAATTTTCCAAAACCTCTGACAGGACATGCTCCATCATTTAAAGTTTTATGAAGTATTAATTGGAATAAATATTGAGTAATTTGTTGAATAGGGGCGTTTGGAAACTTTTTCTGAATCTCAAGTTCAGCATCCTCAGGTAGTCGAAACACGTCTCCTCCTAGAGTTAGAATGGAATTAGTTCACAGAGTTTCTCACCAGTTTTTAATGTAACATTATGACGAATCGGTACCACACATGCAAAACCATCTTTTACAAATCGAACATCAATTCTGTCAGCTACATCACTGTGAATTTTAATATTAAATGCATCAGAATCAATGTTTGATTTATCAATTGGAATATAATACATTCTTCCTTGTAATAAATTTATTCTACCATTTGAAGCTGTTACAATATTTTGTTCGTTTGTTGCTAAAAATACATAACCAAGTTCCACAATAGCATCACTAAATTTCGCAAGAATAAAAATATTTTTTGAAACTTCTTGAGGAGAAATTTCAAAACTTTCTGGAGTTTCAGAAATTTGTTCTTCAGAAGAATTTTCTTGAACTGTTAAAGAATCATCCTGAAGTGTTGAAAACCCTTCATTCAATTTGTTTTTCTTACTCATGTTAATTAACCTCTCTTTGGTTTTATTTTAATTACTTGTCGAGCGAGAGCAACAATATGTTTACAACCGCTCGGAACATTATATTGATTTTTTTCTTTTGGTCTACTTATAATCGATCTAACAAAATTTACTGATTTAAGTAAACTTCCAGCTCTAAATACTGCATTGGCAAATTCATATTTAAAGCTCTCGCAGGTACAAAATACTTTGACAGGAGAATTGAGATGTATTATTTCATCTTGAATTTCCATCTCTTGTTGATATTTATCAGTGCTGGCGTGTATAATTATTTTGTCTTTTATAATATCTTGATGAATATTATTGAATCTTACTTCGCCAATAAATTTCTCTCTGTCTTTATAAGCTGCTGGAAATTTTGAAAAATAACCAAGTGTTAATGACATTTTTTAATCCTTCCTCATTATATATAGAAATTTGTGTGATCCAACCCAACCTATTTAGATTGGGTTGAATCACAATTCTTTTCTTTTTTAGAATTTTTTATCAGTTCTAATTTTGTTTAAATTTTAGATTTAATTTTGAATTACTTATCTTCTGGAACGTCTACCCACATTTTATTTATCCTCCTTCAAAGAATATATTAACCGAGACCATTCCCGATTAATGTTGATATGATTTCTATATAACTTCTTTGATTATTAAAAAATTGTCTAGTAAAAATTAGACAGATTTTTAAAGAGAATTTAAATGTTATTTTCTAAAATAATTATTTCTATATATTTTATGAAAATTTCGAAAATCGTTTAGAACAGAATATACACTTGCCTGGTTCTTCTAGATATACATTATAATTTTCTGGAAGAAACCAGGTTCTGATTTTATTAAATAATCTTACTGTCATTGTCCAAGTTTTTAATCCTGTCATCTAAGATTTTAGTTCGATAGTTCCGCTTCGGAAACCACCTGCTTTAGCGGGTGGAGGAGAAGCAAAAGAAATTAAATCTAATCTGAATTAATTATCCGCTTTAGCGGGTGGTTACTAATCCTGAATTGTTTCTAATTTTGCGACAATTTCTGATTTTAAATTTAATTTCAGTTTCAGATGTTACAGTTCCTTGAGTAGAAGCCCACTGCTTGAGAACATAATTAATGTTCTGATGTTTAAAGATGTCTCCAGGTCTAAACTTAGCTTGAGAATTAGTTCTAAAGTAGATTATTCTACCAGGTTTAGCTACTACTTTTTCTTCTGGATATTCTTGTTTAAACTCTTGTAAAGATGGCTTCGACTCAGCCTGTGTAGATCTAGATTTTCTATTCCAAGCAACTGTAAATCCGTCACAGATGTATTTTCTATCTTCGTATCTCTGAACACAGTTTCTCGTGTGACGACGAAACTGTTTAAGATTGACAGTATTGGATAAGTCTTGACAATTGAAATTTTCTAGATCTAATTTAGATAAAGCTATCACTTTAGCATCGTTAACGTGTGATTTCTCAATGTTATAGTAGTGTCTCAGAGCGGCAGTGTCAGATCCAGTGATAGTATAAGCTGGAGAAATATAATTAACTAAGTAGTTCATACAACTGTTCAATACTCCACTATCTCTCATTGGAGAAGCTTTAGAGGGTCTTGGACATTCAGCTAGATTTTGATGAAGGAGTAAATGACAACTTTGACACAGAGTAACTAAATTCTCGGGTCTATCACTTCCACCATCAGCTCTCTCTTGGATGTGATGGACGCTAAGACTTAATAATTTCTCACCACATATCTGACATTTATAATTATCTCTAGCTCTAACGTATGCTTTAACATTTTCGAATCCAAATTGAGGACCTTTCTGATACTTCCAGCTAGAGACAGTTGAATCTAAAGCTTTTTGAGAATCGAATTTAAAATGTTCTAATACTATCTCTGATTGATTATAATCTATCCTATTGAAGATGCACTGAAGAAGATTTAGATGACTTTGAAACAGATGCATGTGAGTAGGAGCCCATGGTTTCTTCTTCCTGTTCTTCCATCTAGGAGCTTTAAATTTTGCTCTTCCAAATTTTCTCAGAATATTCTCTCGGTGTTTGCTTCTCCTACTTCTACGATACATTCTTCTTTCTGAGATTAACTTAGTAATCTCAGAAGTTCTAGTTAGTACTTCACCATTCAGAATATTCTGGATCTGATTCTTATAAATTTTAAAAACACTATAACCGATGTTTTTGTATCCAGGATCTAGACCTATGATAAATCTACAGTCGATAGTTTTAGATCTGTCGAATTTCTTAAATACTTGAACTATATCTCTTCCAATGAATTTAGCTTTTCCTGTTGAGATCCAGCGAATAATCATGTCATGTTTCTTCGTTGGATGCTGAAGATTGTTTCTTCCATCTACTATGAAATACATCTGTTTCTCCTAGTTAGTGACCTATAGATCAGGTCCTGTCTTCCGTCTCCCTCGGCTTGGTCTAGTGTAATACTGTCTTCGTTACCTACTATGACAGCAATGAGGACTTAAGATATTACTATCTGTTACCTCCAGTTGCATGGAGCTGGGAGTGGCACCCCATGGTGAACACTAGATCAGATCCTTGGGTGTGTTTCCACACCCAGTGCCTGTTCAACCCCAACAACTAAAGCTACGTTGGCTCTTTCAAGCCACCTGCTTTAGCGGGTGGTAGTTGACGGTGAAATCCATCTGGACTTTGACTACATTCATGTTTCATTATAAGTTTTCTCCCATTTTTGTTCATAAATTGACAAAAGTTTTTTGGATTTTGAGATTTGAACTTGAATTGTAAGAAATTAATTTGATTATTATTGATTTTGTTACTCGGCGAGAACTACCACAGACCTAATTGAATTGGATACGTTAATATCTTGAAACAAAATATACTTACGTTTTTATATAGAAATCATAACTATAAAAGTTAAAAATTCTAATTTCTAAATAATTTTTGTAAAGTTTCAACTATGTAAAGATATCTATCAACAGATCTGAATCTGGAGATAGGATTGGAAGTAAATCTACATTCCAATCTTATATATTTAAACAGTTCCAAAACAATCTTTAAGGATTTTTCCTATTGAACTCCAAAGCAGTTTGATAGTTTTTATAACAGTGGAACTATGGTTTTTCTCCGCCCAGAGCTTTAACATTCATCAGATAAAGAAATTATTTACTAATTTCTTCTACTAATAAATCAAGAGCTTTCAATCCAGTTTCATCCAATTTAATTTTTTCAGTTTTATATGTTCCAGTAGTTACAAAATGTTCTAAAGCTTCAATAGCATCTTCTTCAGATGTGTATGATGCCATAATGACTGGTACTGGACTATTTACAATTAGAGCAACTAAATCAGTTCCTACTACGCTAAATCCTAATATAAATTTCTTTTTAATAAAAGTAGTTCCTTTTAAATTTTTTACATATTCTTCCTTCTGAAGATCTTTTACAAAATCTTCAACGAATTTTTTAGCAGCGCTTGCCGATTTCTTAACTTCTAATAAATGATCTTCCATTCTATAAATCAAATTAACTTTTGCATAAATATTAAAAAGTTTTTGAACTGTCTGAATAATTCTGATCTCTGTAATTTGACTTGCGGGAGCATATAACACCGAAGTCTCTCCTTGTAGCCACAAATGTTTCGTTTTTTGATCGATAGCTAGAAGACTTTTTGTAGTTTTTTCATGTTCGCCCATTTTCTTTAGATCCTTTCTGTTCACATTTACCAACCTAATTTCCGTAAATATTTACCATTCCAAATGTCTTGTAGAAAACACCAGATGCGTGTCAATCTCATATCAACAACCCAAACTGGAATAACATTTTCAATTGGATCTATTTCAATTCCATCTTCTCTCCATTCATCAATATACTTTAAATCTACAAAAGTATTAAATGCCCACGTTTTGGTCTTTCCTTTAATTGTAATTGAGCATAGCTTCTTCATGTGTGATATTATACTCCTTTTTTTTTGATAAAAATTAAAAATATTAAATATATTATTTCTATATGAAATTTAGCAAAATAAAAATTTTTATGAGAAGAAGAACGTTACAGACATATAATATGTCTATCTCATTTTCAATAACGTTTTCTTCTGTGACCTTTCATAAATATGTAATGGAGGCATAATGGAACTAGCAATTACAAATATGTTTATTAAGGATTTACAATTTTTTGGTATAATGAGAAGTAGCATTACAAAAGATTTTCATGATGTTAAATTAAAAATTGAATTTTATAAGATTTTAACATCTGATCGACAGCTAGTTGAAATGGTTGAGAAAAGCTGTTTAGAAGATCATGTAAATCCAAACGCATTAAAATTAGTTAGTAGCGAGTTAGTATACACTAAAGTGTTGAATTATAATGATTCTGAATATTTTAGAAATTATTTAAGTTTCGTATGCTCTAGAAATTTATATGAAGATCGAAAAGCTAATAAAGTTTGGATTATAGAATTTAAATTTCCTATGTCTGGAGATGTTAATTTCTTTAGGATTAATTTAACTACAGATCAAGTAACGAGGTTATATAGTCAAATTAATTCCTTTTATTCAAATTTTATGTTGTTTTCGGCGATAGCTAAACAACATATTGTAGACCAGCCTAAAGAAGAAGTCCAGACTAAGAAAGTGACTGAATATGCAAAAGAGGCTGAAAATACAGCAATTAAAATAGAAACCCAGAAGGTTTCTCAGCTCGTGCCGCAAACAAAAGAAAGAACAGAATTGGATGATATTTTTGAATTGTGTTTAAATAGTTCAATTAAATCTAGTCTAATTCACTATACTTTCAATTATTTTAAGTATTTTACAAAAGATCATTGCAAAATTCAGACAAACCAAAAGGGACAAGTTCAGTATATATTACCTTTACTTATTCCTGGTAATTTAAATTTTGATAATTCATATTTTGACTCATTAATTCAAGCAAATGGTTCTGTTTCATCCAGTAATGTTATATTTGCTATTAAAAAGATTTTAAATAACTTACTTCTAAATCATAGTAAATATCATGAAAAGCCTATGATTATTATGATGATGAGTTATTTATTATTTGTTTATATGTTAAAATACTTAAATGATACAAATAAAGATTCATTCAGAACTCATTTTCGAAGATTGGTATGTGAAGCAGATTCACAATCTGGAATATTAAGATCTTTGATTGCAACATCGACTTTTAAAGATTTTACAAATAAGATATTCTTTAAGATTGTTAATATTTGTCCGGCAGAAGCTGTAAACGATCAGGAAATTGAAAGAATAAATGTTCTCTCACAGGAATATAAACATCTTATTCCAGTATCTCCAGAAGAATTTGTTGAAAAAGTATTAAACAAAGCTAACAATTTAAATGATGATAAAATGCCTAAATTTTTTAAATTATCAAATAAAAAAGTATTAGACATTTCAAAATATATATCTCCGAAAGAACAACCAACTTCATATTCTACAGTGTTGTTCGATCCTGATCAGACTCTTGATCATGATAAATCTGAAGATAAATTATATAATATTTTAAATTATGAGTTGATAAATAATGGGACACGAGTTATATCAAAAGCGTATCAACATTTAATTAATTATGTAAAGAATCCAAGCTCATTATTGTTATTAAAAGAAACAGATTTACCAAAAGAGGTCATTAATCTATTTGATATATTATCGAAGAAAATCTTAAACCCATCGGTCATTAGCAAGGATAATGTTAATACTTTAAATTATTATAATGTTCTTGTTGAGAGCTTGCCGAATTCAAATCAATTTAATCATATAACCATGATGTATATAATTTTTCAGATTATGATACCATATCATTATGATATATATCATACTAATCAATTTACAGATTGTCTACTCTAATACAAAGGAAGGCACAAATATATGCTCAAACAACTTAAACCAGATCGTTTATATTTCATTATTAATATTGACGAAAGTTATGCTTCAAGAATTTTCGAAGTTCTAAAAGAAGAAGAAACTAAAAGGGGTAATTGGCCGGAGGGTGATATTTCTTATAGGGAATGGGTAGAACAGACATTTGGTCAAGCTGGTCTCGACGTTCTCGATAAAGTAAAATCTGATATTTAAAGATTTTATATAGAAATATTTAATTATATAGAAATATTTAATTTGAAATGGAGTTATCAATTTATGTTTTAAGAAGTTAATGATAATATCCAACACAAAAGGCCATAAGGTTCCCTTTTTCGAAAGGTGAGCTTTATGGTCTTTTGTGTTTAATAAAAATACTCAAAATTGGGAGGTGAAAGTGTTTAAAGAATGTAAGTGTAGAATTTATATTGACAATTTTAAAAAGATATATTCTATATCGTCAATGTATTGGGAGAAAAACCATTTGGTTGCGGTTGGATATGAAGATCCTGCTAGAGAAGGAATAGTAAAAATTATTCAAATATCTGAAAAAGACATATTGATGAATTTTATTGGAAAACATGATAAAAATAACAATGAGCTTTGGGAAGGAGATCTTGTTAAATTTGATC
>JAGVVH010000018.1 GCA_019135895.1 Bacteroidota bacterium | reverse complement strand
AATGCCTTTTTCGGTGATTATGAACAAATTAAAAAATATGTTCTGATTCCGGACGAATGGTCCCAATTGACAGATATATTAACCCCTACTTTAAAAGTTAAAAGAAATCTTGTTTATGAGAAATATAAAGATGAAATAGAAAAACTTTTTGCTTAGTTATTGTTGTCCAATAATTTAGTTTTTATATTATTTATTATCAAGAAGTCCGGAGTTCCCGGACTTCTTGATAATTATTGATGCCTTATCTGAAAAATCCTTCGAGTATCTCTTTCGGCAAACTATGTATAATCTTTTTTCCGGAAGGAGTTGTGTTAATAACCTGACAATCAAAAAGCTGTCTTAAAAATTCTTTGACTTCAATTTCGCTGGTCATGGGCTTTACTAAAGAGCGTTGTTGACGAGCAAAAGTTAACGCTATGTTTTTCTCCTTTTCTGAATGATATTCAAGTTGGTTGCTCTTATATGATTCAATGATATCCTCAATGATTTCTGTGACAGACCTTTCTTCATTATTAGGAGTTCCGTTCACGGCAAACTGCGTCCTCCCAATAGATTCTATGTCATAACCTAATTTGCGAAAATCATCTTTTAACTCTTGAAGAATTTCTGCATTGCCGGCTGTTAATGAAATAGTCTCCGGAAATAAATTCTGTTGTAAATAACTGTTGCCTATGGTTAGAAAAGGTAGGTGCTGCTCATTCCCCGGCTCAGAAGTGCTTATATCCAAAGTGTTGTCATGATTTAACCCGCTGGGAATATCAATGGTCTCAGTCTTGATGCCTTTCATGAAATCTTCCCAGCCTGCTAACTGACTTTTATCCTGCTTAAAATTGCCGGAAGAAAATGATTGCCCGGACCCGGGAGTGTCAAATGGATTGTAATGAGGATCTCTTGTCACTGATGGCGGGGTAATCTGACCAGTAGGATGCGGAATGTTGCCGAAGTCTAAACCACGCTCATAATCAAAATCAAGGCGAGGCGTGAGCGACATGGTTCCTAATGATTTTTTGACCGTCGAATTTAAAAACCCAAATATTAAACGCTCATCTTGTAACTTGACATCAATCTTGGTCGGACTGATGTTGATGTCAATGGTGCTGGGATCTAACTCCAAATGAATGAAATAGGCCGGCCTGTACCCCTCGGGAATGAGCTCGCTGTATGCTGTCTCAATGGCATAATTCAATAGGTTATGGCGGACATAGCGATTGTTGATAAATAAATACTGCTCGCTTTTTTTCTTCTTGGCGTTTTCAGGCTTGGCAATAAAACCATTAATCCGGATATTGTCACTGTTTTGCTCAATCGGATATAGTTTGTCTTTGAAATGTGCTCCGAATAGATTCACAATTCGTTGCTTGAAATTGGATGGTGTTAGCCTGCAAACTAATTTTCCCTGGTGAAATAGCGAAAAGGATATGTTGTAGTGAATCAGTGCAACCCTGTTAAATTCCTCTTCGATGTGAGAGAATTCTATAGAGTCTGATTTAAGAAAATTTCTCCTCGCAGGCACATTGAAAAAAAGATTTTTTACTGAAATGGAGGTGCCATCAGGAGCTACTGTCAGCGAATGTTCCTTAACCTGAGAACCTTCGGTGATGACCAATGTTCCCATTTTTTCACCGATTTGTTTGCTCTTTAACTCTACTTGCGAAATTGCAGCTATTGAGGCTAATGCTTCTCCTCTGAATCCTTTGGTGCTGATATGAAAAAGATCATCGGCAGTTGTGATTTTTGATGTGGCATGTCTTTCAAAACATAAGCGAGAATCATTAAAACTCATCCCTTTCCCGTTGTCTATTACCTGTATGAGAGTGCGCCCAGAATCCTTAATGATGAGTTGTATATTATCGGCTCCCGCATCAACGGCATTTTCTAACAATTCTTTAACTGCTGATGCAGGTCGTTGTATTACTTCCCCCGCAGCAATCTGATTTGCAACAACATCTGAGAGTAAATGTATAAGGTCTTCCATAGAAAAATGCTATAACTTCAAAAAAAATCTGTAAAAAAGATATACTAATATCAAGACAATAAAGATCATCCAAATTAAAGATCTGGATTTAAACTTGTTCCGCGTACGATTCTCTCGTTTTCTCTCCCAACTTCGATGAAGCCTATCGGCAAATTCTTTAGTGTCGTATTGACTTTCACCACTTTGTTGATTACTCTCAGTACTGCTGAATCGTGGCTTGTATCTAAATTTTCTCTTTTCACGCCTTGGTGGAAATAAAAAGCTCATGGTATTTGTTTTTTTGCAAAAATACAAAAATGTTTGTAGCGTTGCCTTTTTGAATTTTCCTTTTTTTTATTTTTTTGAGCGCCCCGGCTCGCTACGCTCGCCGTCGGGCTTTCCGCTACAACTCCGCAGGCGCTGGCCATGGGGCTCATGGTCGCGGACAGTAGCTTCCTCCGGTCGCTCTGCCGCTCCCTGTGCCCCAAAGCCCCCGCCTTTGCGGTGTTTTTACTCCAATCCCTGGCGCATCTTAACTCCTCAATCATAGCGAATTGTTCCCTTAATGTAAAATGTTTTTGGAACAATTGTACATATATGTTGTCTAAATGCTTTATTATTAAATGTTTGTATAGTAAGTAATTTTTTCCTTTTTTTTATATATTTTATTTAGTATGGTATTAAATATTATCTTATAATTGCTGCGAATTTTTTGCAAATTAATTTTTAATTCAATCCGACAATGATTTATGGTTGGAAATTCTTATTAAACTTTTAAAAACTAGTACTACTCCCCATCAGTATTTAGCAAAAAATTTGATTTGTATTGTAAACTTTACGAAATTAAATAATTATGAAAAAAACAATTCTTATTGTGTTAATTTTACTTGCAACAATACCGTTTGGTTTCTCCCAGTCGGGCTTTGTTGCTGCTGCAGGTAATAATGCGGGCAATTGCTC
>JAGVVH010000348.1 GCA_019135895.1 Bacteroidota bacterium | reverse complement strand
TCGAATCTCATTTTGCATTTGATATGATGACCCCATTGCAGGTTTTCCTCTTTATATTTATCTATGCAAGTGTGACAGAAGAGGTTTTGTTTCGCGGCTTTCTTCAGAATATTTTAAAGCCATTGAAAGACAAAGGGGTAAAAATATTCAAAAGACATATTAGCGTTCCGGTAATAATTGGTGCCATTGTATTTGGCTTAGCACATTTAATCCTGATAACATCGGGGGCAAACACTTTTTTCATCGTCAGAACACTGGTATTCACTTTTTCCCTTGGATTAATTGCCGGTTATTATCAAGAAAAATATGATAACAACGCGTATGCGATTATTGTCCATATGGGAGGTAATTTTATGGGTTTAATAGCCGCATTATTAATGACGTTAACGCCTTGAAGCATGAAACATAGAAATCTATTGGTTGGTCTTTTGCTCTTCCTTTCAGCTGGAGCTCTATCAGGTGAAGGAGCCTTTTAACTTCTCCCCCAAGGGTGGACAGAATTCAAAAAAAATAAACAAACACTGGCTGACCAATTGAGACAAAAGTATTTACCAGAGAATCAACAAACAAACTACTTGAATCATTGAGAAAAAATTTCACAAAAACTTAATGCTTTTTCTTTTACTCTTAAATTCTATGCAATCATTTTTGCATTAAATAGAATGGATGATGTTTATCAAAAAATATTTGTTTGTTTTTTCACTTCTTTTGATTCTGTCACTATCACAAGGCATAGCACAAAATGTTTTAGTTGACACAGTCAGAGGCGTAGTGACTTCAGGTGATCCTGCTGCTGAGTTGGTTCAGGCTTCAATATATGTATATGGGAGTGAGCCTCCCATAGGAACAGTAACGGATGAATTTGGCAATTTTGCTTTCGGTGTTCCTGTCGGGAGGCAGAAATTGAGATTTAGCAGTGTTGGATTTCTTACTCAAGATGTTGATATATTGGCAATTACTGGCAAGGAAGTTGTGCTGGAGGTGGTGTTGGAGCCTTCCCTTGTTGAGCTACAAGACATAGAGGTAGTGGCAAGACATGATAAAAGTCGCCCGATAAACAAGTTGACTGTAACAGGAGCAAGAACTTTCAGCACGGAAGAGACTTTTCGGTTCGCCGGCTCATTGGGAGACCCTGCTCGTATGGTGCGCAGTTTTCCGGGAGTTATACCTGCCAACGATTCACGAAATGATATTATCATCAGAGGCAACTCGCCCATAGGTGTTCAGTGGTCACTTGACGGTGTGGAGATTCCTAATCTAAATCACTTCAACACTGGCGTAGGTATGACGGGTGGACAGGTTACCATGCTTAATACCAATTTACTCGCGAATTCTGATTTTCATATGAGTGCGTGGCCCGCGCCCTACGGCAATGCGATGGCAGGGATATTTGACTTGCAGATGAGAAAGGGGAACAACCAAAAGCATGAGTTTTGGGGACAGATGGGTTTTAACGGTATCGAAGCGGGTTCGGAAGGTTATTTTTCAAAGAATAGCACTTCATCTTATCTTGTTTCGTACAGATATTCTATTCCCGACTTGATGGAGAAGTTAGGTTTTTATTCGGGTATAACTCCAAGATATCAGGACTTTACTATGAAACTTAACTTTGATATAAATAAGAAAAACCAACTTTCTGTCATTGGGTTATACGGTAGCAGCGGAATAAGCTTTGTAACATCTGAAGTAGGAATGGTTGAATTTGATGAAGATTTACTTGGGCAGTATGATCAACGCATCAAAATTGATGCTAAAACTTACATCCTTGGAGTTACGCATAGAGTTGATTTTACACCCAAAACAAAGCTTACTACATTGCTCTCTTTTGTAAGGAGCGACACACATATGCCGGTGGACACAATGTCTTTGAGACAGCCGAACGCAGAGTGGAAAACATTGTGGGACGAGCAGGCTTTGGAAGATAAATATTCTCTCTATTCTAAAATAGAACATCGTTTTTCTTATGCTTTTTTACCAATGTTGACAAGAAAGGAAGTTTCGGTCTGTGGCGAGTTTATACACAATACAGGCAAAATATAGCATCGAAGTTGATACTGACAGGTGGACTGCATGGCATGTATCTTGATATGAATAATACTTATTCGGTTGAGCCACGATTTGGCGCACGTTACACGCCCGTCCCGAAGCATACTTTTGCATTGGCAGGTGGATTGTATAGTCAGATGATTCCCCGCTCGTTCTACTTTATCCGGACACTTACCCCACAAGGCGAAATTGAGCTTAGCAATAAAAAACTTGGATTTATGAAAAGTGCACATGCTGACTTTTCATATAGTTGGAGTTTTGCACCCGATTGGAATTTCAAAGCGGAGGCTTACTATCAATGGCTCTATAATATCCCTGTGAAAAACGACCCTAACGAAACTTATACTATTCTACAAGCTGGTGGTGCTGGTGAAAATGTAATTATGCGTGAGGGAAATCTGGTTAATAAGGGAACGGGAAAAAATTATGGTATCGAGTTCTCTATTGAAAAGTTTATGAGCAAAAATTACTACCTGTTGTTTAATTCTACGCTTTACAGATCAACCTATACAAACGGATTTAACAAAAAAGAATGGAGTACTGTTTTCGACGGAAAATATCTCTTTAACCTTGCTTCAGGTTATGAATTAACGCTTAAAAAAGGATGGACACTCTTTGCTGATATAAAAGGCTCATTGGCAGGCGGTACACGCTACACACCCGTATTTGAGGAGGAGAGCAAACAACAACACAGATTAGTGTACGATAACAGCCGTATAAATGAGTTGCAAGTACGTTATTATTTCAGAACAGACTTACGAATAGGCTACAGGAAAAATCGGAAAAGATTTACAGACGAATTGGCCATTGACTTACAAAACGTAACAAATCGGAAAAATATTTATGGACTATCCTTTGACCTTAATAAAGGTACCTATTCAGAGATGCTGCTACAAGGATTTATGCCAATGGTTACATATAGAGTGAATTTTTCATTGTAATTATGAAGCAGTTAATTGGTAAATGGAGTTCCGCTGAAAAGCGGCAGGAGTATGTAGATGCCTACAAAAGAGCACTACAAACAATGCCTGAAGCCGAATCGATAAGACTTAAAACCTCATTCGGAACGGTACAGGGTTATTGCTGGAAAAATAATAATGCAAATCATAAAAGTCCGATACTTCTCTTTCCCGGAAAGTCTTCAGGAACACCTATGTGGTATGCTAATATACCCGGTTTACATAAAAACAGAACTGTGTACGCTTTTGATGCATTGGGAGATGTGGGATTGAGTGAGCAAGAGAGTCCGATAAAAAACAGTTCTGACCAGGCGAAATGGATAAATGAAACGATAGAAAATCTTCATCTGACAAAAGCGCACATAATAGGACATTCGTTTGGAGGTTGGTTGTCTGCTAATTACGCTTCATTATATCCTCAAAAGGTAGCCTCTTTGATTCTTATTGAGCCTGTTTTCACATTTCAGATGATAAAACTAATTATCGTATTAAAATCTATACCCTACAATATGCGGTTTTTGCCCAAAAAGTGGAGGCAGGGATTATTGAAAGAAATAAGCGGTTCGGAAACCATTGATACAACCGACCCTGTAGCTAAAATGATTGACGAAGGAGCAAATTATTATTCTTCAAAATTACCTGTGCCAACAATGATAAGCGAGCAACAAATGCAAAAATGGGAATTCCCTGTATATGTCGCTTTTGCTGATAATAGTGGTGTTCATAATTCTGTTAAGGCTATAGAAGTGGCAGAAAAAAATGTTAAGCACTTAACCGCTAAGCTCTGGAAAAACGCCACTCATTCGTTGCCCATGGAATATTCAGAAGAATTAAACAGCGAAATCATACAATTTATTGAAAAGCTATGTCCGCCCGGGTATGACTGTTCTTGATTTGGGCTGTGGAACAGGTTATTTTACATTAGAAACTGCAAAATTACTTGATAACAACGGAAAGGTTATTGCTGCTGACGTGCAAAAAGGGATGCTTGACATCTTAAAACAAAAGCTTCACGTTTCAAAAGACACATTCAACAGTATTATTTCAAAAATGGAAAATATCGGATTTGAAATATGTGAACGACCGATGATATTCTTTAGCAGAACAGTTATAATGAGTACGAAACAAAAATGAGACACACTACCCAAATAGAATTTAATGTGTTGGAATAAAAAAGTCACAAAAATGTAATTCCTTTTCTGCCGCACTTTAAATCCAGCATGGTTATTTTTATAC
>JAGVVH010000562.1 GCA_019135895.1 Bacteroidota bacterium | reverse complement strand
GACCGGAGTTCCGCGCCGCGCGGATTGAACGCATTTCATGGTCCCATCGTCTAGTGGTTAGGACGCTGGCCTCTCACGCCGGAAACCGGGGTTCAAACCCCCGTGGGACTACCAGAATGAAATCAATAACTTATGAGTAAATATCCTCTCATAAGCTAACCTTAGATAAATCATTTCCAACCTGATTTCCAACCCGCACGTCTGAAAATGGCGTTTTTCAGCCTCTTTTGCCGTGGCCGTTTCGGCCATAACAATACAAGGATCGAATGTGAGGTTTGTGATGTTCTGGCTTTAGGATTTTTGAGGATTCGCCCCCACGCCTTCATATTGGAAATTGCTCAAATTATTTTAGCTTTTTCTCCTATCTCTTCCGGAGAAGTAGTGTTTGTTATGACGATCTTACCATTCTTATCTTTATATACGAGAATATTTCTCGTCACGGTCGGGGTGCTTATGGCTAGTATCGGGTATTGGGATACTCCTATTTTCTTAGCTTTTGTCGAGTATTTTTCTGGAACAGAACCGTTGGTTATATTAATAACGCCTTTTTTTGTCTTGTAAGTATAAATTTCACCCGCCGATGTTAAAGAAGGTAAGATAAAAAGAATTATAATAATATAAACAATATTTTTCATAATAACCCTCCCTCTTATTTTTCTTAAATTTTAAGTGAAACGCCCCGCGGCAAGCCGCGAGATATTCTGCAAAGACTTTTGATAATGTCTTTCATTACTTCAATTTTTTTTAGCGACCCTTTGCGCTGTTAATGCTCCACTGATATTCAGCGCCGTAATCTCCAGTGACAATGTCTATTCCAAAATCCTTTGTTGTGCGTGGCGGAATATTAACATCAACGGAATAGGTTCTTGTTTGTTTTATTCCGTTGAAGGAAGTTGATATGTCGATTGTTACTTGCTCTAGTGTTACATGGGAGTTGCCGTTGTACAAATTGCCACTGTATCTATTGCCATACTGAAGTCCTGCGCGTCCACTGATTTGGGCAATTTCATCTTGCGATAAATTGTGTGATGAAAAATTCGATATTACGAACAATGCAATAACTATAACTATTATGGGAATAGCAATCGCATAGACCCATTTTGAACTACCGCCTGCTTCTTTTTGTTTAAATGAATAGTCTTGATTGCTATGTATCGTTTTAAAATTATTATCTTGTTGTTTACGGTCTGGTGATAACCCTCTTTTATTAATTTCTTCCAATAAAGTATTGATAACTTTTGATAGTTCATCATCTGGGATATTGCTTGAAGCCTCTATTGATCTTGCTCGATTGTAGATTACAATCAGATCGTGACCGGGAATATTGTTCAGTCCGTTTTCGTTTATGGAAGATTTCAACAATTCTATAAATTCTTCATCATTACGCTGTGTTTCCGATGTTGAATAATAAGTTGAATCATTTTTAACTTTTCCAGATGCCGTTGTTTCCGCATCTCGAATTATTTTTTCTACTTCAACAACCTCACTCACAGAAGTCTCAGGCCAACGTTTTACAACAAGACATCCAGCCATTATATCGTGAAGGCCTTGCTTCCTTTTAGTGAAAGCAACCATAATGTATCCAACACAAAGTATAATTGCAGAAATGATCTTTCCAAAGTGGCGACCCGTTGCTTTACCAAAACCAATGCGATTACCATTCAAATCAGTGACTTTGATTCCCAAAAACATTTTTCCGAGAGTAGCTTGTTTAGAAGAGCTTTCCATTAAAGTGTAATATAGCCAAGTAAAAATTATACCCACGAGTGTGCCAAGCCCCTCCCATGATGCTTGGTTATTATCAGCATTTCCAGTTGTAGGAATTAACAGAAGGCCTAATATGAGTATAATTGGAAACATTCCAAGCGACGAAATGATTAAATCGAGGAGCCACGCTGCCACTCTTTCCCAGAATCCAGCATATTGCATTGTTTGCTCTTTCTGTCTTACTGGGGGCTGTGTGACGACTGTACTTTGCTGCGCTAATGATGGTTGTGACGGTGTTGCGTTGCTGGCATTAGGTTCAACTATATTTGACGAGGGTTCGTCTTGTTTATTAAGCCATTCGCCGCAAAATCTACACTTGATTGCAGAATCCTGTATCTCTTCATTACAATAAGGACATTTTTTCATAGCCTGCCTCGCATGAATAACTGTTGTGGTTGGAACTATTATTGATCGTGCAAATTGCTCCTGTTATGTAATGCAAATAATCAAAAGCCACAGTGGCTTTTATTAATATTGATTGCGGCGAGTAAAATTCCATTTCGGTCCAG
>JAGVVH010000366.1 GCA_019135895.1 Bacteroidota bacterium | reverse complement strand
AATTTTGCCCTTTTTTACTGTGTGTTGAGCAATTAACTCTAACGTTCGGCGGTATGTGGCGTTGGCGCAGAGTCGCGGTGGCGCGTGTTTTTGCACTCGTGGTGCGATGCAGGGATATGATGGTTATTACTTTATTCTCGCGATGGCAAAAACCGTGACACCAGAAGGGAGTGCCCCGCGGGAGCGGGGCCAGCGGGCTGGTTTTTGCCCGGCGGCTTTAGCCGCGAAGCCGGGCCGATAAAGCACCAACTGGTTTTGGTGTGCTGATCTGATGGATTAGCGCGTAAAAAACCAGCCGCGCCAATGACATATACCGACCTGTTAGCACCAGTTGCTATTGCCACCAATCGAAGTTATCTGAGATGATTATTTCTTTTTTCTTCAAATGGTGGGTAGTTTTCATTGGTATAGTTTTGAACTGAAGATGGTATTTGATTGCTAATTGTTTGATTTCTTCAGTATCATCATATGTCAGCATAAATTTTGACTTAAGTCTTGATACTTTCCGAAATAATTCCTCATGATCAACCTCAAAGTGAGTGTATAGTCGTCTTCCTGCAACGGTATAAGGAGGGTCAATAAAGTAAAAACAATCAGCGCGATCTATGTTATTCTCAATATAATCAAAAGCATCATGGTTAAGGAATTTTATTCTTGATCTTACAGTTGAGATTGCTAATATTCTATCTCTGAGTGTTTTCGCATACCATCGTGATGAGATTCCTTTCCCGTTTTCTCCATTTTTGATTAAACCTGATCCTTTGGCCAATATCCCTCCATGAAAGATCCTGTTTTTCAAGATTGTGCAAAAGGCAATATCTTGTAATGCTTTATTTGGATTATTAAGTTCAAGTTCAATATTTTGTGGACTTAAGATAAACGTTGAAATCTTATTTGCTAACCATTCATTTTTATCGCTTAATATAATTTGCCATACAGCTGCAACTTCCTCATCCAACTCTATCATAGTTATATGATCTGCAAGTTGTTCAAATGCTGCAGTAAGGGCAACAATACCACCACCCGCAAAAGGTTCAACTAGTTCTGATATTCTAGATTCCTGTTTAAGCCAACGTCTTATTACCGGAATGAGCCAAGTTTTGCCTCCGGGATATCTAAAAGGACTCCTTTGTGGAACAGAAGCTACATTGGTAACCTTTTCTATCGGTTTTACTTTGAGATCAAAAAAGGATAGTTGCTCGGCCATTTAGGTAATAATTATATCGGTTAATGAAGGAGCCTCTGGTGCATTGCCATCAAGGCGCTCGTCGAGTCTATCTTGTAGGATATTTATGAAGTCATTCATATTTCCTGGATCGGGTGTTGTAACCTTTTGTAATGCTGATTCAAATTCTGTATATACTGTTTCAACAAGTGTTAATACGAATTGTTTAGTATTTTGCTCATACACAAGATCATAAAGGAACCAAGCAATATCTGCTTTTTCTTTCGACACAGTAGGTAGTTTTGGCAGAGTGTCGAAGAATGACTTCTGCAATGCAACAGTTTGTTTCTTATGCCAGTTTTGAAAAATACCTCCTTTGTAAAGCATCTGAGGGATTAACCGTTTTCTGGAAGATGAAAGATAATCTGGCTTTGGATAATTATAACCTGTAGGCCAAACGAAATTAGACGTAGGTTTACTTGTGTAGCGATCAAATGAATTACGCAAATTGCCTGAAATATATACTCCCTGAACCTCAAGAGAGGCGAAATCGGTAAGTTGGCCTTTACTATTATAAGAAACAAGCACGAAGTCTATATTTCCAGCAGATTGACCATTCTTGTCAAGTAATTTAATCTCTGATAAGGATGTCCAATTGGCAGTTTCTTTGAAAGCAAATTTAGCGGCATTATCAACAATTATCCAATCCTCCCGAAACCTTGTAGGACAAGTGATTATTGGCTTCTCTAAATGGAATACACTGCAAACACCAAGTGGATCATTTGCTTTGTCCTTGGTGCAGTTTGGAACTTTATTATTGAAGGGACAAAGTTTCTTATTTCTATAACGTTTTGCCTTCTTTGAATCATTGATAATTGGGAAGCCAAAAACTTCGCCTAAGGGGTGGTCATATTTGATTTCTGTTGTCATGGATCAAAATTAATAATTTATGTTGGTCGATGGAGTAATAAGTTTGTTTTGTCAGTCGGTTGTGCAATTGGTGCTAACGTTCGGCGGTATGTGTTGTTGGCGCCGAGTCGGGGTGGCGCGTGTTTTTGCACTCGTGATGCGCTGCAGGGTTATGCGGTTAGTAGTTAATTCTCGCGTTGGCAAAAAC
>JAGVVH010000222.1 GCA_019135895.1 Bacteroidota bacterium | reverse complement strand
TATATGGTTTTAATTCGACGTCGTTACCACTATTTAATAATGTCACTAATAATTTTGCGAATAAACTTTTCCCAAAGATTTTAAGTAACTCTACTATAAGTACTGATTATGATATTAATGTGATATTTCCTTCTGCGACTGTTTTAGGATCTAGAATATCATCATTTGCATCATCTTCAGCGTTTATTAACGGAATGCATCGATTTACCGAAAATATGCAACTCTCTACATTGACTCGAGAGATAATTTATAGTATGCTAACAGATTTTATACCAGATGCCATTTAGAAACATCTTACAAACATCTATTTTTACATAGAAATAATAATTTTGTTAGGAATATTTTTGGGGGTATCTACATGTTATCAGTAAGTTTTTTATTTGAGAACGTTTCTGAAAGATTAGCGGCAGCAGATCAACGAAAAATTTATATGAAGCAAAAAATGGCATCGTTGCCTCGTGCTGAATCACCTACCGCAGAACGCGATGGTTATATTAAACAGAGAGTTGCCGCATTACGAAGAATGATTGGAAAAAAAGGACAAAATGCAAAAGAAATTAATATGCAAGTTCAGGATTATTTAAAGAAAAGATTTACACCTGGAATGGGAGTAACACAGTATTAAAAAAAATGAAAAAAGGAGGCAAATGAATTTACCAGGATATAGTTCTAGAGATCAAAAAACATTATTAAAAGCATTCGTTTCAACCTTTACCTCGGAAGAATTTATGGTCGATCTTGTCAAAATTACTTTGCATCCATCAGAGTTTGGAGCATTTTCGACAGAGAAATCAAATTCTGCGATTGATTACATCAAGGATTTCCTAAAAACCTTAGGTGAAATGGCAAGACGATTACAATTATCAACTGCTAAAAATATTCAAAGTCAGATACAAGCAGTTAATACTCTTCTGACGATTAGAGAATCGAGTGCAACATTATTAACTTATGAAAATGTGTTTCAGCATTTAGCAACCCGAGATTTGATTACAACTAAATTAATACAAAAAGCTATAGAACATAAATTAACAGATGATGAATCTTTTAGAAAGTTAACAGATAATGTAATTGATATTATTCATGCATATTATGAAGTTATTTCTGTTAGCTCAACTATTACATTATTAGATAACTTACAGGAAGCCATTTCAGATAATAACTTGACTCCATTTGAGGCTTTAAAGAATTATAAAGATTTAGTAATTACAGCGTATAATGATTTGTCTAAATTGCAATCATTGTCTAAAGCTGAAGCAGTCTCTGATCATTTTATTATTACTGATGATGCTTCCTGTGAAAATTTAGCTGATACATTAGTGACTTATATTGCTAAAGGATTCTCAGTATTTAAAACCGGATTCGATTTATTTGATAATGTTTTAAATGGTGTTGAAAGCTCTAGTGTTCATTTAATATCAGCACCATCAAACCATGGCAAGAGCTTGATGTGTATAAATATGTGTAAGCGAATGATAGAGGCGAACATTTCAGACTTTGATAAAAAAGATGCAATCCTGTTCGTGACGACCGAGGATGATATTCACAAGTTGTCTCGACGTTTTATCTCTATATTTGGTAACTATAAGTTCGAATCTGTTAGACAATTATATGCAAAAGCTTATGATGTAACTAGAACTCAACAGATTATGGGAATGTCAGTTGATACAAATAATCAACTAAATTCTCAGATTCAGAAGATGTTTAAGAGTTTATTAAAAGCTAGTTTATTAAAAGTGACACAGGGGAAAGTGAGCTTAGTACTCAAGCACTGCAACGAAAATAGTTTCTCACCTGGTGATCTTGGAAGATTTCTAGATCGATTAAAAGTCGAAGGGTATAAGCCAAAGTTGATCTTTATAGATTATATGGACACAATGACGCCTACGACGAGTGTATTTGGTAACGCTAAAGAGTACGATAAAATGAATGTCGCTTTCTAGAGCAATCTAGATCGAATAACTCCTCTAATTCGGTGAAACTCCCTCTGGGACAATACCGAGCCAAGCTGAATAGAGATATTCAGAAGGTGTAACGACTAGAAGCGAAAGCTTTGTAAGCTACAAGCGATTGGTAGCTGAAACGGGGAGCATCCTAAACTAGGATGAAGATATAGTCTACTCTCATAGGCAACTATGAGCTGTCGAAAGACGGATAGAATTTAGCGAATTCTATCGAATATTATAGGACTCAAGGCCAAATCACACAAGAACTTAGAATACTCTCAAGAATTCATGGAATACCAGTAATTAGTCCGACACAGAATCAAAGAGATTCTGAAGATGTGACCAAGTTAATGACC
>JAGVVH010000485.1 GCA_019135895.1 Bacteroidota bacterium | reverse complement strand
ACAGTAAACGCCACCCCCGAAATGTGGCCAGATTCCGGTAAATGGGTCATCTTTATTGATGAGGTAAACCGTGGTACACAATCTGTAATGAACGCTTTCATGCAATTGTTGACTGATCGTACTATTGGTAGCCATAAACTCCCTGAAGATGTTATTATTGTGTCTGCGATTAACCCCGAAGACGAACAAAATGACGTAAATACAATGGATAGCGCATTGAAGGATCGTTTTGAGTTCTTCTATGTCGAATATGATAAACGTGACCATTTGGCGTATATGAAAGCAAATGAGTACAACCAGACTGTTATTAACTGGGTTGAAACTATGTGGACATACGCTCGCCCAGAAAAGATCGGCGATGGCGCCGGAGCTAAATATCTTTCTCCGCGTTCAATTGAAAAACTGGACACGGCCATTAAAGCTGGAGCTGAGACTATGGGCGTTGATTTTGAGAAAATGGTTTATACCAATATTCTTGGTCAACTAAACGGTCAATCGTTCTTTAAATTTAAGACGGATGATCGACATGTTACCTATAAAGAAATCAAAGATAAACGCTCACGAGGTCGAGCACTAGAACGACTTAAGACCCTCTGTAATCCTGAAGATTACAAGGCTGCTAGCGTGTCCCTGACATGTTCTGATATTATCGAAAGCGGTTCAGATATTGAAGATGATTTGTTGGTAGAAGTTATTCTAACACTTCCTGCGGATCAATCACCCGATCTCTTGTATCGTTTGGAACAAAAACGAGGACTGAAACATAACGAACTTTCTAACCGAATTATTAAAGATTACCCAGAAGTGTATAAACATTTTCATAATACTCTTGTAAAGGCGTAACATAATGTTGGATAGCAAAACAATTCTTCAACGTATGATCCGAAACTTGGTTAAAGAACAACCATTTATCGGACATCTAATTCAAGAAATGGATATTTCGGTTACATCCAGTAATCAAATTCCTACAGCTTGTATTACATACGATAAAAAGAATATTAAGTTTAAAATCTTTATTAATTCAGAATTTGCTGATAAACTAACAGATGAACAACGTCAAGGTGTTTTGCTCCACGAGATTATGCATTTTGAAAAAGGTCATTTGTTTAGATTTGAACATTTCGGGACCGAAGAAGACCATAAGAAAAAGAACATTGCTGCGGATATGGCAATCAACCAGTTTATTCCACATCTTCCGGATGGATGTGTTAAAATAGACGACTGGAAGCAAAAAGATGGCACTCCGTTCCCGAAGTATCTAACAACAGAAGCATATTTTGACCTTATTAAGGAAACTACCAATAAACCTAGTAAGGGTGATAAAAATAAAAAAGATTCTGGCGGTAATGGTGCGGATGATGGAGATGGTGGAGAAGGCGACGATTCTGATTCACCAGACCGAAAACCTACTACACAGGGCGGAACGGGTAAATCTATCAATTACGATAAATTTAAGGATTATGTTCCTTTTGATGTTCACGATTGGGACGAACTGTCAGAAGAAGAGAAACGACAACTTCTTCAAGAAGCCGGAAAGATTGCTCAACGGGCAGTAGAGAAGTCTAGTTACGACTATTCTAATTTGCCTGATAGTGTGAAAAGTTTCATTGATGATATTGAACAACGTCTAAAGAAACTAAACTATAAAGCAATCTTTAAGTATGCAGTAAAAAAGAATATGCAAAGTCCGGATAGAGTCGCAACATGGAATAAACCGAATAAACGGTTCGATGTTTATGCTCCTGGTGCTAAGTATGATAGACTTCCATTTATTAACGCCTATTTGGATACTTCTGGTTCGATTTCACACACTGAAGCTAACCAATTTCTAACGATTATGAATAATTTGTTGGGAGAAGGTCAAATGAAGAAGTGTAATTTGGGTTTATGGCATACTGATTTGTATTTGACTAGAAAATATAAAAAAGGAACGCCGTTTAAACCTGATGAAATTGAAGCAGGTGGAACTGATCCCATGTGTGTATTTGAACATATTCAAAAAAATCATCCAAATCTGTCTATTATTTTTACAGATGGATATTATGGTGATACGCCTGTTAAGATTAGTGATAAGGTAATCTTTATTATTTCAGAAGGTGGAAATAAAGATCATCCGTATAAAAATTTAGGCTTGACTTTTGGAATAGAACAGTTAAAATAATAAAAACAACCTAACATAGGAGAAATAAAATGGTTGATTCAATTACAACGTTCCGCGATAAAGGTAATCTTTGGGAAATTACAGTAAAAGCTAAGTTCTTGGAGAGTTGTCCTAATCCAAGCAATGAAACAATTGAGGATTTGACTAAGAAGTACAAATTTTACGAACACTTGCATAATCCATATGGACCAGCGTTGATTTGCTTGGTTCCTGGAAAGGAAAAAGTTCGCATTCATTTCCTTGAAGGTCAACTTGCTCCGCCTGATACGGAAGAAGGTAAAGCGAAGATTGCAGAAATTGAAAATAAAACTCAGTTTAATAAAAACTTTGACGAATTGATTAAATAATGAAACTGGTCGATGTAATCTTTGTATTTTGTGCAGGATTTTCCGACCAGATCACCTGTTATGATCAAATGGTTAACTGTGTGATTACGAAAGATAAAGTAACACATAGTAAAATTCAACAATGTAAGGAAAAAACTAAGAATGAAAATTCCACAACCGCCACAGGAACCAATTTGGGTAGTGAATTTTGATAATGCTTCGTTGCAAAATTTTACTACTCAGTTTATGAAAGCAGAACAACAAGAAGGTTCCGACCTAATTGTTGTAATGATTAGTTCATACGGAGGTTCGGCTCATAATATGTTAGCAATGAGAGACCTAATTAAATCGTCAACAAAAAATGTAGCGACCGTTGCTTATGGTAAAGCGATGTCAGCGGGAGCGTTGTTGCTGGCATCAGGCACTAAGGGCTTTCGGTTCTCTAGTCCAAATACTCAAATTATGGTACATGAAGTTCAAACTGGTATGTCTGGCAATCTTACAGAAGTCAAAGAAGCGGTAGTCATCACTCAACAACTCGATGATAACGTCTTTAAACTTTTGGCAGAAGATACAGGAAAAACTGTCAAGTTTTGGAAAGATAAACTTAAGAAGATTCCGGGAGGCGACCTTCATTTGACTTCAGACGAAGCTAAGAAACTTGGTCTCATAGATCAAATTGGGACACCAAGACTTATCACATTGGAACAATCGGGACAAGCATTGAGTGTTTCCGACTTGAAAACTAAAAAGTAGTTATTATTTCGTGAAAATATGAATGATTCTTTAAAAATTAAAGTTCATATTATGTTCACACAAGACAATCTCGAAACTCCTCACTTCGAGTTTTGTAAGAAGTTCAATTTGGAATATGGTGTTTTAACCAGAAATCATTTCTCCCAAGTTAATACACACTGTCTAAACAACCGTATTCCATTTGAACTTATCGCTCCAGGGAAGGAGCGGTATTATTTCACTCATCCTGAGAACTTTGGTGTATATAACATATGTTTATATTCGCATCAACCCGTTAATGAAAAAAACTTAGTGACCGTATTAAAATGCTTGACAATGGGCCAAGACCATGCTATGGTTTTAGAAAAGAAGCAATCCCAAGGTTTATATGCTTACGTAAAGAACGGATATATAACTTTTGATCCAAAAGATAAAGAAGAGTATTGCGTTACTGCATATGGATTTAGAAAGAAAGCTTCAAATATTCCACCTTTATTTGAAAGTGCCTTGAAGAAGCAAGCATTTAGTGCCCAAAAAGTATCTTGGATTTTTAATGATTAGGAAGAATTATGTCTACATTTCGTGTACCATTGACAACTATTCGAGAAATTAAAGAACATCCAAATGCCGACTCTTTAGTTATTGCTAAAATCTATGATTGGGACGTAGTTGTTAAAAAAGGCGACTTCAATGTCGGCGATGAGGTTCTATACATTCCAGTAGACTCTATTCTCTCTCCAGAGCTAGAAGCTAAAGTGTTTGGTCCTGACAGTAAAATTAAACTTAATAAATCTCGTATTCGTTCAATTAAACTTCGTGGCCAAATCAGTCAAGGACTCGCAGTAAAACCTTCTCTGATCGGGTTTAAAGGTGTATTGGAAGAAAACTACGCAGAAACTTTAGGTGTGGTAAAGTATGAACCACCTGAATACGAACTTCCAAAACAAATGCAAGTAAAAGCCACGAAGAAAAAAAATAAGCATTCTCATTTTAAAGAATACTCCAAACTCGAACATTTTAAATATTTCGATAGAGTTATTCAAGATGGTGAAATTGTTTATGTTAGTGTCAAACTCCACGGAACTAACGCGCGGTATGGTTGGGCACCAACAGAAGTTAATACGCTATTCAAACGTATTAAAAAGTTTCTCGGATTACTGCCCGAATATGAATTTGTGTGGGGTTCTCGAACTGTAGAAATTTCTAGCAAGCCTGATAAGAAACACGTTGGAGTTAATATTCCAAGTCAAGGTGTTAACTTTGGTGATGTATATACAAAAATGATTCATCAATACGATTTAATGAATAAAATTCCAAAAGGACGTATTATTTATGGTGAAATCGTTGGAGATGGTATCCAAGCCAATTACCCTTATGGATGCGAAAAAGGCGAACACCGACTGTTTATTTTTGACGTTATGGATTCTAACACATTAAAATATTTGAATTATGAAGACTTCAAAAAAGAAGTAGACGGTATGGGTCTTGATCGAGTTCTAGAACTGTATGTAGGACCTTGGGATAAAGAAGTCATTTCTAAACTACGAGATGGAACGGATTTAGGTTGTGTTCGAGAAGGTATTGTTGTGAAACCTGTTGTAGAACGATCCACCCCCTCGTTGTCGCGTTTGGCGTTGAAATGGATTAGTGACGCTTATTATTTGATGAAGCATAATACGGAATATCATTAATGAATTTATATAGAACTAATACCAATACAGTCAGAATCCCACTGAACGATCACTGGTCGTTATGTTATTACAATGATAGATTGAGTCATGTTGAATGGTGGGGTGATAAATTTATACCCTCTACTAAGGGATTTTGGAATGTTTGATATATTTAATAAAAAGAAACGTAGTGAGACACCTCCAGAAGGAACGGTAGACTTTCTTGCTTATCGAAACGCAAAAAGACTTGTTCCAAAACTAGAAGCTAGTTTGATTTCTATTAATCAATGCTATCAAATTCTTATTGCCCACAAAGAGTTGTTGCCGATTGAGTCATCCTTGTTGGCCTTATATGACGCCGAAATTATCATTAAATCTCACTTACTTAAAAATCAAAAGATATTAGCCGCTAAAGGACGACCCGATGGCATTGAAACGAAGTGATAAGGACTTGGTTGATCAATTTTATGATCACGGTCTTTATGTTCCAACCCGAACTATTGATCTTCTTGAAGAAGAAATTAATGAACATTCATCAACTAAAGTAATTAAAGCTTTGCACGTACTTGACCACACCAGTCAAGATAGAGATAAGCCTATTACAATTCTTATAAATTCTCTTGGTGGGGATCAATCAGCAGGTATGGCCATTTACGACGCCATTACTGAATGTAAGAACCATGTTACTATCAAAGGGTATGGTTCGGTTATGAGTATTGCCGCTTGGATAATGCAAGCAGGAGACCACAGGATGATGTCCAAAAATAGCCGTATGATGCTCCATACTGGTCAGATTGCGTTCGATACAGACCATCCTGAGAACAATAAACGATGGATGAAACGACACGATAAAGACGAACGCATCATGGAAGAAATCCTGCTACAAAAGATTCAGGTAAAGAAACCAAAGTTTACAAAGAAGATGGTAAAGGATTTATTGAAGTTTGATACAATTTTAACTCCAGAAGAAGCTATTGATTTAAATCTAATTGACGAGGTTTTTTAGGTGAGTCTTACTAAATATGTCGGCTGGTATAGAATTTATTTAAATAATAACGGTTTAAATATTGTAGTGACTGACAATACTATGTCCTTTAGTGAGTTTAAATATAAACATTACTACACGGTATTGGAATAATGGGTTTATATAAACAAAAATTAAAAGATGTTTATAGAATTGTTTTGGGTAAAAACGATATCATTTATATAAGAAAAAAAGGTTTAAACTATATTACTTTAAGATCCTTTTATGGCTTCTACGAATTAGAAAAAGATCATATTCAAATTTTGTAAAAAAAGCTTGACATTTCAAGTATTTATGTTATATTAGGACAAACAGCTAAGAAAGGCTACGATGAATAAAGAACTTCAAACCATTTTAACACAGATTAAAACTCTCGCAAAAGAAGAAAACCTTCGACCACAAGAAATCACTAAGGGTATGTTGTTAAAAAATGGAATCATTAGTGAATGGATGCTTAGAAAATTTGGCGGAGTTTCCGCTATTATGAAAGCTCATTTCCCTGTTGACGACAAGGATCTTTTAGAAATTAAAAAATTGAATGATACAAAAAAATACATTTCAAAACTCGAAAGAGAGTTATCTGAAAAACGTCTTACCGAAGAAATGATTTTAACTTCTATTAGTGAAGGTATTTCTAAAATTACTTTACCAAAAGTAAAAGTACAAAAAACGAAAAAATCAAAAAAACGCAATATGACAATGGAACTAATGATTTCAGATGTTCATTACGGAAAGAAAAGCGAAACATTTAATCTTGCCATCTGTAGAAAAAGAATGGTCGAATTGGCCGAAGTTTTTATTAGAGAAGTAGAAAGTTCTAAAAAGGAACATAATGTTGAACATATTATCATTGCTTTATTGGGCGATATTATTGAATCCTACACAATGCACGGAGTAGAATCCGCACTATCTAGCGAATTCTCTAACTCGGTACAGGTAAAAGAAGCGATTGAATCTTTATTTTTTGATATAATTTTACCCATCAGTTCTTTAGGTATTCCGATTACAATCCCCGCTGTGTCCGGAAATCACGATAGGGTAGAGTCTAATAGAACTATGCAAAATCCGGGAGAAAACAATTTAACTTGGATTATTTATAACTCTTTAAACCTTTTAATTAAACAATCTAAACTAGATCAAGTAAAAATGATTATACCAAAAGATAGTTTTGTTGTTTTAAATATTTACGGTAATAATGCGTTGTATGAACATACCGATAATGTTAAAGCGTCTACTGAAGTCGCATTTGAAAACCATATTCAAAAACGATCAACTCAAATCGGTAAAGTTATTGATTTTCTAAGAGGCGGTCATTGGCATAAATACCTCTGTTACGGAAGGGGTCGAATCATTATTAATGAATCCGTTCCTGGACAGGATAGTTATGCCCGAGTTTTAGGTTATGATAGCCATGCAGGTCAGACTATTAATTACTATATTGAAACAAAAGAACGTCCAACTTGTTTTTATAAATCTTTTCCGGTATATTTAAAATGATTTATTCTTTGAAGGGATTCGATATTTTTATCGACGAAGAAGATTTACATTTTATGAGTATGTATATGTGGGATATACTAGATAAAAAAGGAAAAAAACCAAGAGTATATTTTAAACGAGGAAAAGGTCAAAATACGTGTACTTTATATTTATCTAGAGTAATTTTAGGAATAACTGATGCTAATACAATAGTTGATCATATTAATGGAAATCCGCTAGATAATAGAAAAGAAAACCTTAGATTGAGTGATAAAAGTACAAATGGAATGAATAGATCAAAAAATAAAAACAATACCACTGGATACAAAGGCGTAGTTTGGTATCCAACTGCCAAAACGTTTTCAGCAGAATTAATGGTACGAGGGGTGCGTTATAGAAAACACGGATTTAAGACCGCAAAAGAAGCTGCGAAAAAATACAATGAACTGGCCATTGAACACCACGGCGAATTTGCTAGATTAAACAAAATTGAGGAGTCGTAAATGAAAAGCGAAGGTAAACCAAAACTATCTCTTGTTCCAAAATCCGCAATCTGGGGTGCGGCAGAAGCATTGACCTATGGTATGCAAAAACACGGAAAGTATTCTTTTAAAGAAAACGGGTTTCCATATACAGATATGGCAGACAAAGTGCTCCGACACATGACAGAATGGCTCGATGGTAATGATTTCGATAAGGAAACAGGCTTTCATCAGCTTCATCACGCCATTGCAGACCTAGCTATTCTTATTGATGTTGTTCACAATAATCCTCAACAAGACGATAGATTTAAAAAGAAAAAAGAATCCTATACTTTAACTTACACCCCCAATATTCTTAAAGATGATTCGTTTTTGCCTTCTTCAAATTTGATTACTTATGAATCTCCTGTTGAAGGATTTAAACACACTACTCATTCAATTGAATATAAACCACAACAATCTTTCTATAATTTAGATATAGATAAAATGCTTAAAAATATTAATGGAAATAATAAAGATGATAATTCCAAATGATAAAATCGTATTCTGTGACATTGACGATACTTTAATTAAAGAATCGGTTAATCCGCATGAACCTGAAGTAATTCTTAATTTCTACGGCAAAGAAGTAGTTCGGGACGTTATTTGGTCTCATTATGAATTTGTTCGCTCACTGTTCGAACGTGGATATTTCATTATTTTCCAATCAGGAAACGGATACCAATGGGCAGAAGAAGTAGTGAATAAACTAAACCTAGTTGGAGATAACCAGGTTGGTCAATATTTAATCATGACAAAGGCAACAAAGTACATTGATGATAAACATGACATTGTTCACGTTTTTGGAAACAGAGTGTTTCTAGAAGAACAGGAACCTAAATGGTAAAATTTAAGAAACTACACGAAAAAGCGGTATTGCCTAGCAGGGCGAATGTATGGGACGCCGGGCTGGATTTGACCGCAACAAGTAAAGAAACTGTTCGAGAATATATTGAATACGGAACAGGCGTCGCTGTAGAAATTCCGACAGGACACGTAGGACTATTATTTTGCCGTTCTAGTGTTTCAAAAAAAGGACTTGTACTAGCTAATGCGGTGGGTGTGATTGATAGTTTTTTCACTGGAGAAATTAAGCTGCGATTCAAAGACATTGATCGCACCTTAGATACATACGAAGTAGGAGATCGTGTTGGTCAATTAGTAATTGTTCCTATTGTAACAGGAGAAGCCTATTGGTCTGATACATTAGCCGAAAGTAAACGAGGATCGAACGGGTTTGGGTCATCAGGAGTTTAACTAAGAAAGGGTTTTATGCCCAAGAAACGCAGCAAAAGTCCAGAAGAACATTATAAAGGTATTATCAGAGGCTTAAAGGCTGAAATTAGACAGTTAAAAAAAGAATTAAAGTATTATGAAAGACGTGAACATCATCACGAAAACAATAAAGACGTTGATGAAGTGGAAGACGTTCAATATGATAATTTTGAAGAAGTTTGTCCAGATTGTCATAAAGGTAAATTAATAGAACACAACATCGCTGGTAGATATTGGCAAAGTTGTGATATTTGTAAATATAGAACAAAAGCAACGAAGATATGATTAATTCGTTTGAATCTTATATAAAAACATTAAATTGGTCCTATTTTTTCACAGGATTTGTGTCGGTAGAGCCTGATCATCAAAACGCTTCTTGGATATTCCATTATAACGGTTTAAAAAGAAAAGTGGGATATTGGGAAACGGCTAAAATGATGTGTCAACTAGAGGATATGCAACTTGAATAAAACAAAAGAAGAACACGACAAGGAATTAAAGTCCTTTGTTATTGCAACATTAAGACGGGCATCATACAGATGGTATTCCAGAACAGAAGCATTAAAGAATGCCAGAGTTTCTAGAGGGCTCTATAAATGTGAAAGTTGTGGTGCTGTTGAAAAAAAGGCAAACGTACAACTCGATCATATCTCGCCCATCGTTCCTACAACAGGGTGGGATACTTGGGACGGGTTTATAAACAGATTGTTCTGTGAAATTTCCGGCTATCAAGTATTGTGTTCTGTATGCCATACTGTAAAAACGCGGGTGGAAGGCGAACTTCGTAAAAAAAATCGACAAGAAACAAAGAAAAAACTTGACAAAACGCCCTGATTATAATAACTTAGCTATATAACCAAAAAAGGAGCTTTATGCTTAAATATCTTATTCTAACAAGTCTACTAATCTGTTCCACGAGTTTCGCTCAAGTAAAAAGACCCACCACCCCAATGGACCTCGAACTGGTAACAGTTATGATTTCTGATCGCGCTAAAGAAAGTGGCGGTAGTGGGGTAATTCTTCGTTCTGGCGAACTAGGAAGCCACATTCTTACAAATGCACACGTCTGCAATGGATTGGAGAGCGGGGGTATCGTTACAACGTCGCAAGGCGAACATCTAGTTGAACGCTTTAAGATGTCTAAGATGCACGATATTTGTCTAGTACATGTCATTGCCAATCTTAAATACCAAACTATCGTAGCTGATGCTCCTGCTAAGTTCGGTCAAAAACTTCGAGTATCAGGTCATCCATACCTTCTTCCCGCAAATACAGTGGAAGGGTATGCCTCTAAAAATAAAGATGTTACACTTATGATTGGAGTTGAAAAGTGCAATGAAGAGGACCTTGAAAAAAGGGCGATGTACTGTTTCTTTCTTGGAGGTATTCCAGTAGTGAAAACTTACAGCGCACAGACAACTAGCCTTGTTGTTGCTCCAGGAAATAGTGGTAGCGCAGTCTTTGACGATAGTGGTAAAATTGTAGGTCTCGTTTTTGCGGGTATTGGACGATCTCTATCGCCAGGATATATTGTGCCTGGACAATACCTCAAAGTTTTTCTTCAAAAAGAAGTTGGAACTCTGAAATGGATTAATGCCAATAGTGCTAAAAGCGTTCGCCCTACATCCGAAACAATTAAAGTGAATCCGACGACTCTTTATAAATTGCGTCTCCGCGATGTTGCATTTCCAACGGTACTAGCGCCTAAATACGAGAAAATTTCCCGACAAATTGAAAACTGCAAGATGGACACTGAACGGTGTAATTTGTAATGAACTATAAAACAGTTGTATTAATTTCAATTGTTCTGGCTTTGGGCGGGTATGCGGTAGGTCGCTACTTACAACCACCCGAAGTTGTTACAAAAGAAGTTGAGAAAATTAAAGAAGTAGAAGTTGTTAAACGCGACGTTAAGACTATTATTAAAGAAGTAGTTCGACCAGACGGCTCTAAAGAAACCGTAACAACCATTGATGAATCAACTCGTGAAAACACTCGTAGACAAGCAGACACGTCCAAAGAAACAACAATCACCCCAGCTAAACCTCAATGGAAAGCGGGTGCTAATGTAAAAGCCTCTCTAACGAACGTATTGCCCGTTTACGGCGTTCAAATTGAAAGACGTATCTTAGGACCCTTTTATGTGGGTGTTCAAGGATGGGCAGATAGTACCGTTGCAGTTAGTGTTAGTATGGAGTTCTAAATTGAGTAAAGATAAAATTCTTCATAATAAGTCATCTGAAGAACTTCTTAAAATGCTAGAGGAGATGGGAAATAGCAATGTTGACACTCCTCAAGTATCAGATGAAACTTTGAATTTTATTAATACATA
>JAGVVH010000094.1 GCA_019135895.1 Bacteroidota bacterium | reverse complement strand
CCAATTAAATAGAACATCGTGTTCGTGAATAAACTGGTCAGCGCAATTGTTTAATACGTTTTCTGTCTTGTTTTTATACGCTTGATTTTTGCCAAATATTTCATCAATAACATACTCTCTTGCAATACCTCGTGATGAAAACACTTCTGCAACTTCTGAGCCCCCAAAACAGTTTTCCTGATAAACAACATATACTTTCATATTTTCTTTCCATTTAATTGTTCAACAACTTTAAAATCAGAAGTCCATTTATATTCATAATTTTCTTCTGGTATTACTGTTAGTATTGATGTTCCTGTCCACCAATAGTAACCATTAATTTTAGATAATTGATATGCTTTCATTTTTTGTCAATTTTATTATGATACAATTCATTATTATTTAAAAATACGTGGATGAACCAATGTGTTAATTCGTGCAACAGTATTAATATCGTTTTTCCCCACCCTAATTTATTTCGTATCCAAATTGTTTCTGTGTATGGATGATATGCAGCAATATCACTACTTGTACCCCATTTAAGGACGCAAAGAGCGACCAGAAACAGTTCCTGCTTCATCGACTTGACTAACGCCAACGTCTCCACAGGCTACCCCCGACATACCATCGGTTGTTTTATTTTTAGGGTTTAGAGCAAACTTTAAGATATTGTTTGCTGCTAAAACATCCCTATCATTTATAGAACCACAACTTTCACAAGTCCAAGTCCTATCTGATAATTTCAAATTTTTATTTATTACACCACACCCACACATCTTACTTGAAGGCTCAAAACGACCTATTTCTAAATAGTTTCCCCCTTGTTCCTTCATTTTGTATTGCATCAAGGTATAAAATCTACCTAATCCCAAATCTGCAATAGATTGTGCAAGTTTGTGGTTTCTCATCATACCAGATATGTTTAAGTTTTCACACGCAACCGTATTATACTGTTTGGCTATCGCAGTAGTTGTTTTGTGTAGGAAATCTAATCTCTGATTTGATATTTTCTCGTGAAGCAAAGCCACTTTTAAGTTTGCTTTTTTTCTGTTTGAGCTTCCTTTTTGCTTTTTTGAAGCTCTACGTTGTAATACTTTTAATCTTTGTATTGAGTTTTTTAAGTGTTTTGGATTTTCTATTTCAGTACCATCAGATAAAGTTGCAAATGTTTTTATTCCAGTATCAATACCAACAGCATTAACCTTCGATATAGGCTTTTGCTTCACTTTAACATCAGGTAATTCAACCGTTATTGAAACAAAGAACTTTCCAGTTGGTTTTTTCTCTATTGTTGCTGTTTTTATTTTACCGTCAAACGTTCTGCTAATCTTAGTTTTTATCCATCCAATTTTATTTACAGATACTTTATTATTTTCAAAATCTACTTTCGTGTTTTGCGGAAATCCGACACTGTGAGTTCCTTTGTGCTTGCTCTTAAATTTTGGGAAGCCCTTCTTTTGCTTAAAGAAACGTGTAAATGCTTTGTCCATATTTACAATGGATTGCTGCAAACTTTGAGCAACAGATAGCTTTAACCACTCATATTCGGGATTCTTTTTTAACTGAGTAAGTTCGGTCATTAAAGTAAAAGCGGATATGCTTTTCTTTTCTGATTGGTATTCCTTTATACGCCTATCCAATGCCCAATTATAGACAAAACGAGCATTACCCAGCATCTGATTAAGTTGCTGTTCTTGCTCCTTGTTTGGATAAATTCAATTATTTTAGAAATCAAGAACGCAAAGAATAAAAACGGGGCATAACACGGTATAAACCACATTAAAACGATGGTTTATACCCACCGTTATCCCCCACTCCGCAGGAGCTAACCATCTGTGTTTTTGATTGCGGCTTCAGCCTGTTTGATGATTGGTTTTTCGTTGTCGAAAAGCAACGGATAGCAGTCTTTTATTATAGCCGTCACATTAATCAACGCTTCCTTCAGTTCATCCCTCTGCCGAAGTAGCTCATCGTACTTCTCCTTCGGGTAGTAGTGTTCGCTGATGAGGGCGGTGAGGTCGGAAAGACACTCCTTAGTTCTGTCATTATCAATAAGGAATCCCTCATCGGTTTTATACTGCGAAAATCCCCACTTTTCTGCTATCTCCCGTAGCTTTTGTTCGTTAGTCATGGCTCAACTTGTTAAAGGTTGGTAAAATTGTAATTGAAATAATTCCCGAATATGGGTATGAGTACTCCGACGGGTCATAACTTTTCTTTATGCCATTATCGGTAAGCACTTTTAATGTATAGTTCTCGATTTCGCCAAGTTGCGCAGTGGCGGGAATATCAATCAGAATGCTTCTCTGGATTGATTTTCCACTTGCGCCCTGATAATTATCCCAAATCATCTCAATAAAATCAACTTTTACTTTCATCTCTCTCGTGTTTTAAGGTATGCGTCAATACATTCCCCTGTGGTGGCATAGTTTATGCCCATATCGTCAGATATTAACCATTTGTCATAAGCTATCAACTCCTCCCTTAACTTTTCCTCCACCATCTTCTCTGCAAGTCGCTGGGCGTGGAGGGCGGCAAACTCGGTCATGACCTGCGCCATCTCAGGAACAAAGGTTGGATAGCAGTCCTGCAGCTTAAAATCCGCAATCTTTGACAGTATAAACTCCTCCGCACCCCCGGCGGGAGGGAAGGGGTTCTCGGCAAGATATAAATCGGCGGCCTGTTCCGGGGTTATAATCTCAGAACTGCCCCATTTGTTTCCGGTTAGCCAGTTGTCGTAGGCTATTAATTCTTCTCTTTTCATCTCGGTAGGTTTTATCTGATTATCCAAGTCTGTCACAATATTCCTTTGATTCCCGTATGCTCCATCCGGTTATATCTCGAATGTATCTCACGGCCTCTAATTTCCTCCCATCCTTTAGTAATTTCAAGGCGTGTACCTGCTTTGTATCATCACCTATTTGTAGCTCTATTGCGTCCTTAATCTCCACTAATTCCATAACCGTTAAGTTTGGAATATTATTTATTATTACGGTCTTGAAGTCCATATGTGCATTTTTATCTGATTATCAAAGTATCCCCCTGCTGCACAAACGTCCAGACCCGCATACCCTCGCCCGTGAAGGCGTGACCAGGATCAGTCCACGATACAAGTGTGTGATTCCAGTAGTCCTCGTAGGTCTGAAGGCTATCCGGTATAACCGTATTGTTCCACAGGTCCGTCCGGGCAAGCATCCTGTCAGCTATGTTGTAAACTGCGTCAATCTTCCCGTAAACATCCGATATGAGTGTTGAATCTACTATCTCAATAACAGGTGGCACGGTGTCAATAAGGTTCACGGTAAACAGCACATCGGTGAAGTTGCCGAACTTATCTATTGCCCGGATCATTGCGTTGTTGGCCGGAGCCGTCAACCAGGTTCCCCGTGTAGGACTTTGCCAAACGGTGTCAATTTCGCAGTTATCCGTTACCCGTATTTTTGTCAGGTAGTCCGGCATAGCTGCACCGCAGGTCTGGTCAACGTACAGGAACTGCGGGGGTATCTGTCCGATCAGGCAGGTACATGATGACAGTAAAATGATGCTGATTAAAAACAGTAGTTTTTTCATCTCAATTTTCTATTTGTGTTTAAATAATTCCGAAATTTTATCCATACCTCTTTCGGTATTTTCATGTATCGTCCATGACGTAGATCAACAAAATAAGCAAAGCGCACACCGAATATATCCCCGGCCTCACGGTAGGTTACGTCCTGCTGGTACATATCCGAAAGTATCTCAGTTGCTATTTGCTGCTTAGTCATTGGATTCGTCAATCTGAGCCATAACAACAGCAGCAACACATCCAAACAAAAAGATAACGAGGCCAACCATTGCGGCCTTTTTATCTTTGTAGAGATATGCAGTACCGGCAAGCTGTCCGCCAAACAGCACGACTGCAAAAAGTAACCAGCGGTAACGACGTAAAAGTGATTTCTCTTTCATGATATTATGTTTTAGTCTATCAAAGTTACATTATTAAATTTCAGAATAACAATGATATTAGTCATGTTTATAGACTTT
>JAGVVH010000387.1 GCA_019135895.1 Bacteroidota bacterium | reverse complement strand
GGCGGCGGAAGCGGAGGTTTTGGTGGTTTTGGTGGCGGCGGCGGCTTCGGCGGCGGCGGTGCAGGTGGAAAATTCTGATAGAATATGCTATTCAGGCATCTATTCCCGACTGCTTTAATTTGAGCTTTTACCAAAGAAAGTTCAGTTTAATTCTGAAGCTTCTCCCCTGCATCGGAAAATTCTTTATAATTTCATATTGCCTGTCTGCCAAATTCAACATTTCCAGTTTAATTCCAAATGATATTTTTTTGAGCTTAAAGTCATTTCCTATGGCAATGCTCTGGTCCGTATAGGGTTCGAGACGATTTTGGGGTATATTTTGTCCCAATGTAAACCTCTCACCGGAAATAAGAATCGTGTAAAATACGGAAACCCAAGGGGTGGTAACCACCAAGCCGGCTGACCCTGAATGCAATGGAGTGTATGGAATTTGATTCTTATAAGTTTTGCTGTTCACCTCTGTCATGTCCCATGAACGTTGAAATGAATAGCTTCCAAAAGTTCTTATTTCATATTTTTTCATGAAACGATACGAGAGATCCAGATTAACATCCGTCCCTGTAATATCCACTCTCCCATAGTTTATCATGGACCAAATGAATAAATTCTTGCTCGGGATAGCCACTATTTTATTGCTTACCCTATTGAAATAGAAATCCCCCGTAACAGTGAAATGAAACTTATGTTGATGCCAATATTTCTCATAAGTCATTCCGACATCAATTTGATTGGCAGTTTCGGGCTTAAGATCTGCATTCCCCACCGCTTGGTAATAGAGGTCGTTGAAAGTAGGCATTCTGAAAATATTTTTGTAGAAGGCTCTTATTCTGAAAAGTTCCTGTTTAAAGGGTTTTACAGAAATGCTGACCGACGGAGTAAACTTGTTGGCATTTGCCCCGGGAGTACCGATGGAAACCCAATTTTGAACAAAAGTGTGCAACAGAGTGGCTGTTATTTTCACATAATCGGTAGTAAACTGCCCTGCCAGCAACGTTAAACCGGTAAATCTCTTGGGTTCGGCAAATTGAATAAGATTTGCATCCATGTCATTAAAAAACAAATCATTGGAAAGTGAAAAGGACAATTTCTTACAAACATTATACAACAGGGTATTGGAAATATAATATTCACGCTGGATATAGCGATTGTCAAGTTCTCCGGACTGATTCAGGTAGTCGGGATCTAAATATCTTGTATAGCTGTAGTTAAATTTAGCATTGGCCTGATAGGACAATTTAGGATTAATGCTGAATTTGTAATGCAATTGTCCAAAACAATTTTCATTCCACAGCCTTTGGGTGGGTGTAGTGCTATAGAAAATGGTTGCCCCGGGGAGTCCGCGTTCAGCGTTATAATAGAAAAACTTGACGTCAATTTCATGCTTTTCGCCGAATGTGGTAAACAAATTAGCTTCCCCCCTGACAGTTCTGACATCAGAATTTTTGCGGCGTTCATGGGAAGTGCTGTCCTCATCTCCGCCATATTCCAACACAAAAGGATAATTTCCCTTGGAGGTCAGGTACTCAACACTGACCGACGAAGCCATCGACCAGCCATCGGGTGTACTTTTCTTTTTTAGTTGATTTTCAATCAAAAGATAGGGTATTGCCAGCCCAAAAGAACCAGCCGTAACACCGGCACAGATATTGATCGGTTTTTTTAACTTGAAAATTGGTTTTTGAGTGCTGACATTAAGCACACTGGCAGAGGCAAAAAGTCGTGCAGGCAGAAAGATATCATCAGGCTGTCCACTGTTCAGCGCAATGGTTTCCACATTCTCCAGTGAAATTTTACCGAGATCAATCTGTCCGGTCTGGCAATCGCTAAGGGCAATACCATTGAAAGCAACGGCCGTATGCTGTGCCCCGAGCCCCCTGACTGACACTGTTTTAAGCCCTCCTACACCGCCATAGTCCTTGACTATTATGCCTGAAAAAAATTTGAGCACATCCGACACTTGTAAAGTCGGCAATGCCGTGAGTTGTTCTTGTGTCACTATTTGCAAAGGCGTAGTTGAATTTACCGGTTTTTCAATTTTCTTAGCTGTAACATCAACACTTTCAAGATACTTCCTTTTAACGGAATCCTGCTGTGCCGAAATGCTTATAGGAAAAGCAAATGCCCATACCAATCCCACATAAACAACAGCAAAAAGAAATCTTTTCTTATTCATCTACCAGTAAATCTTCATCTAAAATTCGGGCAAAAATAGTGAAAATTAATCAGAGAATAAAAGTGCGATTAGCGATAATCATAATGATTTTTTAGGTGTCCCGGCTCTCTGTGCTTTGGACATGGTAGAAATTG
>JAGVVH010000515.1 GCA_019135895.1 Bacteroidota bacterium | reverse complement strand
TTAATTTCGATATTTGAATAATCATGTAAGATAACCATCTTCCCATTAATAGGGTATTTTTTGGTAAAACATTGGTCAGATATTGATACGTAATAGTCACATTGCTTACATATTTTTTTTAAACTAGAGTTAAATAAAGCTGTAACATAACGATTGCCATATTTTGAATCAATATTCCCAAGTGCGTTGAAAATAACAGTTGTGTTTTTTTGTTTTCGTTTAATTGCTGAGCAAATTGGTCCCGCAATATTGAAACGGTTTAAATAACAATAATCAAAATGGTTAGTCTCAAAAAGATGCATGATTGTCTTTTTCATCAAATGAAGATAATAATGATAGAAAATTTTAAATTTTCTAGTATAAAGATGAGGAATGTTTATTGTATTAATAGAACACCCTTGAGTTTCAAATAGTTTTTTTCTTACTAAATCATCTTCAGAATTTCCACATAATACTAATATTGTAATTTTTATATCACTAGGTAGGTTTTGAATTATGTGCAAAACCGTAAGGGGAGAACCAGTGCCATTTAAATCTTCTAAAACAAACAAAGCCTTTTTCATATTAAATGTCGCCTTTCTGTTTGAAAAAAAGTTTTGAAATAAATAAATTAAGATCCTTATTAATGAAGGAGTTAATGGTAAAAACTAAAACACCATATACCATTGAAAGGACAACTCCATATCTTATAAAGTCGCTAATCGTGTTAATGGTGAATTTAATACATAATTCAGAAAGCAAAACAGTTAATGCAAAAATAAATAGATTGCTTCCTAAAATTACAATGGTTTTAATTGGATTTCTTTTCATAATCTCTTTTTCTGAAAGATAATTTAAATAAATAACTTTAATAGGCAATGCCACAAGCGTTGCAAGAAGAACACCGATTATACCTAAAAACCAAACAAAAACAATCGAAAGAGTTAAATTAATTCCGGCCTCTACTATTGAACAGATGGCCATTTTTTTTGCGTTCCCAGATATTCCGGCTAGATTTGTTTGAGGATACCTACACCAAGAAATCAAAGGAATAAGACAGAACAAAAGCGGATACCATCTATTAATATAATTAATATCATGAATGCCTGAAGTATAGATACTAACAAACGGGGTAATAAGAAAATATGAAACGCACATTAGCACAGTCATTGTCCCAACAAAAAAAGAATTAAATACATCATGTATCTTTTTATATTTTTCAATATCTGAAATATATGTTTGATTAAGTAAGTAAACAAGCGATGTATAAACGCCATTTAAAAGAGTGGACAAAGAAACAAACACCAGATTATAAATTGAATAAACACTCGAAGCGGAAGTCGAAACAAAAATAGATAAAACTATCATATCTGTTGATTGAAAAATAACTGATGCTATTTCGGTGATCAAGTACTGATTTTTATGAGGGAGTTTTTCATTTTTAACATCAACTTTGAGATCCAGCCAAGAAAAGCGCTTTTTAAAATAAACATAATAAAGAAGGAGTTTTATTACAGAAACAAGGAAGTATCCAGCCTGAATAATTGCAATATTTACTCGACATAGAGACAATACAATCTTAATTGCATAACAAGAGATACGCATAATTAAGTTAAAAGTATTGTTGATGTAATTTTTCCCGCACGCATTTAAAACACAAGACCATGTATTTATAAAATAGAAAGAAAGAACGTTCGTTGCCCCTTCGAAAAGAATTATTGCAAAAACCACCCAAAAACTAATAGAAGTCTTTATAAAGAATGGCAATATAAAAGACATTCCTAAAACAATAGCGGCATAAATCAAAGTGATTCTTTTATATTGTTTTTTGGCTATAGAAGCAACAAAAGATACACCATTTTCGTCATTATTTTTGAATGGTCTATATAAGGCATTTGTAGCAGCTTGACTAATACCTGACTCAAGCAAAGCCATGTACATAAAAATCTGCGTTATTGTGTTTAAGAGTCCATTAGTATCAGAACCATAACTAGTCAACACTATTCTCGGAACAACAAATCCAAGAATTAAAATAATAGCTTGGCTCAAGAAGCCAACAATGAAATTTCTAATAAAAAGTCTCTTCTTATTCATAGTCTAAACGCTTTTAATCATATATTATGATGCTATTTTTAACAATAAAAATATAGGACTAATATTGGTCAATACCTAAAGTGTATAGTGTCAGATTTAGAATTTTGAAAAATAATTCTTCTGCGTTTTTTGGTGCAGCTAACAGGAATTGATGCGTTTTTTGGTGCAGCTAACAGGAATTGAACCTGCACGGGTCACCCCACTAGATCCTAAGTCTAGCGCGTCTGCCAGTTCCGCCATAGCTGCACGTATGGTGCCGTCTAGAGGACTCGAACCTCCAACCTATTGATTACAAATCAATTGCTCTGCCAATTGAGCTAAGACGGCGTGGTGGGCGCTACAGGGATCGAACCTGCGACCTCTTCCGTGTGAAGGAAACGCTCTCCCAACTGAGCTAAGTGCCCGCAAGAAGGAGTGCACATAACGAACTTGTTCGTTATTTTTGTCCCCTTCTAACAAAAAGCCCATCTGGGCCTTATGCATGAAATGGTGGACCTGAATAGATTTGAACTATCGACCTCGCCCTTATCAGGGGCGCGCTCTAACCAACTGAGCTACAGGTCCATCGCGCCAATTTGCGCTTAACTAATATACAATAGGCACT
>JAGVVH010000196.1 GCA_019135895.1 Bacteroidota bacterium | reverse complement strand
TAATCAGGGAACAACATTCACAGGCTTACCGGGCCGTTTAAAAGATACAATAGACAATACTATTTCTGATTTTTTACTGGAGGCAGGTCCAAATAAATATTACAGATTTAACTCAAATTTTGAAGAGAAAATCCTGCATAGTTACAACAACAAGTTTCCTTTAAATGCAATATTAGTATGGCTCTACCGTTTTAGAAATTTTGATTCTATTAATTTGGACAACATAAGAAAATTATTCCTTGCGGATTATAAATTGACCGAAGACATAGCCAGCAAGTTGTTTGCTGCTGATAAAATATCAGTAACCAAAGATGACAAGCCAATCGACTCGAGTAATGTGCGTAGTGTTCTAAAGATAACGGACATGGTTGAGGTGATTAGCGGGCGGGAGATCAATCCTTTTATTAAAATAGTTTCTGTCAAATCAAAAGATATTTCAAATGCAATAGGAGGTAATTGTATAATGGATGCCACATATTTATTACAGCTGTTGTCAAAATATAAACAAATAATTTTATCCGGAGTACCAGGAACAGGCAAATCATTTTATATTGATGAGATTGCATCTGAATACCATAGGGTATTTAAAGTTCAGTTTCATCCCAATTACACTTATCAAGATTTTGTCATAGGGAAAATAATTTCAGACGGAACCATCAAATCAGTTCACGGTATATTACTTAATATATTAAATAATATGGCGAAAGATGACAACAAAAAAAATCAATATTTGCTAGCTTTAGACGAAATAAACAGAGGAAATCTAAGCTCCATTTTGGGTGAACTTCTTTATGCATTAGACAGGGACAAAACTATAACAATTAAAGATATAGATGGAAATGAATTTAAAATTAATCTACCGCCTAATTTACACATTTTGGGTACAATGAACTCAGCGGATAGAAGTATAGCTCTTGTTGATTATGCAATCAGAAGACGTTTTTATTTTGTTGAACTTGAACCTAATTACGCATTAATAGATCAACTTTCTACTTTCAATTCAGAAAAGCTGCTCGGTGATTTTTTGCAAGCATTAAACGATAATATTGTAAAGTTTTTTAACAATAGAGATTATAGATTAGGGCACTCTTATTTTATAAAGGGAACAGGCACAGCGGATTGGAATTCTGAAGATGTATTTGAACTTCTACATTTCAAAATGATCCCAATGCTTATTGAGTATGCACAGGGAGATTATGACGTTATCAAAAATACGGTATCGGCAGAAATTGCAAATGCATCCACGGAAGAACTTTTTAGCAAGATGAAAACTTATTGCGGTAGATCATGACGACTGCTTTTAAATTACAATCTGGCGACAGTTTATATATCGAAGATAAATTTTTAGAATCACTTTATCAAATTCTACGCAAAATTGGTTTATCGGACACCCTAAAAAAAAATGTCTGGAAAATTCCTCAAGGACGAGTTGGGAAAATTGTTGCAGAGGATTTTGAGATCACAGTTTTGCCATCAATAAACTATTTGAGCCCAGTGGACTACCTTAGATTGATATTACACAATGAATACGAACCAAAAGGTACTGACGATTTGTTAAGTTGGCAAAAGGTAGAAAACCTTTCTGATGTGGTAATTAGTCTTTTTCTGGATAAGTTGCAAAAATTATCACAGATTGGAATACCACGCAAATATTACACTTTTTCTTCTTATAACTCCTTTCAAACAGGGGTCACAAATTATGAAGTAACCTATGAACGGTACCTATTGCAGAATAAACCAGAGTTTTTAAATCATTCTGATTGTTTATCAATAGATTATCCAATCGTTAAAGTTATCAAAGCGGCCTATGTTAAAGTGGTAAGTCAACGACCTACTTATTACAAACCACATATATCCAAAATGCTTCGAGATGTCGTGGAAGTCAAAATATCCAATTCTTTTATTTCAAGGATTGAAGCTTATCCTTGTAGAACAATGGTCAGTTTAAATCAGACATTTGAGATGGCTAAACTAATACTGCTAGATATGAATTTGACCACCGGATTTGACAGCGGTTCAATGAGTTTATTGATCAATGCAAATGATGTCTTTGAAAAATATGTAGCCAAACTATTAAAAGCTTTTTTTTCTAGAGAAATTATAGAATATCATGAAAACAAGAAGGTTTCAGCTCGAAGCAGCACAGGAAAGGAACTGGAATCCGAGCCTGATATTTTGCTTAAGGGGGCAAGAAAAATAATCATTGATGTGAAAAACAAAAATATTGATGATTTTGTTTCCAGTAGTGATTTTTATCAAATGGTTTGCTACTGTAAATGTTTTAACGCTGAAACAGCAATCTTGATTTATCCAGACTA
>JAGVVH010000015.1 GCA_019135895.1 Bacteroidota bacterium | reverse complement strand
ACCGAGGAAGCCGTGGAGGCTGGTAAAATGGATGTCTGTGAAGAGGGCTATTATCAGAGCAGTACCCACCTCGGCAGCGAACTTCTTCCATGGATTGATATAGACCAGGTCGTCCTTCACCCCTATAAAGAAGAGCAGCATTGCAGCGGCGGTGAAGTATAATACATAGTGCATGTAACCGTTCACCCCCATGAGAAAGCCAAAGATGAAGCCGGCAAAGATACCAATGCCTCCCAGGGTGGGTACCTCCTTCTTGTGAATCTTGTGGTTGCCGGGCTTGTCAAGGAGATGTCTCTCGTTCACAACCCTCAGCACCTTGGGAAGATAGTACCAGGTTATTGCAACCGATGAGGCAAACGCCAGCAATATTGCCGGCCATCCTCTGATAATTAATTCAGGCATGATGATGCGAAGTTAAATTGTTTAGAAACACTGATAAAATTTAGTTATCAACAATCGCTCTTCCCTCTTTTTTTAGTCCTGCGGACATGCAATAAGTTTAATTTTTTCCCTTAGCAGATGAAACATAAACAACGGAGTGGAAATAAAGTTCCGTCTCCAGAGTCTCTTCGGCTCCCGGAGCAGTCGCGGCAGCCATTCCAGGCCCAGCCTTATCCAGAACTCTCCCGATCTCCGTACTGTTCCCGCGTAGAAGTCGAACACGGCTCCCACGGGGCATATGAGAGGTGCACTGAGTTTATCCCTGTGCTCATGCACCCATTTCTCCTGTTTGGGGGCTGTCATCCCCACGAACAGCGCCTCCGGCGCGAAGCTGTTGACCGCGGTTATCATCGCACGGTTCTCCTCCTCCGTGAACACCTCCCTGAACGGCGGGCTGTATGCCCCGACCCTCAGCGACGGGTGTTCTGCCGCCAGCCTTTCTCTTATCTTCTGAAGTGTCTCTTCGGAGGATCCCAGGTAAAAGCACGATCCTCCTCTCTTGCCGAGGGCATCAATAATCACCTCGTGCAGGTCAGACCCTGCTATCTTTTCTATCCTGCGTCCCCGGAGCACCCTTGCCGCGAGCTGTATTCCGGTGCCGTCCGGGATGAGCAGGTCGGCTGCCATCAGCGCCTCGCGAAACTGCATGTCCCTCCTGGCAATTACATATGAATGGGGATTAAGTGTGGCCACCACCCCTTTCACCCCGTCAGCAAAATAATCCCTGCTGCCGGCGTATACATTGTATCCCAGAACCGAAACGGTATTCAGCTGGCTCATTGCTATCTGACTCATTATTCTCTCTTCAGCCTCCTCCCCTCCACCGTCATGAAGCTGCCGATCTTGATCACCTCGGTAAGCACATGCTGGATATCCTCCTTGGATCGCCACCACCTGTCTGCGTTAAAATCGGTATAGGCGCCGCTGCCGCTGGTTCCCGTAAAGACCGACAGTCCGGCCTCTTTAAAAGCCTTCTCAAATAACATTGAAGCCCTCCTCAGGTGATAGGGTGAAGAAATCAGGATAATAGTGTCAATCTCGGGATTGGTACCGAGGTAATTACGGACTATTACCGCCTCGTCCAGGGTGCTCCTTGCGTCACCCGGCAGCACGGTGATGCTGTCAGCCGGCACTCTCAGTGCCACGAGGCTGCTGACCGCCTGTGAGGTATGGCTGATGATTTTCACCCCGCGGTCAGTGAGCCCCTTGTAACCGCCCATGCTCTCCTCGGCTATTATCACCCTGTCTGCAAGACCTGATCCATATAGATCTGCAGTCTGCAGCACCCTGTCGGTGAAGTTACCCATCAACAACACCAGGGCATCAGCATGCGGAGGCTCATCCTCCTTCACCAGCCAGATGCCCGCCCGGCGGCATCCGCCGATGCAGGTAACGGTAAGCAGGATAAGAACAATAAAGAAAATGATTCTGGACTTAAGCACGTAGCATAGAAAATGAATGTCAATGAGAGCGTCTGGGCGACGCGGGTTGAAGAAGACCCTGTTCTTTAGTTTTCTTACGATGATTTGTTTGTTAGTAAACTACAAAATTGTTGTTTACTAACAAACACTATTTTGGTGCTGCGCCCAGGCTCTCACTTAAAGCTCTGGTCACCTCTCTCTGCCCCTCCGGGTTCATGTGTATCGGGTCAAAAAAGAGCTCGGTCCTGTGCGAAAATTCCGGCACAAGATCAATTATCTCCGCACCCGGACAGTGTTCCCGTGCAAGAGAATCTATCAGGAACATCGAACGGTCATATTTAGCTTTTTGCGCATCGATGAGTGGCTCCCATTTCCAGCTCATGTAGAAGTAGGAAGCGATGAGCAGGAACGGGTTCCTACACTTGTATGGCAGGAGGAAGTAGAGGATTACTACTGCCGGGGGGAACAGGAAGTATTCGAAAGAATTAAAAAGCACAGTAAGCTACGGTACCGGAAAAGGAATGACAGAAAAAGTAGAATCAGATTTTTTTATTCCCTGCCAGATGGATGCAGAGAAAGATGATGACTGTAATCAGGAAGAAGCTGTTTGCTCCCTGGAAGTAGCTGGACATGTAATTGACCTGCAAAAGACGAATGTGGAAGACTGCAGATACAGAGCCGAGAGCTACGAGGAGCAATCCGATCACCGCCGAGATGTAAGCAATCCATTTCAGTGTTTTCATAGTTCTAAGATTTATAATTCAAATTTAGACATGTGCTTTTCTAACACCAGATGTCTTCTTCTCTGCCACCTGATTCAGAATCTCGACCATTCTTCTTTCAAACCTCTCTAGAGTGAATTGCGAATCGTATTTTACTCGGCCGGCGGAACCCATCTTGTGCCTCAGATCAGGTTCTTTTATGAGCACTTCGAGTTTTTCAGCAAGTGCCGGGGCATCTCTCTGTGGTACGAGAAATCCGCTGATGCCATCTTCAATCACATCAGATATTGCACCTTCAGGTGTTGACACTATAGGCAAAGAATTCTGCATAGCTTCAAGCAGAACCAATGGCAGGCAGTCATTAAAAGTGGGATGAACAAATATATCGGCCCTACGAAAAGCTTTTTGTTTTTCCTCACCGTATTTCTTTCCTGCCACATCAATATAACCTATGAGTCCGGACTTTTCAATTTTCTTCCTCATTTGATCCTCAGTAACGTCACCCTCACCACCAATCATGGTGCAATGAAAGGACAGGCCTCTTTCTTTGATAATATTCAAAGCCTCAACCAGCATAAACACGCCTTTTGATTCGATAAGATGTGACAGAAACAATATCTGTGGAGCAACCGGGGGGGCGAGGAAGTGCTCACCGCTTTTACTTTCGACTTTCGACTTTCGACTTTCGACTTGCACGTCAGGTATCCCATTTGGGCAGTAGTGAATTCTGCTTTCCGGAACATACTTCTGCACATCAGGATACAGGTATTTCGAAAGAAGAATCACATCAGCATTTTTAAATATCAGTCTATACAGGAGGTTATCGAAAACCTTTCCCTGATTAATCCTGACTCCCTTATTATGAAAGTGAAAGATCCGTTTGATCCCGAAAAGCCTGACAAATAATACTATCAGGGCATCTTTGTAGAATCCGGCACCTTTTGAAGATATGGTAAGGTAGCAGATATCCGGTATGAAGAAGAGCATGGCCTTCTTAACCTGCCAGATAAGCTTAAGGTATCTTAGTAACTTACCTGCCAGATTTTTCCCGATCTCCTCTACCGTGGCAGAGGTACCGAGATTGATGTAGCGACAATCAAAGCTTTCATTGATCAATCTGCTTTCCTTAATAAAACCACCGACTAACGATGAACCGTGAACGGGAGGCGGATAATGAAGGATAAACAGAATTTTCAATTCAAGTGAACTTTAGATGATCCCAAAATTTCCATAAACTTGGAATTTTGAGGAATGGCCACACAATTCCATGAATTTGCAAAGTTCATATCAAGTGTACCATCACCACGTAACCGCCATATTTCATACCCTTCACCTAAGATGTTCCTAATATCTTCCAGACTGAAATGACGCTTGGAGGTTTGATTAAATTCAAAGATTATTAATGGTCTGTTTGTACTTATAAATGTCGTCGCTCCTTTTAGAACAAGCGGTTCTGCTCCCTCAACATCTATCAGAATTACCGGATTATCCAAAATTATAGGCAGAACAAAATCCAGCATAACAGTTTTTACTTTGTACCCAGTATTGGGTTTTTGTTCTCCCGCGATCTTAAATAGTCCTGATGAAGTTCCTCCGGGATTCTGAAAGAATACTACTTCAGTAACATTATCACTGACCGCATTTTCATAGATAGATATCTTACTCTCGCCGTTTAATTCTTCATTCTTCCTTAAAACAGATGCACAATCAGGCCTTGGTTCGAATGCAAAAATCCTCTTCACATTCGAGTAATTACAGACACTAAAAACAAACTCTCCAATACTTGCTCCAACATCAATGAAATTTGCAGAGTCTAACCTTGCAATTGTATTATCCAAAAATATTTGAGTCTCAGGCTCATTTGATCTTCCAATCAGCAGGTAATCATAACTTCCTTCGATACCGGGATTATAATAAAATTTTTTTCCAAAAGCATTGAAGACGAACTCCCGTTTTAGAAGTTTTTGGACGTAACCTAAGCCCTTGATTATTATCCCACGTCTATGAAAGAAATAATGAATCCTGATATAAGTTATTACAAGGTTCTTAATCATGATATGCATTTTAAGAGAAGACTAGACAGGCCTGTAGCGGCCTTTCCAGAATTTAAGAATTAGCTTAGTGATCAATCCAGGTTTCTTGGCCGCACTACCGGAAACAAATTGAATAGCATCATAAGCTCCCTGGCAGAATCGATCCAGTCCCCAGTCATTGATAATCTCTTTTGACCTCTCTCCCATTTCCATCCGTTCTTTAGTACCGATTGCATCCATTTTAACTAGAAGATATGTCAACTCATTAACATTATCTGGTGAAAATGTGTAACCGTTCACCCCTTCCTTGACAAGCGTTGATGCACAGCCGACCTGGTTACTTACGATAATTGGTAGCCCAGATGCCATCGCTTCATTGACGACAAGTCCCCACGTTTCTCCATATCTACTAGGGAGGACAAAACTATGTGCTCCGTGAAACAGTGACCTGAGTGCTTCCTGTGGCTGAAAAGGCAAAAGGCGGACTGTAGTCAATCGAGTTGTCTTTAAATAAGTTTCAAGCTCGTTTCTTTCAGGACCTTCACCAACAAGAACCAATTCCTTTGGGTTTTTAACCCTTCTTGCATATTGTTCATATGCTCGTAGAAGCTGAATAAAATTCTTCTTCCAAATCTGCCTACCTACTGAAATAAAATACCTGTTAGATAATAATAATTTACTATCAGGCTTCTCACTATTCTGCCAGTATCTGTTATCTACAACGTCAACTCCAAAAAATAACTGATCATTTTTGAATCCATAGTAATTAAAAGTCGATATCCAGGCAGGCGAAGGGCAGAAGATCGCGTTTACTGATGAATATATTTTTCTTTTAATAAAATTGACCACACATGATCTAGGGATATCCTGCAGGCGGGCATCATCAAAAATGACGACTTTTCTATTTCTTTCAGCCGCCCACCTTGTAGCTACCGCGCCAGACGGAAAAGCAATTGCTCCTGCAAAAATAATATCTGGATCCAGATAGTCGAATTTTCTTTCTAATGCTGCATTTGCTTCAGCGGGAGAAATATCCTCCATTCTCCTGCTCGCAAAGAGGCAGCTCCAGTTTGATGGTCGGGAGGTTAATTGACCAAAGAATTCATAAGGGCTTCCGACCCCGGAAATTTCAACTATCTCAAGCTCAACGCCATTATTATTAAGATACTCTGTAAGAGCAGATAATCTTGCAGGCCAATAGATCCGAAAATCAGTATGAACTACAACAATCTTCAATTTGGGGTCGTAAGAATAAAACACTAAGACAAAAAAGTGGAATCCTTATCAATCTTTTTAAGGTCTAAGTATAATGGTTATTCATCAAGGTCTAAAACTAAACCTTGAGTCAAATTCATGCTATACACTATGCCTAAAATAGCAAAAAAGTAGTTAGGAAAAAACACCGTGTATTTTAGTATATTATCTGAATACATGAATAAGAGAAATGCTATAAAAAGAGTTAAACTTGAACTAGCGATTACCTTAAGGGAGTAATCCTCTATTTTTCTCCAGTATATTTTAGATATTGAGATAAAGGAACCAAAGAAACCAAGCAGTAACAGGATAAGGCCTACATAACCATAATTGAATCTAACTGAAAGGTAGTCATTATGAGCCTCTCCTCCCCTGGTTTTTGTAATTTTTGTAAGAAAGGCATTATCAGCTCTAGGCCCATTTCCCCATACTGGCGCCGCTTTAAGTCCGGGGGTTAGAACTCTTTTCCATGTTATGCGGGCATTAGTCCGTAAATTTGAATTATTATAATAATCTATAGACAGATCACTTATTGTGCCCCTTCCACTGTAAAAAGTTTTCTCCTGAAATGATTGTGAATTAAAGACAATCAATAAAGCTATAAGTCCAAAAGAACTGTAAATAAGCTTATCTCTTAATCTTCGATTAGCAAAATGAAAAATAAATACAGAAGCCATCGCCAAAATTCCCATTCTTGTTACACTTATAGAAGGAACTAGAAATAGTAAAATAAAGAAGATGAGAAACTTTTTATTTCGTGAATAAAACCAGACGCTCGCCACTAAGCTGGCCAGTATTGTAAGCAACATTGGTGTTGTTGCATTTCCAATGTAATCGTTCCCATAAGTAATCAGACCTGCAATGAACCCAATAATTGCTATTGAACATGTTCTTATCAACCATTTGGCAAGCCATCTCAGCTTTTGTTCTGAATATTCAAATGATGATGCAACAACACCAACTACAATTGGTAACAAATATTGAAGTGTTAATTGAAGACCGAGAAAAGAGAAATCAATTAAAATGTATATTATCAAGTATAAAAGCCACGGTATCCAGGGCCAAACATAAAATGTGGCTCGTCCAATACCTGGAAGACTAATTAATGAAACCATGAGCATTAATATCCAAGCATATCCCGTTAAATTAAATCCTGAAATCTGACGTGGCAAGAAAGGAATAAATTCAGGCAAAAATGGCAATATTGTCGTAAAGAACAAAAAGAAATAAAACACTGTAAATCGTGAAACTTTTTGCATAAAAGGAATTATGCTAACGCTTTAACAATATAATAAGCAGCTTTCCCATCTCCATAAGGATTAGATGAGCGAGACATTTGATCGTAGAATTTAGAATCATCCAGTAGTTTGCTTGTCATGCTTAAAATTTTCTCGGGATTTGTGCCAACTAACTTGACTGCCCCATTATCGACTGCCTCAGGCCTTTCGGTTACTTCACGCATTACTAACACAGGCTTGCCTAATGATGGCGCTTCCTCCTGAATTCCTCCGCTATCTGTCAGAATTAAATAACATTTTTGCATAAGATAAACAAATGGAAGGTAGTCTAAGGGTGGCAGTAAAAAAACATTTGAATTATTAGCCAAAAGCTTGAAGACTGGTTTTTGCACGTTTGGATTTAGATGAACAGGGTATACTATATCAACTTCCGGATGATTTTCCGCAATATTCTTCAATGCTAAACATATGTTTAGAAACCCTTGCCCAAAACTCTCTCTTCTATGCCCCGTAACTAGTATTAATTTGTGGGCATTTTCTGTAGATTCCTTTAAATTATAGCCGAAGCCGGACAATAATTCATTTATAGTATGTTTAATATCTTTGTTATTGGCAATCAGATCAACTGCCATAAGCAAGGTGTCTATGACCGTATTTCCTGTAACAAAAATCTTATTAATATTTATTCCTTCATCAATAAGATTCTTTCTAGAAGTCTCAGTCGGCGCAAAATAATAATCACATAATCTATCTGTAACCTGCCTGTTCATTTCTTCCGGCCAGGGAGACGAGAGGTCATAGGTGCGAAGACCAGCCTCCACATGACCAATACGGATATGCATGTAAAAGGCAGCCATTGAAGTTGCCATGGATGTTGTCGTATCACCGTGTACAAGTACAAGATCTGGTTTATATGATTTTAAAACGTCTCTTATTCCCAGGAGAACCTTGGCAGTAATATCAAAAAGATCCTGATTTTCAGCCATCAGGTTCAGATCAAAATCAGGTTTCAAATTAAATACAGCCAGAACCTGATCAAGCATTTCTCTATGCTGAGCAGTAACGCACACCTTTACCTCAAAAACATCGGTATGCTTCTCCAATTCCTTTACAACCGGCACCATTTTAATTGCTTCCGGACGTGTGCCAAATACGACCAGAATCTTTTTTACCTTGACCATTATTTTCTTTTATAGCGAGATTCTCAAATCTCAATTTAGATTGCACTTTTTGTATATCTCCTTGATATTCTCCACAATAGTCTCTTCAGAGAACTTTGATTTCAATTTTTCGGTATTGTAAATTCCCTTTGATCCTTTTAATAAAGAAACCTCTCCGTTAATTCTGAGAAGCGCATTAGAGATATCTTCAATGGAGGTACAATCGGCAACAATTCCGCCCCCATAATGCGCAATTAAATCGTTCATTACCCCATTCCTTGGAGATATAGCGAGTATCGGTTTACTGTACTGGAGATAATCAACCACTTTGGAAGGCAAGAAGATGCCTTCATTAATTGGAGCCTCAACAACAAGCATCATATCTGACTGACGAATTATCTCAAGTGTTTCCTCATATGATTTGACCCCTTCCAGAGAAAAGTCGGAGGTGATGTTGTTCTGCTCGATCAATTGAAATATGTATTCATCAATTGGGCCTATGAATCGAAAGTAAATTTCACCGGGGAGCAATTTCTGGTCTTTGAGTTTTTTGTATGCAACGATAAGTTTTACAGGGCTCCTCAAGCCGAAACCACCTAAATGGGTTAAGGTTATGCTATCATCTGAGGTACCGGGCCAAACATGCCCGTCAGTTTTTTCTATGATCACATGGGGCAAGACAGAACATTTAGATTTAACTCCCGGTAGATATCTCCAATAGTATTCCATGAGTCTTTCAGAAGGAAAGGTATTATGGTCTGCTGTTTTTACTACAAGCTGTACATAAAGCAATTCAAGGACACGAGTTTTTGCACCAGGTCCTTGTCCATAGGGCTCAGGTGATTTTGCTCTCGGAAGTGGATCGCTCCAGTTGGCTATCCACTTCGATTTTCTGCCTGTTAATTTAAATAACAGGGCAGGCAGATGTCCATATTGGGGCATAATTCTGGAAATGACAAGATCAAAATTTTTTCTTTTTCTGAGTTTCAAAGCCAACCTATATGATCTCAGGACCCACAAAAAAGAATCCAGAGAGGTCAGCTTTTTAAATATTAATGATTTACCTTTTCTTCTTAATATGAAATCTTTTAGCTTTTTATTCTCAATGCCGTAAGAATGCTTTTTTATTGAATGGACATCATAATCGGTTGAATACATCATTTCCGTCTCATGATAAATCATCTCAACCTCCCATCCGTGATTGAGCATAGCCCGCATGAGTTTTGCGGTGACGATTGATTCAGCACCCGTATAGGGTTTCTCTGGTGAAAAAATAAGGACTCTCAATTTTGCCTCTTTGATTTTAGTTCAGTGAAAAGGTCAAGCCATTTTTTCATTATTGGTTCACCATAGAACCTTATGACATTTCTTTTACAGGCTTTGCCCATCTTTATCCGCAGCTCTTTATCTTTCATTAAAGTAGCTAAATAATGTGCAAACAGCTTAACATTGCCATTCTCCACAACAAATCCGTCCTCACCATGGGTTAATATTTCGGAAGGGCCGCATTCACAATCAAAGGCTACGGATGGGACGCCCAATTCCATAGCCTCTGTTAGCACTAAACCAAAACCCTCATACCTTGAGGGTAAAGCAAAAATTGAACTACTTAAAATCAGATTCTGTATATCTTTTCTTGGTTTGATTAACAATATTTTGTCTTCAAGAGAATTCCTATGAATTTCGTTTTTCAAGTAATTCTCATCCTGTCCTTCACCTACGATTAACACATGCCAATCAGGATATTTACTGGCAATTAGGGAAAATGCCTCTATTAAGAGATCAAATCCTTTCTGGGCAATAAACCGGCCCACCGCAATGATCTGTTTACTATCCAAATCTGCCTTCATCTCTGACCTGAACGAAACGGGATTTGGGATAACTACCAGATTCTTTTTGTTGCCCCATAACTGTCTGTCCCTGTCTGTTAACAGAATTATTCTAGCATACTTCTGGGCCAACACACGTTGACGATACTGGAAGTAGGTAGCATATAGCAATCTTAAATTCCGATAACTGAGATTTGGTATATTCTTGATGAGGTGTATCAAATAATTCTTTGTGTAATGAAATTCGGCAATTTTTATACTACCATCATCTAATTTGTTAAGTATTGGGAATTCTTTTCCGAACATACTAATGGTAATATCAGGCTTTATTAAATATAGCCTTTCAGACAAGGCCTTTTTGAAAGAACCATGCAACCTTGTTCTGCTAAGGATAGACGCGAAAAGCCCCTTGTGCTTAATGTCATGATTCAGGCTTTCAATAATAAGACCTGAAGAATACTCAAAAAATAAATCTTTCGGAAGAGGTTTAAACGCAATAATAAAAACCTGATGATTTGTCCTATCTGCCAGATAGTTTGCCTTAGTACAGAGCACACGTTCCATGCCGGCAGAATTTCCTAAAGAAGATATCAAATACGCTATCTTCATCTGCTAATTCTCGAATTCCAGGTATTTTTTATAAACATTGATGTACTCTCCAGCAGTTTTTGTCCAATCGAATTTTGATGCTTGTTTGATTCCCTTCAGAGATATTGAGTTCCTGTCAAATTCATTGTTTTCAAAACGCTCCAGGTAATTTAAAATATTTTCGGGATTAGGATCATCCATGTAGAGTGCAGCTTCTCCTCCAACTTCTGGTAAAGAGCTGTTTCTACAGGTAACAACAGGAGTACCACAAGCCATAGCCTCCAATACAGGTAATCCAAAACCTTCATAAGAAGAAGGGAAAAATAAAGCTGTAGCCCCGTTATACAAAAGAACTAACTGCTCATCAGATAAATTGGCAAGGAAGTGGACCCTATTTCCTAAACCAGATTTTTGAACCATTAATTTGACAAAATCAGGCGGGTCTGGCCAAATAAGGACTAGATCATTTAATGGGCTATTCTTAAGAAGTTGGATATAAGACAAAACCAGCTTATCGGTATTCTTGCGCTCACTACTACATGAAACGCTCAAAAAATATGGGCTATTAATATTAAAGTTATCAATGACTAACCACGCAACTTTTGCCTTGTCTTCTATTGGATGAAAAACAAAATGATCAATACCCCAATAAATTACGTCAATTTTATCCGGAGCCAGTGACATGGTTTCTACAATATCTTTCTTTGAGGCTTGCGAACATGTTATTATCCCCTTACACTTATGCATTAACTTAGGAACTTCCTTACGCATTTTTAAATGATCGAATGATTTTTCGCTAATCTTCATAAATAATGCGTCGTGCAACGTAAATAATGTTTTATCTGGCTGAAAAACATATTCAAAATTATGTGGCACATGCATAAAATCGTAATTCAAGAAGATTTCCTTTAATGGTACAAATGCAAA